>NZ_JAKRKC020000003.1:0-300000 GCF_022664455.2 Actinomadura luzonensis
ATGGTCACCGTGATTCCCGGGACTGACGCGCGCGCTTGGAGGACGACGTGACGGAGGAGCCCGCCAGGTCCGCGTCGCTGCAGGGCGTCGACCGCGTGCTGACGGTGCTGGAGGCGTTCGTCGGCCAGGCCGAGTGGCGGGTCTCCGACCTGGCCAAGCACCTCGGCATCCACAAGGCGGTGACGCACCGGATCGTGCGGTCGCTGGAGGCGCGCCACTACCTGGAGCAGGCCGAGGCGCGGGGGTCGTACTCGCTGGGCCCGGCCGCCGTCGCGCTCGGCCGGGCCGCCGGGCGGCGCGCGCCCCGCACGACCGCCCGCCGGCACCTGATCCGGCTGGCCGAGCAGACCGGCGAGGTCGTGCTGTTCTACACGCTGCGCGGCCACCGCTACGTCTGCGTCGAACGGCTCGACATCAACGCCGAGACCGCCGTCACCGTCGAGATCGGCGACACCATCGGCCTCAACGCGGGCGCCGGCAAGACCCTGCTCGCCTACCAGGACGAACGCTTCCTCCAGGAGGTGCTCGGCGCGCCCCTCCCCCGCTACACCGACCGCACCCCCACCGACCCCGGGGCCATCCGCGACATGCTCGGCCGCATCCGCGCGCAGGGCTACTGGGTCAGCGACGGCGAGATCACGCCGGGCACGGTCGGCGTCTCGGCTCCCGTCCGGGACGCCGACGGCGGCGTCCGGCACTGCGTCTGCGTCACCATGCTCGACCGGCGGGTGGACGAGCGTCGCCTGGCCGGCGTGTCGGCGGCGGTGCGGGACACCGCGACCGCCGTCTCGCAGAGCCTCGGCCACCGCGACGGTGGCGCGGGCCCATGAGGCCCATGACCGCTTCCCTCGCCCCCACCGGCCGCAGAGCCCCGGGGGCCGCCTCGCCGGCCTGATCGCCGTCGAAGGCGAGGCGAGGTGCCAACCTTCCGGGTCGCCCGCGGCGTTTGAAGGGGACCGACCCGAGGAGAGACGTTGGATCGCGATGCCAGTTTCCGGGCGTTCGCCGACACCCATCAGCGCGCGCTGCTGCGCCTGGCGTACCTGCTCACCGGCGATGTCCACCTGGCCGAGGACCTGCTGCAGAGCGTGCTGGTCCGGATGCTCGGCCGCTGGCCGAGGTTACGCGGGATGGACCGGCCGGAGGCCTACGCCCGCAGGACCATGGTCAATCAGTACATCTCGTGGCGGCGGCGGCGCGCCGCGGGCGAGCTGCCGAGCGGCGACCTGCCGGACCGCCCCCATTCGCCGGAGGACTCGACCGTGCTGCGGATCGTCCTGCGCCAGGCGCTCATGCGCCTCACCCCGAAGCAGCGCACGGTGCTCGTGCTGCGCTACTACGAGGACCGCACCGAGCGCGACGTGGCCGACCTGATGGGCTGCTCCGTCGGCACGGTGAAGAGCCAGACGCATCACGCGCTGGCCCGGCTGCGCGCGCTGGCGCCGGAGCTGGCGCCCCGCCTCGCCACCCTGGAGAGCCCGGACCGTACCGAGGAGGCCCGCCGATGACGTGGCTAGGCGACGAGCTCGGCCGTATCGCCGACGACATGCCCGAGCGGGACCTGACCGTCCGGGCGTACGAGCTGCACCGGCGCCGGCGGCGCAACCTCGTGGCGCTCACGGCGGCCGCCCTGGTCGTCGTGGTCGTGCTGGCCGGCACCGTCACGACCCGGCTGCTGCCCGGCCGCGCCGCGGACGCGGTCTCCCCGCCCGCCCCGCCCGAGCAGAGCACGGTCGACGTCGGCTGGGTGCCGACCGCCGCGGCGCTCCCGCTGTTCGTGGCGCAGTCCGAGGGGTACTTCGCGGCGGAGGGGCTGACCGTGCGGCCGGTCAGCGTGCAGGCCGGCGCCGCCGGCGTCCCCCTGCTCCTCACGAAGCGCCTCGCGATCGTCGAGAGCGACTACTGCACGGCGCTCGCGACGAACGCCCTTGGCAAGGACATCAAGATCGTCGGCGGGATGCACCGGGCCGGGCCCCGGAGCCTGGCGCTCACCGTCCCGGCGGGCTCCCGGATCAGGGACGTGTCCGGGCTCAAGGACAAGTGGATCGCGGTGCCGGGGCTGAGCGGGCTGCCCACGCTGGCCCTGACCGCCCTGCTGGAGCGGCACGGGCTGGCGAGGCAGGACGTCAAGCTGGCCGAGACGAGCTACCCCGACATGGTCAAGGGTCTGAACAGGGGGCGGTTCGCGGCGGCGCTGCTGGCCGAGCCGTTCGTCACCGCGGGCGCGTCGAAGGTGCGGGTGCTGGAGGAGGCGATGAGCGGGGAGTTCGCCGGGCTGCCGGACTCCGGGTGGGCCGCCACCGGCGAGTGGGCGCGGGCCAACCCCCGCACCCTGGCGGCCTTCCAGCGCGCGATCGCCAAGGCGCAGCGGCGCATCGCGGCCGATCCCGCGCTGGTGGCGAGGACGCTGCCCAAGTACCTGAGGATCGACCCGCGCGCGGCGGCGCGGGCCGACGCCGGCTCCTATCCCGTCGGGCTGGACGTGCGGGGGCTGCAACGGCTGGCCGACCTCGCGCGGCGGCACCGGTTCCTGCGCGGCCCGATCGACGTGCGGACCGTGATCGCTTCCCCCGGCTGAGGGCCCGCGTCGCCCGCTCTTGTCGTAGGATCAGGCGACTTCGCGGGAGTGGTAGAGGCTGTGGACATCCGGGTGCTGGGCCCGCTGGAGATCGTCGGCGCGGACGGGCTGCCGTGCCGCATCGGATCACCGAAGCTGCGGGCGCTGGTGAGCGCGCTGGTGCTGGCGGAGGGCCGGCCGGTGGCGCCTGCCGCCCTGATCGACCGCCTGTGGGGCGAGGAGCCGCCGGCCGAGGCGCAGGCGTCGCTCCACTCCTACGTCTCCAACCTCCGCCGGCTGCTGGAGCCGGGCCGTCCGGCGCGGGCGCAGAGCCGGCTGCTGACGTTCGGCCCGCTCGGCTACGCGCTGGCGGTCGAGCCCGGCCAGGTGGACACCACCCGGTTCCTGCGCCTGGTCGGGCAGGCCGAGCAGGCGGCCGGCGACCCGGCGGAGGCCGAGCGGCTGGCGGACGAGGCGCTGGCGTTGTGGCGGGGCGAGCCGTACCAGGACCTGGACGACCAGACGTCGGTGGCCGCCGTCCGGGCGCGGCTCGGCGAGGCCCGGGAGCGGGCCCGCGAGCTGCGGGTCGGCGCCGTCATCCGGCAGGACCGGCACGGCGAGCTGCTGGGCGAGCTGGAGGCCCTGACGTACGAGCACCCGCTGCGCGAACGCCTGTGGGCGCTGCGGGCGCTGGCCCTCTACCGGTGCGGCCGGCAGGGCGAGGCGCTGGAGACGCTGCGCACCGCGCGCCGCATCCTGGCCGAGGAGCTGGGCATCGACCCGGGCGAGGAGCTGCGCGCGCTGGAACGCGACATCCTCGGCCAGTCGCCCGCGCTGCTGCCGCACCGGCCGCCCCCACCGGGGCGCGAGGCGCCGCCGGCCGCCACCGAGCGGGGCCTCGCTGGCCGGCGCGAGGAGCTGGCCGCCCTGGACGCGCTGCTGGACGAGGCGGCGGCGGGCCGGCCGGGGTTCGCCCTGATCACCGGCGAGCCGGGCATCGGCAAGACGCGGCTGGCCGAGGAGCTGGTGGGCCGGGCCAGGGCGCGGGACTTCACGGTCGCGGTGGGGCGGTGCGCGGCCACGGAGGGCGCGCCGGCGTTCTGGCCGTGGGTGACGGTGCTGGAACGGCTGGCCGACGCGCTGCCGCCGCTGCCGCCCGACGTGCGCGCGAACCTGCCCGGCGTCGGCTCGGCGACCGGCGCCGAGCCGGAGGGCGCCCGCTTCCGCACCTACGAGGCGGCGGCGCGGGCGCTGACGGCGGGCCGGCGTCCGGTGCTGGTGGTGCTGGACGACCTGCACTGGGCCGACCGCTCCTCGCTGCGGCTGCTCGGCTACCTGGCCGAGTACGTGCTGGACGGCGCCCTCGCCGTGGTCGGCACCGCCCGCGACCGGCCGCCCCCGGAGGGCGCGCTGGCCGAGGCGTTCGAGGCGTTGTCGCGCCGGCGGGCGGTGCGGCTGCCGCTGTCCGGGCTGTCGGCGGCCGACCTGGCGGAGCTGACCCCGGCCGGCACCGACGTCCTGGCGCTGCGCGACCGCACGAACGGCAACCCGTTCTTCGTGGCCGAGCTGCTGCGTTACCTGGAGCCGGGCGCGCCGGGCCCCGGCGCGCTGCCGCTCGGCGTGCGCGACGTCGTGCTCGGAAGGGTCAACCGGCTGCCCGAGCCGTGCGGCGAGCTGCTGCGGGTGGCGGCGGTGGCCGGGCGGGAGTTCGACGTGACGATCGTGGCCGAGGCCGCCGGGCTCGACCTGGACACGACGCTCGACCGGCTGGAGCCGGCCCTGACCGCCGGGCTGGTCGCGGAGGGCCGGCCGGGCCGGTTCCTGTTCGTGCACGCGCTGGTGCAGGAGGCGCTGACGGAGGTGGTGCCGGTGCTGCGCCGGGCCCGGCTGCACGCCGCCGTGGCCGCCGCGATCGAGGCGCGGAGCGGCGGCTCGGCCGTGGACCGGCTGGCCGCCGCCGCGCACCACTGGTTCGCGGCGATCCCGGCGGGGCATCCGGCGCGGGCCTGGCGGGCGGCGTGGCGGGCGGCCGAGGAGGCCAAGCGGCTGCGCGCGTACGACGTGGCGGTGGAGCTGCTGGAGCGGGCCGGGCAGGTGGCCGCCGACGACCCCGGGCTCGGCCCCGCCGAGCGGATGGACCTGCTGTTCGCGCTGGCCGAGGCCAGGTTCGGGGCGGGCGACGCGGTGGGCCAGGAGGCCGAGCTGACCCGCGTCAGGAGCCTGGCCAGGCAGGCGGGCGACCGGCGGCGCTGGATCGAGGCGGCGACCGGTTACGGCGGCCGCATCCTGCAGCCGTGGAAGGTCTACGGCGAGCACGACGCGGACCTGGTGGCCGACCTGCTGGAGCTGGCCGCCGACGCGGGGCTGGAGCGGCCGGCCAGGGCCCGGGTGCTGGCCTGCCTGGCGCTGCAGACGTACTACGAGCCGGGGCGCACCCCGGAGGAGCGGGAGCGGTGGACCGACGAGGCGGTCCGGCTGGCCCGCGAGGAGAACGACGCGACGCTGCTGGGCCGGGTGCTGTTCGCCCGCTTCTACGCGCTGCTGCACCCCGACCAGGTGGAGCAGCGGCTGGCGGCGGGTGAGGAGATGGCCCGCGCCGGGCTGGAGGCGGGCGACGACGAGCTGCGCGCGATCGGGCTGACCTGCCAGGGCGGCACGCTGCTGGAGCTGTGCCGGGTGCCGGCGGCCCAGGAGCTGCTGGCCGAGGCGGAGCGGCTGGCCGGGCGCACGCACCTGCCGTACCTGCGGATCATCCTGAGCTGGCTGCGGCTCGGCCTGCTGCTGCACAGCGGCGACCTGGCGGACGCCGAGGCGCTGCTCCAGGCCGCGGCCGCCGAGCACCGGGCCACCTCGATGTGGGGCGCGGAGTCGAGCACGGCCGGCGCGTTGTACCAGGTCACGCTCATGCGGCTGCGCCGCGGGGAGGCGGACGCGGTCCCGCCGCCGGAGGACATCTCCAGCGCGTTGCTCGACCGGTTCAACGTGGACGCCTACGCCCACTACCTGGTGGTGACCGGCCGGCCGGAGGAGGCGCGGCGGGTGCTCGGGCCGTGGGAGCGGCAGCCGCCGCTCCCCCGCACGTTCGTCTACCTGTTCTGGCTGCTCATCCGCTGCGAGGTGTGGGCCGCGCTGGGCGACCGGCGGGCCTGCGCCGACCTGTACGCCGAGGCGGCGCCGTACGCCGGGAGGATGGGCATCTCCGGGCTGGGGATGCTCATGTGGCCGGTCAGCCGGCCGCTGGCGCGGCTCGCCGCGGTCCTCGGCGACGACGAGGCGGCGCGGCGGCACGCCCGGCACGCCGAGCGGGTGGAGCGGGAGCTGGCCCGGCCCACAGCCGCTCAGCCCCACAGCGCGGCCATGCGCCGCCGGTAGCGCCCGCCCGTCAGGCGGTGGACGAGCAGCAGCGGGCCGGGCGCGCTCCTGCGCAGGTGGGCCTCGGCGTCGGCGGGCAGCTCGAAGGTGGTCCAGCCGACCAGCCGGACGAGCTTGCGGAAGCCGTACTCCTTGAGTATCCCCTGGTGCATGGCCGCGTCCTCCTCCGGCGTGATGTGCGCCATCATCAGCGGGATGCCGTCGCTCTCCTCGTGCGCCAGGTGCGCGCCGAGGATGTCGGCCAGCGTGCGGAGGGCCGTCATGAGCCGCTCGCGGCCCTGCTCGGACGGCGCCGCCTCGAAGGCGCGGAAGGCGTCGGTGCTCTCGCCGATCCAGTGGTCGCACGCCTCGTGCTCGGCCTCCAGGGCGTCGATGACGCCGACGGCGTGCGGGGCGCGCTCGCGCAGCTTGGGCCAGACCGTCTCGTCCTCGGCGGTGTGGTGGTGGTGCAGCACGAACAGCACCCACGCGTGGTGCTCGCGCAGCGCGGCGATGCGCCGCCGGTCGTCGAGGCGGACCCGGCCCGCCGAGGTGAGCAGGTGCCCGAGGTCGCGGCGGAAGCCGTAGTGGGCCAGGTACATGTTGGTCATGTCGAGCGGTCCCGGCGCGGCGGCGGCCTGGCCGGGGAGCGTGATCTGCGGCACGTCGGGGTGCGCGGTGGTCGGCACGGCGGTGCTCCTTCTGTCCGTCTTCGTACGAGGTGCCGCCATCGTGCGCGACGGGTCTTGGGCCGCTCTGGAAGATCGTCCTCAAGAGCGGCCCAAGGCCGCCCGCTCAGCGCTCGTAGCGGGCCCGGCGGGCGACGACCTCGAACCCGAGACCGCGGAACAGGGCGGCCGAGGCCGGGTTGTTCACGTTGACGTCCAGGTGCGCCTCGGCCGCGCCGGCGGCGCGCATCCGGCCGAGCGCGGCGACCGCGAGGGCCCGCGCCAGGCCGCGCCGCCGCCAGGCGGGGACGGCGCCGACCTGGATGAGGAAGCCCTCCGCGCACGCCACGAAGCCGGCCGGAGTGCCGTCCGCCTCGCGGGCCACGAGGGAGCAGCCGGGCAGGAACTCGTCGTCCACCAGCCAGTCCACCCACTGCTCGCGGGACCAGCCGGGGAAGCCCGGACGGTCGGCGAACGACGCGGAGTAGGCCGCGTGGAACGCCTCCTCCGTGCCGGCGGACCACTCCGCCACGGTCAGCTCCGGCGGGAGAGGGGCGGCCGGGAGGGGACGGGCCAGGTCGCGGCGGCAGACGTCCTCGGCGAACGTCCGCCGGAAGCCGCGGGCCAGGAAGAGCGCGTCGGCCTCCGGGGTCAGCGACTCGGTCTCCAGCCGGACCGGGCCCTCGGGCAGCCGGTCCAGGAGGGCGGACCCCAGGCCGCGGCCCCGGTGGTCGGGATCGACCAGGCCGGTCGCCGTCCCCTCGGGACGGACGGCCCCGCAGGCGACCAGCCGCCCGCCGGCGAACGCGCCGACCGCCCGGCCCGTGACGTACCTGCGTTCCAGGAAGGACGGGGACGCGGTCGCCGGGAGCCCGCCGTCGCGGGCCAGGCACCGCTGGACGAGCCCGGCGAGCTCCGGCAGGTCGGCGGCGGACAGCGGCGCCCATTCGATGCTCACGTTCGGCTCCTCGCTGGGGTTGGTCGGGCGACTATGGTCCCGCAGTGTCGCGGGGGCGGCTCGGGCGGCGCTTGGAGCCTTCTGGTCAGGCCCGCCGCGCCGGCCTCGTCCGGAGGAAGAGCACGGCGGCGAGGACGCCGAGCAGGACGAGGGCCGCGTTGACCGCGATCGCGACGGTGACGCCGTGCAGGACGGCTCCCGCGGTCACGACGCCGCCCGTCGCCGCCGTGACGATCGCGGACATGATCGGGGTGCCCATGGTGATGCCGACCTGCTGCGACATCGAGGCCAGCCCGGTGGCCAGGCCCTGCTGGCGGTCGGGCAGTCCGGTGGTGGCGGTGACCATGAAGCCGACGATGACCAGCATGTTGCCGACGCCGCCGAGGAAGGTGGCGGGCAGCAGCAGCCCCATGGCGGCCGGGGTGTCGCCGAGCAGCAGCAGGGCGGCGGTGCTGACGGCCTGCAGCAGGCCGCCGCCGGCCAGGACGGTCACGGTCGAGGTGCGGGCGATGGCCTTCGGGGCGAGCAGGCCGCCGGCCACGGTGCCGAGCCCGAGCACGCCGAACGACAGCCCGGCGGCGAGGGCGGAGAAGCCGAGGGTCTTCTGCAGGTAGAGGGTGAGCAGGTAGACCAGCGAGGTCTCGGTGACGAAGGCGACCAGGCCGAGCAGGTTGCCCCAGGCCACGGTGCGGCGGCGCAGCACGTGCAGCGGCACGAGCGGCTGGGCGGCGCGGCGTTCGACGCGGTGGAAGACGACGAGCAGGGCGGCGCCGGCCAGCAGGCCGGTGAGGGCGAGCGGGTGCGTCCAGCCGTGCTCGCCCGCCTGCGTCAGGCCGTAGACGACGCCGAGCAGGCCGAGGGTCACGCTGAGCGCGCCGGGCAGGTCGAGCTTGGGGCGGTCGGCGGGGCGGGACTCGGCGATGACGGCGGGGGCGGCGAGGAGCACGGCGAGGGCGACGGGCACGTTGACGAGGAACGCCCAGCGCCAGGACAGCAGGTCGGTCAGGACGCCGCCGAGCACGGCCCCGGCGGTGAACCCGGCGGACATGAGGGCGCCGTTCAGGCCGAGGGCCTTCTGCCGCAGCGGCCCTTCGGGGAAGGACGTGGTGAGCAGGGCGAGCCCGGCCGGGGTGGCGGCGGCGGTGGCGAGGCCCTGGGCGACGCGGGCGACGATGAGGATCTCCGGGCCGGGGGCCAGGCCGCCGGCGAGCGAGGCCGCGCCGAGCAGGGCGAGGCTGCCGAGGAAGATGCGCCTGCGGCCGAGCAGGTCGCCGATGCGGCCGAAGAAGAGGGTGAACCCGGCCGCGCACAGGGCGAAGGCGGTGGCGATCCACTGGAGGCCGCCCAGGGAGAAGCCGAGGTCGTCGCCGATGGCGGGCAGGGCGACGTTCAGGATGGAGAAGTCGACGGCCAGCATGAACTGGGCGACCAGGAGCACCGCGAGGGTGACCTTGAGACGGCCGGTCAGGTGGCGCGGCGGCGCCTCGCCGAGGGACGCGGGCAGGGGTCGGGTGGTGGTCATGGCGCGAGCGCCTCCATAAACGGGTCAGAAGTTCCGTTAAGATGAGGGAACAGTAGCACCCCGTCCCGGCTTAAGGGAACTCCCGTCCCGATAAGGAGTGTTCATGGCAGCCTCGCCACCACCCGGCGCCGTCCGTCCAGGAGGACGCACCGCCCGCGTCCGCGAGGCCGTGCTCCAGGCCACCGCCGACACCCTCGCCGAGCGCGGCTTCTACGGCCTCGACCTGGCCGAGATCGCCCGGCAGGCCGGCGTCGGCAAGACCACCCTCTACCGCCGCTGGGGCTCCCCCGGCGCCCTCGCCGCCGACCTGCTCCAGCAGATGGCCGAGACCTCCCTGCCCCGCTCCCGCAACGGCGACCTCGAACGCGACCTGCGCGACAACGCCCGCCTGGTCGTCAGGACCCTCACCGACCCCCGCCAGGGACGCCTGTTCAAGGCGCTGATCGCCGCCGCCCTCTGCGACGAGCAGGCCGCGGCGGCGCTGCACCGCTTCTACGCCGTCCGCATCGCCGAGTGGGCCGGCTGCGTCACCGACGCCGTCGAGCGCGGCGAGGTGCCGCCGGGCACCGACCCCCACCGGGTCGTCGCCGCCGTCTCCGCCCCCCTCTACTACGCCCTGCTCAACACCGGCGAACCCCTCGACGAGCGGGCCGCCGACCGCGCCGCCGCCACCGCCTTCGCGGCGGCGCGCGCCGGGGTCATCTCCTGACGGGCGTCCGTACGCCGGCCGCGAACGCGGTGAGCAGCGCCCGCCCGGCCTCCCACGCGCCGAGGCCGCTCGCCGCGTTGACGTGGCCGGCCGGGCCGACGCTGAGCGCGGGCAGCTCCCACCCGGCCGCCAGCCGCCGGGCGGCCTCGGGCGTGCAGTAGGGGTCGTCGTCGCTGTGCACGACCAGCCCGGGCACGCCGGGCGGCGACGGGACGAACGGGACGAACGTGGGCGCCGCGGCGGCGGGGAAGGCCGGCCCGGCCGGGTCGGGCGGGGCCACGAGGAACAACCCGGCCGCCGCCCCCGGCCGCCGGGCCGCCCAGTGCGCGGCGGCCAGGCAGCCGAGACTGTGCGCGACGAGCAGGACCGCGCCCTCCGCCGCCCGGTCGATGGCGCGGCACCAGTCCTCCAGGTCCGGCTCGCTCCAGGAGGCCGGGGCGATGCGGGTGGCGGCCGCGCCCCATCGGGCCTGCCAGAGGCTCTGCCAGTGGTCCTCGCCCGAACCGTCGATGCCGGGAATGATCAGGTAGTGCATGGGCGTCAGTATGGGTCGGGCGAGCGGATGAAGTCGCCGGCCGCCGATGAACGGAAGGCAGATGACGGGCGGAACGTCGGAACCATCGGACCCGTACTCCCTGGACGCGGTCGATCGCGAGCTCCTGGGCCTGCTGCAGAACGAGGGGCGGCTCGGCGTCACCGAGCTCGGCCGCCGCGTCAACCTGTCGCAGCCCGCCGTGTCGGCCCGGATCAAACGCCTGGAGCGGGCCGGCATCATCACCGGCTACCGGGCGGTGGTCGACCCGGCCCGGCTCGGGCTCACCATCCACGCGGTGATCCGGCTGCGCACCACGCACGCCCGCATCCCGGCCTGCCTGGAGCACTTCGCCGGCCTGCCCGAGGTCGTCGGCGTCTACCGGCTCACCGGCGAGGACTGCTTCCTGCTCGACGTGCACACGGCCGGCGCCGCCCGCCTGGAGGCCGTCGTGGACGGCATCGCGCGCTTCGGGCCGGTCACCACGTCGCTGGTGCTGCGGGCGTACGAGCCGAAGGCCGTCGAGCCGCCGTCCCCGGAGAGACGGCGGCCCTGACGCGGACGGCCCTGGGGAGCCGTCAGCGCCCGTCCGTCGCGCGGGCCAGGGAGGCCGGGCGCAGGTCCGTCCAGTGCGTCTCGACGTACTGGAGGCACAGGTCGCGGGCGGCCGGCCCGTACACGTCGCGCCAGCCCGCGGGCAGCGGGATCCACGCCGGCCACAGGGCGTGCTGGGCCTCGTCGTTGACCACCACGAGGTAGTCGTTCTCGGGGTCCTCGAACGGGTTGGTCATCGCAGTCTCTCCTTCAGGACGCGGGCCACGCGGGCGAGCGGCCCCGGGTCGGCCAGTTGGTAGTGCGCGCAGTCGACGGCGTGCTCCTCGATCCGCCCGCCGACGTACGGACGCCAGCGGGCGGGGTCGAGGCCCGAGCCGCCCTGGTCCGCGCTCGCGGTGAAGAACAGCAGGTCACCGTCGAAGTACGGGTGCGGCCCGGCGGTGATCAGGCGTTCGGCGTTGACCGCGACGCCGATCATGGCCGCGACCGTGTCCTCCTCGATCTCGCCCAGCGCCCCGCCGCCGGCCCGCAGGTGGCGCACGACGCGGTGCCGGTCGAGCGGGCCCCGGGCGTCGTGCCCGGCCAGGCGGAGCAGGAAACGCAGGGCGTCCTGCTCGTCGTCGCCGGTCTCGGGCCGCTCGCCGGGCAGCAGCGGGTAGGAGTCGAGCATGGCCAGCAGCTCCACCTCCTGCCCGTCGCGGCGCAGGCGGGCCGCCATGGCGTGCGCGACGACGCCGCCGAAGGACCAGCCGAGCAGCCGGTACGGCCCCTCCGGCCGCACCGCGCGGACGGCGTCGAGGTAGCGGGCCGCCATCTCCTCCAGGGTGCGCGGCAGCGGCTCCGGCCGGGCCAGGCCGTGCGCCTGGAGCCCGTACACCGGCGACTCCAGCAGCCCCGCGAGGCCGGTGAAGCACCAGGCGAGGCCGAACAGCGGGTGCACGCAGAACAGCGGCGGCCCGTCGCCGCCGGTCCTGATGGGCAGCAGGACGTCCAGGGCGTGACCGGGCCGGTACGGCGAGGTCAGCCGGTCGGCCAGCGCGGCGGGCGTGGGGGCCTCGAACAACGTCCTGACCGGCAGCCGGACGCCGAACTCGGCCGCGATCGCGGTCATCAGCGTCCCGGCCAGCAGCGAGTGCCCGCCCAGCTCGAAGAAGCCGTCGCCGGGGCCGGGCACGGGGACGCCCAGGACGTCGGCGAACAGCCCGGCCACCCGCTCCGCGACGCCCGCGCGCCCGCCTTCCCCGTGACCGGCCCGCTCGTGACCCGCCCGCTCGTGACCCGCCCGCTCGTGACCCGCCCGCTCGTGACCCGCCCGCTCGACCGGCCCCCAGTCCGTGCGTCCTACGGGCTCGACGCGCAGCTCGCTGAGGCGGGTGCCCGGCTCGCGCGCCACCGTCGCCAGCAGCCCGGCCAGGCTCGCGGCGACGCGCTCCGCCGCACCCCTGCTGAACAGGTCCGTCCGGTACTCGACCGTCCCCTCGCCCTCCTCCGACAGCGCCACCGCGAGGTCGAACTTGGCCGTGTCCGTCGCGACCGCCTCGGCCTCGGCCGCCGCCTCCCCCAGCGGGGCGAGCGGCCGCCCGGCCGGGTGGTAGGCCACCGCGACCTGGAACAGCGGGTGCCAGGCGGGCGACCTGGCCGGCGCGACGGCCCGCACGACCTGGTCGAACGGCACGCCGGCATGCTCGAACGCGGCCAGGTCCACCTCGCGCACCCGCTCCAGCAGCTCGGCGAAGGCGGGGTCGCCGCCGGTGTCCACGCGCAGGGCGACGGTGTTGACGAAGAAGCCCACCAGCTCGGCGAGCGCGTCGTCCGGCCGCCCGGCGACCGGCGTGCCGACCACGATGTCGGTGCCCGCGCCGAGCCCGGTCAGCAACGCCGCCACCGCCGCGTGGACCACCATGAACCCGCTGGCGCCCGTCCGGACGGCCAGCCGGGCCAGGCCCTCGCCCGCGCCGGGCGGCAGCCGGAACTCCACGACGCCGCCCGCGCCGCTCGCCGCCGCCGGGCGGGGCAGGTCGTGCGGGAGCGGCGGGCGCGCGGGCAGCCCGGCGAGCGCCCGCCGCCAGTACGCGAGCCCGTCCGGGTCCCGGTTCTCCCGCTCCCACAGGGCGTAGTCGGCGTACTGGACGGGCAGCGGCGCGAACCCGGGCACCCTTCCGGCCGCCCGCGCGCGGTAGGCGGCGGCCAGGTCGTCCCACAGCGGGCCGACCGACCACTCGTCGGCCGCGACGTGGTGGAGCAGGACGAGCAGCACGTGCTCGGCCGGGCCCTCGGCGTGCAGCCATACCCGGATCGGCAGCTCGGCGTCCAGCAGGAAGCGGTGTCCCGGGTCGCCCGGCCCCTCCCCGAACGCCAGCAGCTCCCGTGCCCGGGCCGGGTCCAGGACGCGCTGGTACGGCCCCCGCTCGTCCTCCCCGATCGTCGTGCGGAGCGCTTCGTGCCTGGTCACGACGTCCGCGACGGCCTCGCGCAGCGCGCCGGCGGACAGGGGGCCGCGCAGCCGCACGGCGAGCGGCACGTTGTAGGCGGCCGACGGCCCGTCGAGGGTGTGCAGGAACCACAGCCGGTGCTGCGCGGACGACAGCGGCACCCGCTCCCCGCGCGGCCTCGGCCGCAGCGCGGGCGGGCCGCCGGGCCGGTCCGGGGTGAGCGCGGCGGCCAGCCCGGCGACCGTGGGGGCGTCGAAGACGTCCCTGATGGTGACGGTCGCGCCCAGCTCGGCCCTGATCCTGCTGATCAGCCGGACGGCGAGCAGCGAGTGCCCGCCGAGGTGGAAGAAGTCGTCGCCGACGCCGACGCCGGTCCGGTCCAGCACCTCCTCGAAGATCTCCAGCAGCCGCGTCTCGGCCGGGCCCTCGGGCTCGCGCCGCCGCACCACGGCCCGGCGGCGGCGGGCGGGCCGGCCGGCGGCGAAGGCGGCGGGCAGGTCCAGCTCGCCGATCGGCGCGGTGGGCGCCGCCGCCACCTGCTCCAGCAGCCGCAGCAGGCCGTCGGCGACCCGCTCGGCCGCCGCCGGCTCCAGCCGGTGCTCGACGGCCGCCTCCAGCCCGCCCGCGTCGGTGAACGCGAAGGCCAGGTCGAACTTCGGGGCCGGCGGTCCAGGCTCCGGCAGCACCTCCAGCGCGGCGGGCGCGGCCCGCTGGTAGGTCACCATGACCTGGAACAGCGGGTTCCCGGCGGCCGAGCGGTCGGGGTTGACCGCCTCCACGACGCGCTCGAACGGCGCGCCGGCGTGCTCGAACGCGGCCAGGTCCGCCTCGCGCACCCGCTCCAGCAGCTCGGCGAAGGCGGGGTCGCCGCCGGTGTCCACGCGGAGGGCGACGGTGTTGACGAAGAAGCCCACCAGCTCGGCGAGCGCGTCGTCCGGCCGCCCGGCGACCGGCGTGCCGACCACGATGTCGGTGCCCGCGCCGAGCCGGGTCAGCAACGCCGCCACCGCCGCGTGCAGCACCATGAACACGCTGGTGCCGGTGCGGACGGCCAGCGCGGCCAGCGCGTCCCGCACCCCGGCGGGCACCTGGCGGACGACCGCGCCGCCCGGCCCGGACGGCGGCAGCGCGAGCCGGTCCGGCAGCCCGGCGAGGGCCTGCCGCCAGTACGCCAGGTGCGCGGGCAGCTCGGCGCCGAGCCGGTCGCGCTCCCACAGCGCGTGGTCGGCCACCTGCGCGGGCAGCGGCGCGAGCTCCGGCGCGCGACCGGCCGTCCGGGCCCGCAGCGCCTCGGCCAGGTCGGACAGCAGGGGCCCCACCGACCACTCGTCGCACGCGATGTGGTGGAGCAGCAGCGTGAGCCGGTCGCCGTCCAGCCATGCCCGCAGCGGCGGGCGGGCGGCCAGGTCGAAGACGTGGCCGAGGTCCGGCTGGCCGGCCTCGACCACCGGGTCCTCCGGTTCGAGGACCACCTGGTACGGGACGCCGTCGGCCGCGCGGTACACCGTGCGCAGGACCTCGTGGCGGCGGATCACGTCGCCCAGCGCGGCGGCGAGGGCGGCCGGGCCGACCGGCTCGGGCAGCCGCACCGCCAGGGGCACGTTGTAGGTGGCCGACGGGCCTTCCAGGGCTTGCAGGAACCACAGCCGGAGCTGCGCCGACGACAACGGCACCCGCCCCGGCCGGACCCCGGGCACCAGGGCCGCCGCCACCCCCTGCGCGGCGGGCGTCGGCGTCGCGGGGCGGCCTGCGACGCGGCGGCCAGCGCGCGGGCGAGGCCGGCCACGGTGGGCGCGTCGAACAGGGTGCGCAGCGACAGCTCCGCCCCCAGCCCGGCCCGCACCCGCGCGATCACCTTGACCGCCAGCAACGAGTGCCCGCCCAGGTGGAAGAAGTTGTCGTCCACCCCGACGGACTCCACGCCCAGCACCTCGGCGAGGATCCCGGCCAGCGCCCGCTCGGCGGCGGTGCGCGGCGCCCGCGCCCGCCGGCCGCCCGGACCGCCGGGGCCGCCGGAGCCGCCGGGGCCGGGCGCGGGCAGGGCCTTCCTGTCGACCTTGCCGTTGACCATGAGCGGCAACGCGTCGAGCGGGACGAACGCGGCGGGCACCATGTAGTCCGGCAGCCGGGCCGCGACGTGCGCCCGCAGGGTGGCGGGGTCGGTCTCCGCCCCGGTCACGTACGCGACGAGCCGCCGGTCGCCCGGCCGGTCCTCGCGGGCGACCACCGCGACCTCGCGCGCGCCCGGGCACCCGGCCAGCACCGACTCCACCTCGCCCGGCTCGATCCGGAAGCCCCGGATCTTGATCTGGCCGTCGGCGCGCCCGGCGAACTCCACCGCCCCGTCGTCGCGCCACCGGGCCAGGTCGCCGGTCCGGTACATGCGGGCGCCCGGCGGCCCGTACGGGTCGGGCACGAAACGCTCGGCGGTCAGGGCGGGCCGGTCGAGGTAGCCGCGGGCCAGGCCGGCGCCCGCCACGTACAGCTCGCCGACGACGCCGGGCGGCACCGGCCGCAGCGCCCCGTCCAGGACGTAGACCCGTTTGCCCACGTCGGGGTGGCCGATGGGGACGGTGGCGAGGGCGTCCAGGTCGCCGTGCGCGGTCCAGAGGGTGGAGTTGACCATGGCCTCGGTCGGCCCGTACGCGTCGATGACGCGGTGCCGCTTGGCCCAGCGCCTGACCAGCTCGGGCGTCACGGTCTCGGTGCCGACCAGCAGCGTGGAGCCCTCGGGCAGCGTGCGGTCGCCGGGCAGGGCCGACAGCAGCGCGGGCGGCAGCGCCAGGTGGGTGACGGCGTGGCGGGTGGCGTACTCGGTCAGCTCGGGGCCGGCGACCCGCCGCTCGGCGGGCACGACGACGAGCGTCGCGCCGGTGCACAGCGCCATGGTCAGCTCCCAGAACGCCACGTCGAACGAGATCGAGGCGAACTGCAGCACCCGGCTGCCCGGGCCGACGCCGAAACGGCGGACGGCGGTGTCCACCAGCGCGCGCACCCCCGCGTGCTCCAGGACGACGCCCTTGGGCCGGCCCGTCGAGCCGGAGGTGTAGATGACGTACACCGGATGCCGCGGCGACAGCGCGCCGCCCGGCCCGGGCGCGTCGGCGGGCTCAGGCCCATCGGCGGGCTCAGGCGCGTCGGCGGGCGTGTCGTCCATCAGCAGCGGCGTCATCGGGACGCGCCCGGCCGTCTCCCGGGTGGCCAGCAGCAGCGCGGGCCGCGCGTCGGCGAGCATCGCGGCGATCCGCTCGGCGGGCTGGGCCGGGTCGATGGGCAGGTAGGCGGCCCCGGCCTGGGCGACGGCCAGCACGCCGACCACCATCCGCAGGTCGCGGGGCAGCGCGACGGCCACGATCCGCTCCGGCCCCGCGCCGGCCGCGGCCAGCCTGGCGGCCAGCCGGCCGGCCCGCGCCGCCAGCTCCGCGTACGTCGCCGACTCGTCCTCGCAGACCGCCGCCACCGCGTCCGGCGTGGCCCTGACCTGCGCCTCGAACAGCTCGGGCAGGGTCCGGAACGGCTCGGCGGAGCCGGTGTCGTTCCAGCCGGTGAGGATGGTGTCCAGCTCGGCGGGCGTGAGCACGGGCAGCTCGCTGAGCCGCGCGCCGGGGTCGGCGGTGCCGGCCTCCAGGAGGCGGAGCAGGTGCGCGGCGTAGCGGCCGGCCGCGCCGTCCCGGTGCTCGACCAGCACCTCCAGCTCGTCGCCGCGCTCGGTGAAGGTGACGGACAGCTCGAACTTGGCCGGCCCGGGCGGCGCGGGCTCTTCCTCGGCGTCGAACCCGGCCGGCGCCCCGCTCTCCTGGTGGTAGGCGACCGCCACCTGGAACAGCGGGTTGCCGCCGGCCGCGCGTTCGGGGTTGACGGCTTCGACGACCCGGTCGAAGGGCACGTCGGCGTGGTCGAAGGCGGCCAGGTCGGCGGCCCGCACCCGCTCCAGCAGCTCGCCGAACGCGGGATCCCCGCCGGTGCCGACGCGCGGCACGACCGTGTTGACGAAGAAGCCGACCAGCTCGGCGAGGGCGTCGTCCGGCCGCCCGGCGACCGCCGTGCCGACGGGCAGGTCGGTGCCCGCGCCGAGCCGGGTCAGCAGCGCCGCGACGGCCGCGTGCGCCACCATGAACGGGGTCGTGCCGGTGCGCCGGGCCAGCTCCCGCAGCGGCGCGGCGGGGAACGCGGCGGCGGCCGTGACGCGGTCGCCGGTCCACGCCGGCAGTTCCAGGCGTTCCGGCAGGCCGGCGAGCACGCCGGTCCAGTGCCCGAGCTGCCGGTCGGCGAGGCCGGCGAGCAGGTCGCGCTGCCACAGGGCGTAGTCGGCGTACTGGACGGGCAGCGGCGCGAACGCGGGCGCCCGGCCGGCCGCCCGGGCCCGGTAGGCGGTGGCGAGGTCCTGCCACAGCGGGCCGACCGACCACTCGTCGCCCGCGACGTGGTGCAGCAGCACGGTCAGCCGGTCGCCGTCCAGCCACACCCGCAGCGGCGGCTCGGCGGCCAGGTCGAAGACGTGCCCGAGGTCGGCGGGCCCGATCACCACGGGCGGGTCCACCTCGTCCAGCACCACCTGGTACGGCTCGCCGTCCTCCTCCCGGAACACGGTCCGCAGCACCTCGTGCCGCTCCATCAGGTCGGCGACCGCCCGGCGCAGCACGCCGGGGTCCAGCCGCTCGCGCAGGCGCAGGATCAGCGGCATCGTGTAGGCGGCCGACGGGCCGTCCAGCCGGTCCAGGAACCACAGCCGCCGCTGCGCGGCCGACAGCGGCACCCGTCCGGGACGCCGCGCGGGTGCCAGGGCGGGCCGGCCGGTCCGGGAGGCCGGGGTGAGCCGGGCGGCCAGCCCGGCGGCGGTCGGCGCGGCGAACACGTCGCCGAGCGCCACCTCCGCCCCCAGGACGGACCTGATCCTCGCGGCCAGCCGCACGGCGAGCAGGGAGTGCCCGCCGAGCAGGAAGAAGTCGTCGTGCGCGCCCACCTCGCCGGCGCCCAGCACCTCGCCGAACAGCCGGCACAGCGTGCGCTCCGCCTCGCCGCGCGGCTCGCCCCCGCGCGCGGGCGCGCCGGGGAGGCCGCGCACGGCGGGCGGGCCCATGGGCGCGATCGCGAGGTCCGCGAGCGGCCGCTCGGGCCGGGCCGCCGCCTGCCGGACGATCTCCGCGAGCCGGTCGGCGAGCCCTTCGGCGGTGGCGGCGTCGAACAGGTCCGTGCGGAACTCCAGCCGCCCGCCGCCCGGCCTGAACGCGAACGTCAGGTCGAACTTGGCGACGGGCAGCTCGACCTCCTCCACCGGCAGCCCGGAGTCGCGCTCGTCGGCCACCATGACCTGGAACAGCGGGTGCCGGCCGGGCACGCGCACCGGCCGCAGCTCCTCCACCAGCAGGTCGAACGGGGTGTCGGCGTGGTCGAAGGCGGCCAGGTCGGCGGCCCGCACCCGCTCCAGCAGCTCGCTGAACGCCGGGTCGCCGCCGGTGTGGACCCGCAGCACGACCGGGTTGACGAAGTAGCCGACCAGCTCGGCGAGCGCGTCGTCCGGCCGCCCGGCGACGGGGGTGCCGACCACGATGTCGGTGCCCGCGCCGAGCCGGGTCAGCAGCGCCGCGACCGCCGCGTGCAGCACCATGAACGGGGTGCAGCCGGCGCGCCGGGCCAGCTCGTCCACGGCGTCCTGCGGCAGGGCGAAGGCGATCGTCGCGCCGTGCCGGCCGGTCTCGTCGGGGAAGGGCCGGTCCACGGGGAGGGGCAGCTCGGCGGGCAGGCCGTCGAGCGTGCGCCGCCAGTACGCCAGCTCCCTGGTGAGGCGGCCGGCCGGGTCGTCGCGTTCGCCCAGCAGCTCGCGCTGCCACAGGGCGTAGTCGGCGTACTGGACGGGCAGCGGCGCGAAGCCGGGGTCGCGGCCCGCCGCCCGGGCCCGGCAGGCGGCGGTCAGGTCGGACACCAGGGGCCGCAGCGACAGCTCGTCCCCCGCGATGTGGTGCAGCAGCACGGTCAGCCGGTCGCCGTCCAGCCACACCCGCAGCGGCGGCTCGGCGGCCAGGTCGAAGACGTGCCCGAGGTCGGCGGGGCCGGTCCCGACCGGCGGGTCCACCTCGTCCAGCACCACCTGGTACGGCTCGCCGTCCTCCTCCCGGAACACGGTCCGCAGCACCTCGTGCCGCCGCATCACGTCGCCCAGCGCCTGCGCCAGCACCGCGCGGTCCACGGGCTCGGCCAGGCGCAGCACGAACGGCATGTTGTAGGTGGCCGAGCCGCCCTCCAGCCGATCCTGGAGCCACAGGCTGCGCTGCGCGTGCGACGGCGGCACCCGGTCAGGACGCGGCCGCGGCGTCAGCGGGGGCCGCCCGGCCGCGACGCCGAGCCGGCCGCTCAGCTCGGCGACGGTCGGCGCGTCGAACAGCGTGCGCACGCCCGCCTCCGCCCCGAGGTCCGCCCGCAGCCGGCTGACCAGCCGCGCGGCGAGCAGCGAGTGGCCGCCCAGCTCGAAGAAGTCGTCGTCCACGCCCACCCGCGCCACGCCCAGAACCTCGGCGAACAGCGCGCACAGCCGCTCTTCCAGCGGCCCGCGCGGCTCCCGTCCCGCGCCGGGCCGGGCGGGGCCGGACAGGGCGGGGTCGGACAGGGCGGGGTCGGGCAGGGCGCGCCGGTCGACCTTGCCGTTGGGCAGCAGCGGCAGCTCCTCCATCAGCACGAACGCCGACGGGACCAGGTGCCGTGGCAGCACCCCCCGCAGGTACGCCAGCAGGTCGCGCTCGCCCGCCCGGCCCCGGACGTAGGCGACGAGCCGCCGCCCGCCGGCGCCGCTCCCGCGCACCGCGACCGCGGCCTCGGCCACCCCGGGGCAGGCGGCCAGCGCGGCCTCGACCTCGCCGGGCTCGATCCGGAACCCGCGGATCTTCACCTGGTCGTCGGCCCGCCCGGCGAACTCCAGCCGGCCCTCCCGCCACCGCGCGAGGTCCCCGGTCCGGTACATGCGGGCGCCCGGCGGGCCGTACGGGCAGGGCACGAACCGCTCGGCGGTCAGCCCCGGCCGCCCCAGGTAGCCGCGCGCCAGCCCGGCCCCGGCGAGGTACAGCTCGCCCGTCACGCCGGGCGGCGCCGGGCGCAGCATCGTGTCCAGCACCAGCGCGCGGACGCCGGGGACCGGCCCCGCCGTGCCGTCCTGCCTGCGCACGTAGGCGTCCACCGTGCACTCGGTGGGGCCGTACAGGTCGCGGGCGACCACGCCGGGCAGCGCGCACACGCGCCGCCACAGCGGTCCTGGCACCGCCTCGCCGCCGACCGCGATCACGGCCGGCCGGTACGGGCCGTCCTCCAGCGCGGGCAGCAGCGACGCCAGGTACGACGGCGTCACGTCCAGGTAGTCGACGCGGTGCTCGGCCAGGTACGCCGCCAGCAGCTCGGGATCCTGGTACGTGGCGTCGTCCAGGACGTGCAGCTCGTGCCCGGCGAGCATCCACAGCAGCGGGTCCACGGAGGCGTCGAACGAGAACGACGCGCTGTGCGCCACCCGCAGCCGCCGCCCGGTGGCCGCGACCGCCTCGGCGATGACGTCGGCCTCGTGCGCGGCCAGCAGGTTGGCGACCGCGCCGTGCGGCACCACGACGCCCTTGGGGCGGCCGGTGGAGCCGGAGGTGTAGATGACGTACGCCGGGTGCTCGGGACGGACGGCGGCCGGAGCCCCTGGTTCCCGCCGCGGGAGGTCGTCCAGCAGGAGCAGCCGGCCGGCCGGCACCGGCGGCAGGCCGGCGGCGGTCGCGGCGTCGGTGACGACGGCGGCGACGCGGGCGTCACCGAGCATGAGCGCGATCCGGTCGGCCGGGTAGCCGGGATCGACCGGCAGGTACGCCGCGCCGGAGCGCCACACCGCGAGCACGGCCGCCACCAGGTCCAGGCCGCGCGGCAGCGCCAGGGCCACCACGTCCTCGGGTCCGGCGCCGATCGCCCCGGCCAGCCGGTCGGCCCGCGCGGACAGCTCGGCGTAGGTGAGCGCGCCGCCCCGCGCGTCCACGACGGCCGTGGCGTCCGGCGTGGCGGCGCAGCGCTCGGCGAGGGCCCCGGCCAGGGTGCGGGCGGGAGCGGGCCCTTGCGTGCCCGCCCGCGCGCCGAGCACCTGGTCGCGCTCGTCCTCCTCCAGCAGGTCGAGCAGTCCGATCGGCCGGTCGGGGGCGGCGGCCAGCTGCTCCAGCGCGGCGGCCAGGCGGCGGGCGGCGCGCCCGGCCTCGGCCGCGGTGACCGGTCCCTCCCGGTACGACACCTCCAGGCGCAGCCGCTCCCCCGGGCGGGCGCAGACGGTGATCGGGTAGTGGGTGGCGTCGCGTTCCTCGACGCCCTCGACGACCAGGCCGCCCGTGCCGGTCAGCCCCGTCGGATGGTTCTCGAACAGCACCAGCGTGTCGAACAGCTCGCCCAGGCCCGCCGCGCCCTGGATCTCGGCCAGCCCGAGGTGCTGGTGGTCGGCCAGGCGGGCGTGGGCGTCGCGGAGCCGGGCGAGGTGCGCGGTGACCGGCTCGTGCGGGCGCAGCCGTACCCGTACGGGGAGGGTGTTGATGAGCAGGCCGACCAGGCGCTCGGCCCCCGGCAGCTCGGCCGGGCGGCCCGAGACCGTGGTGCCGAGCACCACGTCGTCGCGGCCGGTGAGCGTCCCGAGCACGAGCGCCCAGGCGGTCTGCACGACCATGCTCAGGGTGGCGCGCGAGGCGCGGGCCAGCGCGGCGAGGCGTCCGGTCAGCTCGGCGGGCAGCTCGGCGACGACCTCGCGGACCGGGCCGGGCCCGGCCGCCGGGCCGGCCACCAGGGTCGGCTCGGCGAGGCCGGCCAGGTGGTCGCGCCAGGCGGCGCGCGCGGCCTCGGCGTCCCGTCCGGCCAGCCAGGCCAGGTGGTCCTTGAACGGCGGCGCGGGCAGCGGCTCCGCTCCGCCGTACAGGTCGAACAGCTCCCGCAGCAGCAGGTGCAGCGACCAGCCGTCGAGCACCAGATGGTGGTTGGCGACGAGCAGCAGGTGCCGGTCCGGTGCCTGCCGCACCAGCGTGAACCGCACCAGCGGCGGCGCCGCCAGGTCGAACGCCGCCCGCCGGTCCCGCTCGATCACCTCCGCCGCGTCGCCGCCGGTCAGGTCCGCCTCGTCCCACCGCAGGGCGGCGCGGGCCGCGATGACCTGCACCGGCTGGCCGTTCCTGCGGCGGCGGAAGGCCGCGCGCAGCGGGTCGTGGCGGGCCAGCAGGCGCTCGGCGGCGGCGCGCAGGGCCGCCGCGTCCAGGGGGCCGCGCAGGCGCACGGTCGTGTGCACGGTGTACGGGTCTTCCTCGCCGTGCAGGGCGTGGAAGAACAGGCCCTCCTGGAGGGGGGTGAGCGGCCAGACGTCCTTGATCTTCTTGGCCTCGGGGCCGGTCACGCCAGGGTCTCCTCGAATTCGTCGAGCTCGGCCTGGTCGAGGGCGACCAGGAAGGCGCCGTCCGGCGCCGCGCCGGACCGCGCTGTGTCGCAGAGTGCGTCGAGCCACAGCTCGGACAGCTCGCGGACCAGGGGTTCGGCCAGCACGCGGGACGCCCACGTCCAGGTGCTCTCCAGCCGGGCGCCCCCGGGCCCCTCGGCCACGAACGCGTCCACGGTCAGGACGTGCGCCAGCGGCAGACCGGGATCGGCCAGGTCCAGGAAGCTCTCCGGCCCCAGGACCAGACCCCACTCGCCGGGCTCGGCCGGGAAGCGGCCGAGGAAGTTGACGCAGACGGCGGGTCTCGGCAGCCGGGCCAGGCGCGCGCCGGCCTCGGCGTCGAGGTGGCGGAGCAGGCCGTACCCGATGCCCTTGGCGGGGACGGCGGCGAGCCGCGCGGCGACCCTCGCCAGCGCGTCGGGGCCGCCGGCCGGGCCGGGATCCAGCCGGACCGGCCAGACGCTGGTGAACCAGCCCACCGTCCGCGACAGGTCCGCGCCGTCCACCACGTCCTCGCGGCCGTGGCCCTCGACGTCGAACAGCACGTCCCGGCCGCCCGGCAGGCCGCGCCCGGCCCGCTGCCCGGTCACGGCCAGGGCGAGCGCGGTGAGCACCCGGTCGAGGGTGACGCCGGGCGATGCGCCCAGCGGGGTGCTCAGGGTGAGGCGGGCGGCGCTCGCGGCCGTGTCCCGCTCGGGGTCGAGCCGCCAAGGGTCCTCCGCGCCGGTCAGGACGCCGGTCCAGTACGGCAGCTCGGCCCGCCGGTCCAGGGCGGGCAGGGCGCGGGCCCACGTGCGGAAGGAGGTGGAGCGGGCCAGGGGCGCCGCGCCTTCGTACGCCTGCGCCAGGTCCTCGGCCAGCACGCGCCAGGAGACGCCGTCCACGACCAGGTGGTGGGCGACGAGGTGCAGCCGCCGTTCCGCGTCCGGCCGCCCGCCGGCGGGGTGGCTGGACAGGACCGCGCGCAGCATCACGCCGTCGTGCGGGGCGAGCGCGGCGCGGGCGGCGGCCAGCGCCTCCGGCAGGCGCGCTCCGTCGGGCACCTCGGCCAGGAGGCCAGGGGCGGGCGGCGCGCCCGGCGGCGGCACGTGCAGGCCGCCGTCGGTGAGGCGGGCGCGGAGCAGGTCATGATGGTCCAGCAGGGTGTGGAGGGCGGCGGTGAGGCGGGCGCGGTCCACGTCGGGCGGCAGGCGGAGGGTGATGGACTGCGCGAAGTGCGCGGTGCTCGCGGCGTCGCCGCGCTCGCGCAGCCAGCCCATGATCGGGGTGGCGGGCACGTCCCCGAGCGCCGCCTCCACCGCCTCCGCGACTCCTGCTGCCCCCGCGACTCCCACTGCCCCCGAGGCTCCGGCGGCTCCCGAGGCTCCGGCGGCTTCGGCGGTCCCTCGGGTGGACGCGGCGGCGAGGGCTCGGGCGGTGCCGAGCTCCAGAACCTGCCCGGCGGTGATCGCCAGGCCGGCGCGGCGGGCCCGGCCGACCAGGTGGAGGGCGAGGATGCTGTCCCCGCCGAGGGCGAAGAAGTCGTCGGTCGGGCTGACGGCGGGCAGGCGCAGCACGTCGGCGATGAGCGCCGCCACCACCCCCTCCGTTGCCGCCGCGGGAACCCCGGCGGCCTCGGCCGGCGCCCGGCCCGTAGGCGGCGGGGCGGGCAGGGCGCGGCGGTCGAGTTTGCCGCTGGCGGTCAGCGGGACCGTCCCCAGCTCGACGAACACGGCCGGCACCAGGTGCGCGGGCAGCCGCGCCGCCACGTACGCCCGCAGCCCGTCCCGGTCGACGCCCTCCGGCCCCGCCGGCACGACGTACGCGACCAGCCGGTTGACGCCGGGCCGGTGCTCCTGCGCGGCGACCACCGCCTGCCGCACCCCCGGATGTCCCGCGAGCACGGCCTCGATCTCGCCCGGCTCGACCCGGAACCCCCGGATCTTGATCTGGTCGTCGGCCCGCCCCGCGTACTCGATCACCCCGTCCGGCCGGCGGCGCGCCAGGTCGCCGGTGCGGTACATGCGGCTGCCCGGCGGCCCGAACGGGTCCGGCACGAAGCGCTCGGCGGTCAGCCCCGGCCGTCCCAGGTAGCCGCGCGCCAGTTGCACCCCGCTGATGTACAGCTCGCCCGACGCCGCCGGGCGCAGGTCCCGGTCCAGCACGTGGATGCCGGTGTTCCAGACCGGCCGCCCGATCGGCACCGGTTCGTCCTCGCCGGGATGGCATGCCCAGAACGTCACGTCCACCGCGGCCTCGGTGGGCCCGTACAGGTTGTGCAGCTCGCACCCGGGCAGCGCGGCGTGGAACTCGGCGGCCAGCCCGGCGGGCAGGGCCTCGCCGCTGCAGACGACCCGCCGCAGCCCGCCGCAGCGCGCCGCGTCGGGGTCGGCCAGGAACGCCCGCAGCATGGACGGCACGAAGTGCGCGGTCGTCACCCGCTCGCGCCGGATCAGCCCGGCCAGGTAGGCGGCGTCGCGGTGCCCGCCGGGCTCGGCGACCACCAGCGTGGCCCCGGCGGTCAGCGGCCAGAAGAACTCCCACACCGACACGTCGAAGCTGGACGGCGTCTTCTGCAGCACCCGGTCCTCGCCGGTGAGGCGGTATTCGGCCTGCATCCAGCGCAGCCGGTTGACGATGGCCTCGTGCGGCACGACCACGCCCTTGGGGCGGCCGGTGGAGCCGGAGGTGTAGATCACGTACGCCGGGTGGCGGGGGTCGACCGGCACGCCGGGCGCGGGCCGCCCGCGCGGGTCGACGTCCACCTCGCGCAGCGTCACCACCGGCGCGGCGTCGGCCAGCATGAACGCGATCCGCTCAGCCGGGTAGCCGGGGTCCACCGGCAGGTACGCGGCCCCGGTCTTCAGCACCGCGACCAGCGCCACGACCAGCTCGATCGAGCGCGGCAGCGCCACCGCGACGACCTGTTCGGGCCCCGCGCCCCGCGCCCGCAGCCGGGCGGCCAGCTCCGAGGCGGCCCCGTCCAGCTCGGCGTAGGTGAGGGTGCGCGCACGGAAGCGCAGCGCGGGCCGGTCGGGGGTGGCCGCCGCCTGGGCCTCCATCAGCCCGGTCAGTGTCAGGTCCGGGTTCCGCGTCACTGCGCCGGCTCCAGCACGGAGGAGGCGAGCGAGTCGACGATCTCCCCGGCGCGCACGGCCGTGGTGGACAGCAGCGTCGCGGTGAGCCCGTGTGTGTGCTCGGTCGCGCCCTGGAGGTAGATGCCGCAGGTCAGCTCGGGCGTGGTGCGGACCCGGTGGTCGCGGTCCACCAGCAGCGCGCCGTGCTCGTCGCGCAGGCAGTAGCGGCCGGCCGCGCCGAGCAGGTCCAGCGGGTCCACCGGGCGGTAGCCGGTCGCGTAGACGACGACGTCCGCGCGCAGCTCCTCGACCTCGCCGCTGACCAGCGACCGGACGTGCACGCGCACCTCGTCGGGACGGGTCTCCAGGCCGACGGCGCGCGACAGGTTGAGCACCCGCAGCCGCTCGACGCCGGCGACCTTCTCCCGGTACGCCCGCCCGAACAGCTCCTGGAGCAGGTCGAGGTCCACGACCGAGTAGTTGGTGTTGGCGTGGTAGTCCATGATCATGCGCTTGACCTCGTGGGGGGCGTCGTAGAAACGGTCCACGGCGGCCGGGTCGAAGACGCTGTTGGCGAAGGGGCTGTCGTCGGCGGGGCTGTAGCCGTACCGGGAGAAGACGGCGCAGACCTGGGCGGAGGGGAAGCTGCTGTGCAGGTGCTCGACCACCTCGGCGGCGCTCTGCCCGGCGCCGACCACCACGAACCTGCGCGGCCGCTCGACCGGCAGGTCCGCCAGCCGGTGCATCAGCTCCTGGCTGTGCCACACCCGCTCGCCCGCCACCACGCCCTGGGGCAGGACGGGCCGGAGGCCGGCGGCCAGCACGACGTTGCGCGCCCGGTAGGTGGTCAGCTCGCCGCGCTGGGCGACGATGTCGAGGTGGGCGACGGTGCCGCCGTCGTGGACGGGCTGGATGGTGACCGCCTCGGCGCCGTAGGACACCTGGTGCTCGAAGCGGGCCGCCACCCACTCCAGGTAGTCGTGGAACTCCAGGCGCGTGGGGTACATCGTCTTCTGGTTGATGAAGTCGGCGAGCCGGCCCTTGGCGTGCAGGTAGCTGACGAAGCTGTGGGGGCTCGCCGGGTTGCGCATGGTGACGAGGTCCTTCAGGAAGGACACCTGCATGGTCGCGCCCTCGATGAGCATGCCCCGGTGCCAGCCGAACGACGGCTGCCGCTCCAGGAACAGGGCCGACAGCGCCGGTGAGCGCGGCTCGGACAGCGCGACGGCGAGGGCGAGGTTGGACGGGCCGAAGCCGATTCCGACGAGGTCGTAGGCCGGGGTCACCACTGAGGAAGGTCCTCCTGCGTACGCGGGTACACCATCAGGGCCGCCGTCTTGTGCGGCATCGTCACCTCTCCCGTCCGGACGAACCCGGCGGCGGTGAACGCCCGCACGGAGGGCTCGTTGCGGACGTCCGGCTCGGCCACGACGCGGGTGCAGCGTCCGTCGGCCGCGAGCAGGCCCTCGGCGACGGCGCGGAGCAGCGTGCGGCCGAGGCCGCGGGCGAGGTTGCGCTCGTCGCCGATGGCGATGTGCACGCCGAGGTCGTGCGGCCGGTACGGGTACAGCGGCGCCAGCCGGTCCCGCAGCACCCGGTACAGCTCCAGGTAGGCGACCGGTTCACCGTCCAGGTGGGCCAGGCACGGCCGGGAGTGCTCGCCCTCCGCCTGGCGGGCGATCTCCCGCGCCCACCGCTCGTACGGCCAGGCCTGGTCCCAGGGGGCGGCCACGTGCGGCCGGTTCATCCAGTCGTGCACCACGGCGACGGCTTCGGCGCCCGGCTCGATGGGGGCGACCCGCCAGCCGTCCCTCAGCGAGGGGATCGGCGGCGCGCCGACCTCCTCCACGTACACGTCCACTCGTCCTCCTGAAGTTAGGTATGCCTTACCTAAGCTGAGAGCCACGCACAACAAAACATCGATTGCGTGAAGCCGTCAAGCCGCGACGGGGGGCCGCTCTTCAGTCAACGGGTAGGGAATGTTAGGTTAGCCTCGCCTTAGCGACAACGATCTCTTGCGAGGAGCGCGGCTTGCACACCGGGCGGGACGTACTGCTGCGCACGGTCAGGAGCAAGTGGCGCGGGCTCGCCGCCGGCTCCCTGCTCGGCGCCGGCCACCAGGCGGGCGAGGCCCTGGTGCCCGTGCTCATCGGCCTGGCCGTCGACGAGGCCGTCGCCGGCGGCGACTGGGGACGGCTGCTGGTGTGGCTGGGCGTCCTCGCCGCCGTCTACGTCGGCCTGTCGTTCAGCTACCGCTTCGGCGCCCGCGCCGGGGAGCGCGCCGCCGAGGAGGCCGCGCACGAGCTGCGCGTCGCCGTGGTCGCCCGGGTGCTGCACCCCGGCGGCGGCGCGGACGAGGGCCGCCTGCCCGGGGCGCTGACCGGCATCGCCACCGAGGACGTCCGGCGGGTCGGCGCGGTGCTCATGGCCGTGCTGGCCGGCGTCGCCGCGCTGACCGGCCTGGTCGTGGCCGGCGTGCTGCTGCTCCGCACCTCGGTCGGGCTGGGCCTGATCGTGCTGGCCGGCACGCCCGCCCTGCTGTGGCTGGGGCACCTGCTCAGCAAGCCGCTGGAACGCCGCAGCGCCGTCGAGCAGGAGCACGCCGCGCGCGCCTCCGGCATGGCCGCCGACCTGGTGGCCGGGCTCCGGGTGCTCAAGGGCATCGGGGCCGAGCGGGCCGCGCTCGACCGGTACCGGCGTACCAGCCGGGACTCCCTCGGCGCCACCCTGCGCGCCGCCCGCGCCGAAGCCCTGCAGAACGGCGTCGTGCTCGCCCTCACCGGCGCCTTCATCGCACTGATCGCGCTGGCCGGCGGCGTCTTCGCCACCAGCGGGGCCATCACCCTGGGACAGCTCGTCTCGGCGGTCGGGCTCGCCCTCTTCCTGCAGGGGCCGCTCCAGCTCCTCGCCTGGGTGAACGCCGAGCTCGCGCAGGCCAGGGCCTCGGCGGCGCGGGTCGCGGCGCTGCTGTCCGCGCCGCCCGCCGTACCGGCCGGACCGCGCGAGCTGCCGGCGGAGGTGCGGGGCGCGCTGCGGCTGCGCTCGGTGACGCACGGCCCGCTGCGGGACCTGGACCTGGAGATCGCGGCCGGCGAGCTGGTCGGAGTGGCCGCCACCGACCCGGCGGCGGCCGCGTCCCTGGTGCGCTGCCTCGGCCGCCACGCCGACCCCGAGTCCGGGACGGTCGAGCTGGACGGGGTGCCGCTGCGCGAGCTGGACCCGGGGCGGCTGCGGGAGGCGGTGCTGGTGGCCGAGCACGAGGCCGTGCTCTTCGAGGGCACCATCACCACGAACGTCCGCCCGCCCGCCGCCACCGCCCCGCCGGCGGACGCGCTGGCCGCCGCCTGCGCGACCGACCTGCCGCCCGACACCCCCGTCAGCGAACGCGGCGGCTCCCTGTCCGGCGGCCAGCGCCAGCGCGTCGCCCTGGCCAGGGCCCTCGCCGCCGCACGCCCGGTCCTCGTCCTGCACGACCCCACCACCGCCGTGGACGCCGTCACCGAGGCGCGCATCGCGGACGGCATCCGGCGTCTGCGCCGGAACCGCACCACGGTGCTCGTGACCACCAGCCCCGCGCTGCTCGCCGTGACCGACCGCGTGCTGCTCCTGCACGACGGCCGCGTCACCGACACCGCCCCCCACACCGACCTGCTCGAACGCAACCCCGGCTACCAGGCGACGGTACTCCCATGACCCCCACCCCGCCCCAGCCCCACTCGGCCCCGCCCCAGCCCCAGCCCCATTCGGCCCAGCCTCAGCCCCAGCCCCATTCGGCCCAGCCTCAGCCCCACCCGGCCCCGGCCCAGCCCCATTCGGCCCCGCCCCAGTCGGTCCCGCCCCAGTCGGCCCCGCCCCAACCGCAGAAGCCGCCCGCCCACCACGACCGGGAGCCGTCACCCGATCCCTCCGCCCGGGAGCCGCTGCCCACCGCCTCCCCGGCCCGCACCCGCGCGGCCGTCCGGGACCTCGTCCGCCCGCACCGCCGCACCGCCCTCGCCGGTTTCGGCCTGCTCATCGCGGCCACCTCCGTGGGCCTGCTCATCCAGCCGCTGCTCGGCCACCTCGTCGACCAGGTGGCGGGCCACGAGCCCGCCACCGCGCTGGCCGCGCCCGCCGGGCTGCTGGTCCTCGTCGGCCTGGCCCAGGGCGCGCTCACCGCGTGGGGTCTGACGCTGGTGGCCAAGCTGGGCGAGACCGCCCTGGCCGACCTGCGGGAACGCTTCGTCGCCCGCGCCCTCGCGCTGCCCCTGGAACGCGCCGAGCGCGCGGGCTCCGGCGACCTGACCGCCCGGGTGACGGGCGACGTGGCGCGCGTGGCCGAGGCCGTGCGCACGGCGCTGCCCGCGCTGGCCGGGTCGCTGCTGTCGATCGTCCTGACGCTGGCCGCCCTGGCCCTGCTCGACTGGCGGTTCCTGGTGGCGGCGCTGCTGGCCGTGCCCGTGCAGGCGCACACCGCCCGCTGGTACCTCCGCCACGCCGTCCCGATCTACGCCGCCGAGCGGCTGGCGGTCGGCGAGCAGCAACAACAACTGCTCGACACCATCGCGGGGGCGTCCACCGTGCGGGCCTTCCGGAGCGAGGCCGAGCACCTGGAGCGGGTCACGGGCCGCTCACGCGCCGCGGTGGAGCTGACGATGCGCGGGGTCGGCCTGATGCTGCGCTTCTACAGCCGCCTGCACGTGGCCGAGTACGTCGGCCTCGCCGCCGTCCTCGCGGCCGGCGTCCTGCTGGTCCGCGACGGCTCGGCCACCATCGGCACCGCCACGGCCGCCGCCCTGTACTTCCACAACCTGTTCGGCCCGATCAACACCGCGCTCGCCCTGCTCGACGACGCCCAGTCGGCGACAGCCGCCCTCGCCCGCATCGTCGGCGTCACCGCGCCGGACCACGAGCCCGGCCCGCCCCCCGAACCCACCGGGAACCACGCGGGGGTGACCGTGCGCGGCCTCACCCACGCCTACGAGCCCGGCCGCCCGGTCCTGCGCGGCATCGACCTCGCCATCCGCCCGGGAGAACGCGTGGCCCTGGTCGGCGCGAGCGGCGCGGGCAAGACCACGCTGGCCAAGCTGGTCGCCGGCGTGCACGAGCCCACCGCCGGCGTCGTCGAGAAGCCGCCCGGCGTCGCCATGGTGACCCAGGAGGTGCACGTCTTCGCCGGCCCCCTGGCCGACGACCTGCGCCTGGCCCGCCCGGACGCCACCGACGACGACCTGCGCGCCGCCCTGTCCACGGTGGACGCCCTCACCTGGGTGGAGGCGCTGCCCGACGGCCTCGCCACCGTCGTCGGCGAGGGCGGCCACCGCCTGACCGGCGCGCAGCGGCAACAGCTCGCCCTGGCCCGGCTGGTCCTGGCCGACCCGGCCGTGGCGATCCTCGACGAGGCGACGGCCGAGGCCGGCAGCGTGGGCGCCCGCGTCCTGGAGCGCGCCGTCGAACGCGCCGTGGACGGCCGCACCGCCCTCATCGTCGCCCACCGCCTCACCCAGGCCGCCACCGCCGACACCGTGGTCGTCCTGGAGGACGGCCGGATCGTGGAACGCGGCTCCCACGACGACCTCCGCACCGCCGACGGCCCCTACGCCACCCACTGGGCCGCCTGGTCCACCCACCGCCCGCGACCCCCCGCCTGAACCCCGCCCGCCTTCCGGCTCCTCATCGCCCTCCTGGTCATCCTCAACCGGGAGGAGACGGTCGAGGCGTTCACCGGCCGCGCCTTCGCGCCGACCCGGGCCGCCGTCGGGGGAGGCGTCGCCGGCTCACTCGTCGTGCACGTCCTGATGGCCGCGCTCCACCTCCTGCTCGCGTGGGAGCTCCCGGCGGGGCGGCGCTGGGCGCGGGTGGTGGCGACGGTCGCGCTCGCGTACACCGTGGTCGCCGTGCTCCTCTGGGCCCCGGCCCGCGCACATCGCGCGTCGCCGCTGACGCCGGCACCGGACGACCCCGCGACGTCGCCGGCTCTCACCTCGCCTGGCGGCGCTTCCGAGGCGCGGCGGAGCGGGGCGGCTGGGCGCGCATGTGGTCGCGCACGCGGGACATGATGTCGCCGAGGTGGTGCAGGTCGTCATCGGCCAGCGCGTCGAACAGCAGGCGCCGGACGACCTCCACGTGCCCCGGCAGGAGGCGCCGGACCAGGGCCGCGCCCTTGTCGGTGATGGTGACCAGGATGGCCCGCTCGTCCTCGGGGAAGGTGCCACGGCTGATGAGGCCGGCCTTCTCCAGCAGCCCGGCCTGGTACGTCAGCCCGCTCCGGCTGTAGACGACCCCGTCGGCGAGCTGCGTCATGGTGAGCGGCCCGCCGGCGTCGGTGAGGCGGGCGAGGAGCTGGAACTGCACGTAGCTGAGGTCCCCTTCGGCGCGCAACTGCTGCTCGACGCCGTGCTGGAGCAGGCTGACGGCTTCCATGAGCGCGAAGTAGGCGCCCAGCTGCCGGGGCGCGAGCGGTTCGACGCCGTCGGCGTCCGGGTCGGCGCCCGCGTGCGTGTCGGTCATTCCTCCACCGTATCTGCTTCGAATTCGTAGCAAGGTGACGAAGGTCACTCCCTCCGAGGGTATCGCTTCGAAATCGAAGCAAGTTACTCTCAAAGTGCTTCGAGTTCGAAGCACAACGGTGAGGAGATCAGTCATGAAGGCAGTGCGTTACCACTCGTACGGCGACAGCCGGGTCCTGGTGCACGAGGACGCCGAGCGGCCGGTGGCCGGGCCGGGCCAGGTCGTGGTGAAGGTGGCCGGCACCTCGTTCAACCCGGTGGACCTCGCGATCCGCGCCGGGCACCTGGCGCAGGTGTTCCCGGTGGACTTCCCGCACATCCCGAACTTCGACGTGGCGGGCGTCGTCACCGAGGCCGGCGAGGGCGTCACCCGCTGGCGGCCCGGGGACGCCGTGGTGGCCTTCCTCCCCATGGCCGCACCCGGAGCCGCCGCCGAGTACGTCGCCGCCCCGGCCGACGCGCTGGCCGCCGCACCCCGCACCGGCGACCTCGCCGACGCCGCCGCGCTGCCCGCGACCGGGCTGACGGCGTGGCAGTCGCTGTTCGAGCACGGCGGGCTGACGGCGGGCCAGAGCGTGCTCATCCACGGGGCGGGCGGCGCGGTCGGCGGGTACGCCGTCCAGCTCGCCAAGCGGGCCGGAGCCGTCGTGACCGCGACGGCCGGCCCGCGCAGCATCGAGCGCGTCCGTTCCTACGGAGCCGACCGCGTCCTGGACCGCACCGCCGTGGCGTTGCCGGAGGCGGCGGCCGAGCAGCGGTTCGACGTCGTGCTCAACCTGGCGCCCACCAGCCCGGAGGAGACCGCGCGGCTCGTGGACCTGGTCGCGGACGGCGGCGCGTTCGTCAGCACCACCACGCCGGGGCCGGAGGACGCGGGGCGCGGCGTGCGGACCGTGCGGGTCTTCGCCCGCAGCGACGCCGCCCAGCTCGCCGAGCTGGTCGCCCGGGTGGACGCCGGTGAGCTGCGCATCCACGTGGCCGGCCGGCGTCCGCTGGCCGACCTGGCCGCCGTGCACGACGAGGCGGCCTCGGGGCGGCTGGCGGGCAAGACCGTCCTCGTCCCGTGACCTCTGGGGGCAGCGGTGGCCGCGACGCCTCGTCCTGAGGCAGGCGTCGCGTCCCCGCCAGGGGATTCCCGGCGACGCGGCGAGATCCCGCGCCCCCGGGACAAGTCCGGCCGCTCCAGCCTGGTCCGCCAGCGCAGATGAGACCGGCTCATGTTCGGTATTGCCCAACCACCGGCCGCGATGGATGCTTGCGGCAACCCCGGTACCGGCACCTGGGAGGTGGTCCCGTGCTCCACCGACTCGCCCACAGGACGGCCGCCGCCGTCCTCCTGCTGACCGGCGCGCTGATCGCGCCCGCCGCCCCGGCTCTCGCCGGCAGCCCAGCCCTGACCGACAGCCCAGCCCTGGCCGGCAGCCCAACCGGCGCCGGCAGCCCAGCCCTGGCCGGCAGCCCAACCCGCGCCGGCAGCCCAGCCCTGGCCGGCCTCCCGGCCATGACCGGCGAGGGCGCGGCACGGGCGCGGGTCGCGGCCGCGCGCGCCGTGGCCGCCGCCGACGCCCCGGTGAGCGGCTTCGTCGACGCCCACGCGCACCTGTTCTCCTACGAGGCGTTCGGCGGGCTGCTCATGTGCGGCAAGCCGTTCGACCCCGGGGGCATCGCACGCGCCCTGACCGACTGCCTCGACCACTACCCCAACGGCGAACTGGCCTGGTACGAGAACTTCACCCGCACCGGCTCCCCGACCGGCACCCACGACCCGGTGGGCTGGCCGACGTTCCGCGACTGGCCCGCCTACGACTCGCTGACCCACCAGCAGGCGTACTACACGTGGGTCGAGCGCGCCTGGCGGGCCGGTCTGCGGGTGCTGGTCAACGACCTGGTGGCCAACCGGCAGCTCTGCGCGATCTACCCGCTGAAGAAGTACTCCTGCGGCGAGATGGCCTCCATCCGCCTCCAGGCTCAGCGGGCCCGCGAGCTGCAGGACCACATCGACGCGGAGGCGGGCGGCCCCGGGCAGGGCTGGTTCCGCATCGTGAACGACCCCGCCGAGGCCAGGCGGGTGATCGCGGCGGGCAAGCTGGCCGTCGTCCTCGGGATCGAGACGTCCGAGCCGTTCGGCTGCCGCCAGGTCCTCGGCGTCCCGCAGTGCACGAAGGCGCAGATCGACCGCGGCCTCGACGAGATGTACGCGCTCGGCGTGCGCAGCATGTTCGTCTGCCACAAGTACGACAACGCCCTGTGCGGCGTGCGCTTCGACTCCGGCACCCAGGGCGCGATCGTGAACGTCGGCAACCTGCTCGCCACCGGCTCCTTCTGGCAGGCCCGCACCTGCACCGGCCCGCAGCACGACAACACGATCGACCCGGCCGGCGTGCTCCCCGACCAGATCGCGCGACTGCTGCCCCCGGGCGTGTCGCTGCCGCTGTACCCGCCCGCCCCGCACTGCAACACCCGCGGCCTGACCGCGCTCGGCGAGTACATGGTGCAGGGCATGATCCGGCGCGGCATGCTGGTGGAGCTCGACCACATGAGCGTCAAGGCCGCCGCCCGCACGCTCGACCTGCTGGAGGCCGCCCGCTACCCGGGCGTGATCTCCTCCCACAGCTGGGCCGACCCGGGCTTCTTCGCCCGGATCTACGCTCTCGGCGGGATGATCACGCAGTACGGTCACGACGCCGCCGACTTCGTCGCCGAGTGGCGGCGCACGGTCCCGCTGCGGCAGCAGTACCAGGTCGCCGGCTACGGCTACGGCTCGGACGTCAACGGCATGGGCCGGCTGCCCGCCCCGCGCGCCGGCAACGCCGCGAACCCGGTGACGTACCCGTTCACCTCCTACGACGGCAGCGCGCGCCTCGACCGGCTGCGCACCGGCGACCGCGTCTGGGACGTCAACGTGGACGGCGTCGCCAACTACGGCCTCTATCCGGACTGGATCGAGGACATGCGCCTGATCGCCGGCCCCGACCTGGTCCGCGACCTCGCGGCGGGGGCCGAGTCGTATCTGCGGACGTGGGAGGGGGCCGTCAGATCGGCCGGGTGAGCGTGACCTCGTGGGCTCGAACCCCCGCCCTGCCCGCGCAGCTCCTCGGCCACCCGCATGCTGACCAGCACGGCCACGACCGCCCCCGGCCGCAGCTCGTCGGGACGACGCAACTGGGCGTGGGGGTCGCGCCGGCCGCCGTCCTCGCGGAAGAGCGCGGCGGCCGACCGGATGAGCGCGGGGACGTCCTCGGGCCGGGCGACGCTGATGAAGGTCTCCATGCCGCCGAGGCTAATGATCTTGATTGATCATGGAAATGCCCTCCTGCGGAGCCGTCCAGCCGGCGAGGAGCTGAAGGGCCTCGGCGGTGGCCGAGCCGGGCTCGACGTTGTAGACGCACAGGGTCTGCTCGGCGTCGCCGGCCGGCTGCAGCGACTCGTAGGAGAAGTGCAGCTCGCCGACGAGCGGATGGTGGTAGGTCTTGGAGCCGTGGGTGCGGCGCAGCACCCGGTGGTCGGTCCACCAGGTGCTGAACTCGGGCGAGCGCAGCGTGAGCTCGCCCACCAGGTCGGCGAGCCGGCGGTCCTCCGGGTAGCGGCCGGCTTCGAGCCGCAGGACGGCGACGGTCTCGGCGGCGATGCGCGCCCAGTCGCCGGTGCGCTCGCGGGCCTCGGGGTCGAGGAGGTACCAGCGGGCGAGGTTGCGCCGCGGCACCGGCAGGGCCTCGAAGTCGGTCAGGACCTCGCGGGCCAGGCGGTTGGCGGCCAGCACGTCGGTGCGGCGGCCGAGGATGAACGCGGGCACGTGGTCGAGCGTCTGCAACATCAGGTGCAGCCCCGGCCGCACCCGCTGCGGGCTGACCGGGGCCGGCGCCCGGCGGCCCGGCCGCGTCAGCAGGTCGGCCAGGTGCTCGCGTTCGACGGCGTCGAGCTGGAGCGCCTGCGCGAGGGCCGCGGTGACCTCGGGCGACGGGTTGCCGGCGCGGCCCTGTTCGAGGCGGGTGTAGTACTCGGTGCTGACCCTGGCCAGGCGGGCGACCTCGTCGCGGCGCAGGCCGGGCACGCGGCGTGGACGGCCGTCGGCCGGCAGCCCGGTGCTCTCGGGGGTGATGCGGGCGCGGCGGGAGCGGAGGAAGTCGGCGAGCTCGCGGCTACGGTCCATGCCTCCCATTGTCGCCGCGCCGGGCCGGCCGAGCGCCGGCGTAGGTGGCCCTGCCAGTACCTGCCTCACCGTTACCTGCCTGGTCAGGGCCCGCTCGGCGGCCCCCGACCGGGTCGCGGGCTGGTGTGCTTGAGGGGCGGGCCTCCCACGGCTCGACCCTCCGTACGACGAAAGGCACACGCTCATGACCACGCAGACCCCTGCCCGTCCCCTCGCCGGCCGCGTGGCGGTCGTCACCGGCGCCTCCAGCGGCATCGGCGAGGCCACCGCCGAGCACCTGGCCGCGCTCGGCGCGCGCGTCGCGGTGCTGGCCCGGCGCGCGGACCGGCTGGACGACCTGGTCGCCCGCATCCGGCGCGACGGCGGCGAGGCCCTGGCCGTCGCCGCCGACGTGACCGACGCGGCGGCGGTGCGCTCGGCCGCCGGCCGGGTGGCCGCCGAGCTGGGCGTCGCCGGCCTGCTCTTCAACAACGCGGGCGTCATGCTTCCCGCGCCGGTCGAGGAGCTGGCCACCGACCAGTGGCAGCACCAGATCGACCTCAACATCACGGGGCTGATGAACGCCATCGCCGCGTTCGTCCCCCAGCTCGTCGAGGCGGCCGGCAAGGACGGCGTGGCCGACCTCATCAACACCTCGTCGATCGCGGCCCAGAACATCTTCCCGAACTTCGCCGTCTATTCCGCCTCCAAGGCGTACGTCACCCACCTGTCCCGGCACCTGCGGGCCGAGCTGGGGGCGAAGAACGTGCGCGTGTCGGCGGTCGAGCCGGGCATCGTCGGCACCGAGCTGCAGAGCCACGTCACCGACGAGGGGGCGCGCGCGTGGCTGGAGGGCTCCCGGCAGGAGATGGAGTGGCTGACGCCGGAGGACGTCGCGGCGACGGTGGGCTTCGTCGCGTCGCTGCCGCCCCGCGCGAACCTCCAGCAGGTCACCCTCATGCCGACCGGGCAGGCGAGCTGACCCGCCCGGCTCGTTCACATGTCGGTCGAACGTCCGAGGTAGGTGACCGGGCCCGGGTCGGGGACGTCGATCACGTGGAAGCCGACCCGGTCGTAGAAGGCGCGGGCCCGGGTGTTCGCGGTGAGCATGCACAGGTGCAGGGCGGGCACGCCGCCGGCCGCGAGCGCCCGGCAGAGCGTGGTCATCAGGGCCCGCCCGTGCCCGGCCCGCTGGTAGCCGGGCAGCAGGTTCATGTGCAGGTGGGCGGGGTAGGCGGCGACCTCGGGGAGGATCATCCGCTCCGGGTCGTGCATGAGGGCGACCATCTCCTCCGAGGGCGTGGCCGGCGGGTGCTCCGGAGGCGGGTAGCGGTCGATGAGCTTGGGCAGCCACTCCTCCCGGTAGGCCCGGACGAAGGCGGGCGTGTCGGCGCAGCCGACGATGTAGCCGACCGCCTGCCCGCCGTCGTCGGCCACGAAGGCGAAGCCGGGCTCGAGGTGCACGTAGGGCGCGGCGAAGATGCTGGGCATGAGGTCGAGGTCGGGGTAGAGCTCGCGCGAGTCCTCGCCGGCGTCGGCGGTCCGTACGCAGATGTCGTAGAGGGCTTCCTTGTCGGTCGCGTGCCGGTACGGCCTGATGGTGACGGTCATGCGGCTCAGGCTGACAGGCTGGGAGCGCTCCCAACAAGCCTCCGGAGGGCGCGGCCGCGGCGTTCCTCCGTGACGCGCCCGTCGCGCAGCGCCGGCACGCCGCCGACCAGCACGTGCCGCACGCCCTCCGCGTACTGCCACGGGTCGGCGAACGTGGCCAGGTCGGCGACCGCGCCCGGGTCGAGGACCGCGAGATCGGCCACCTGGCCGGGCGCCACCGTGCCGCGATCGGCCAGGCCGAGGCGGGAGGCGGGCAGCGAGGTCATCTTGCGTACCGCCTCGGCCAGGGTGACGACCTCGCGCTCCCGGACATAACGGCCGAGAACGCGAGCGAAGGTGCCGAAGCTGCGCGGATGCGGATGACCGGGCCCGGGGGCGCGCAGCACCCAGCCGTCGCTGGCCACGGCGCTCGCGGGGTGGCGGAGCACGGCGTCCACGTCCCGCTCCGCCATCGCGTGGTTGACGATCTCGACCTGGGCCCGGTGCGCGGCCAGCACGTCCAGCACGGCGGCGGCCGGCTCGACGCCGGTGTCGCGGGCGATGTCGGCGATGCTGTCGCCGACGCGGCTCTCGTACGGGCCGGGCGGCAGCGAGGCGATGACCACGCCCTCCGGCAGGAACGTGCGCCCGACGGCCGGACGCAGGTCGGCGAGCACCCGTTCCCGGGTGGCCGGGTCGGCGAGGCGCTCCAGCAGGGCGGGCACGCCGCCGTCGAGCGCCCATCCCGGCAGGCGGGAGGTGAGCGTGGTGGAGGAGGCGGTGTAGGGGTAGACGTCGCAGGCCACGTCGAAGCCGTCCGCGACGGCCTGGTCGATCATCGCCAGGGCCGTGGCGACCTTGCCGTGGTTCGCCGGGCCCATGGCCTTGAGGTGCGAGATCTGCAGCCGCACGCCGGAGGCGCGGGCGGCGGCGACGGCCTCCTCCACGGCCTCGACCAGCCGGTCGCCCTCGTCGCGCATGTGGGTGGCGTAGAGCAGGCCGTGCCGGGCGGCCTCGGTGGCGAGCGCGACCACCTCCTCGGCCCCGGCGAACGAGCCCGGCGCGTAGATCAGCCCGGTGGACAGCCCGAACGCGCCCTGCCCGGCCGCCTCCGCCAGCAGCTCGCGCATGCGGGCCAGCTCGGCGGGCTCGGCCGGGCGGCGTTCCTGGCCGAGCACGGCGGCCCGCAGCGCGCCGTGCCCGACGAGCGGCGCGATGTTGACGGCCGGCCGGGCAGCGTCCACGGCGTCGGCGAACAGGCCGAACTCGCGGTACGGGCCCTCGTGCGCGGGGAACGGCGACATGCCGCAGTTGCCGGTGACGAGGGTGGTGACGCCCTGCCGCAGGCACGCCTCGGCCTCGGGCGCGTCGATGACGGTGAAGTCGGCGTGCGAGTGCAGGTCGACGAAGCCGGGGGTGACGACCAGCCCGGTGGCGTCGAGGACGTCCGCCGCCGGGGCCCCCGCGTCCGCGGCACCCTCGCTCACCTCGGTGACGCGGCCGTCCCTGATGCCGACGTCGGCCCGGCGCGGCGGGGCGCCGGTGCCGTCGACCAGGGTGCCGCCGGTGATCAGGACGTCGTAAGGGGCGCTCACGCGATGCTCTCCTCGAGAAGGGTTCCGGACGGTCACAACAGCACGGCCAGCAGCGCCGTGTACAGCACGCACGCCGGGACGAGCAGCGCCCACCCCGCGCCCAGCAGGTACGGCAGCCGCGTCGCCCGCGCCAGGCCCATGCAGCCGACCATGTTGGCGTTGGGCAGCGGGCCGTAGGTGTCGGCCTTCGACGCCCACAGCAGGATGATCACCCAGGCGGCCGGGCCCACGCCGAGGCTGTCGCCGAGCGGCCCGAACACCTCGCCCACCAGGATCACCTGCGCCGCCGTCGCGCCGGGCACGCCCACCCAGCCGAGCGCCGCCACCGCCAGCGCGAACGGCAGCGCCGACATCGCGCCGAGCCGCGGGCCGAAGGTCTCCAGCACCACGTCGTACGGCTTGACCAGGTCGATGAAGCCGAACAGCGCGGCCAGCATCCAGAACAGCAGCAACATCGGCACCATCCTGCGCGCCCCCGCGCCGAGCGCCCGCAGCGCCCGGCCGGGCGACAGACGGGCCGCGACCGCCGTCGCCAGCGCCATCACCGGCAGGGCGACCAGCGGGAACGTCGTGCCCGCCCCGCTCCACGTGGCGTACCCGACGGCCGCGACCAGCGTGCCGGCGAACGCCCAGGCGGCGGCACGCGCCCCCGGGTGGGCCGCCTGCTCCGGCTCGGCGGCCTCCTCCGGGTCGTAGAGGTCGCCGCGGGCCGCGCTGCGCCGCTGCACCCACGGCACGATCACGGCGGCCAGCAGCAGCGACAACACCGCGAGCGGGCCCGCGCCGACCGCCACGTACGTGGGGTAGCCGACCTCGGCGACCTTCATGATGGCGACGTTCGAGCCGGCGAACGGGGCCAGCGCGAGCCCCGCGCACCCGCCGAGGAACATGGTGACCGCCGTCGCCGACCGGGTGAAGCCGGCGCGGGCGGCGAGCGGGATGAGCAGCGGCGCGGCGATCGCCAGGGCGCCGGCCAGCGTGCCGAGGCTGACGACCAGCACCAGGCAGGCGAGCATCATGCCGTACATGAGCGCGGTCCGGCCGCGGCCCCCGAAGGCCCGCAGGATGCCGCGGACCATGGTGTCGGCCACGCCGGTGACGCGCAGCACCTCGCCCACCGCCGCGCCGAACACGATGATCAGGCCGATGACCGTGACCGGGTCCGTCACGGACGCCCCGAGCACGCGCGCCGCCTCGCCCGGCGCGGGCAGCGCGACCAGCGCGGCGGCGGCGAGCGCGACCGCGGTGACCACGACCAGGTTCAGGCCGGTCAAGGACAGGACGGCGTACAGGCCGATGGGCAGCAGGCCCCAGACGGTGGGGGCGTCGGTGGCGAGCCCGGCGGCCAGGGCGGCGGCCAGCGCCAGCGCGACGGGAACGGCATGCCGCCGCCACCTCGCCGTCCCGCTCCGGGCGGTGCCCGGCCGCTCGGTTCCGGTCCGCGCGGTCACCGGGCCGGCTCCAGGAGGGCGGCGAGCGCGCCCGCGTGGGCGAGCCCGCCGGCCGCCGCGATCTCGTCGAGGGTCTGCTCGGGCCGGACGGTGGCCAGCCGCACCTCGCCGCCGTCCGCGACCGTGAAGCCGTGGACGGCCGGGTAGGGCAGGCTGTTGTACGCCCACGGCGTCGAGAAGTAGTAGGCCCCGGTGTCGCGCAGCACGACGATGTCGCCCTCCGCCAGCTCCGGCAGCTCCCTGGCGTGCGCCACCACGTCGCCGGCGAAGCAGCACGGCCCGGCCACGTCCTGGGCCAGGAGGGGGCCGTCCTTGGGCCGGCCGGCGGCGTCGAAGGCGGCCACGCGGAGCGGCCAGGCGTCCGGCATGAGGACGGTGCGGGTGGCGACCTGCGCGCCCGCGTGGGTGATCGCGATCCGCCGGCCGCCCGCGTCCTTGGTGTACTCGACCAGGGCCGCGATGAAGCCGTTCTTGGCCAGCAGCGAACGGCCGAACTCGGTGACGAGCGCGTAGCGGCCGTCGAGGAGGTCCGGGACGGCGGCGCGCAGGGCGGCGACGTACTCGGCGAAGGTCGGGGTGTCGGCGTCGCCGGCGAAGTTCACCGGCAGGCCGCCGCCGATGTCCAGGCTGGTGATCTGCCGGCGGCCGGCCAGGGCGTTGACCTCCTCCGCCAGCAGGTAGGTCTCGGCGACCCCCGCCGCGATGAGCTCCAGCGGGCAGCCCTGCGAGCCGACGTGCGCGTGCAGCCGGGTCAGCCAGGGACGCTCGGCGAAGGCGCGCACCACCCGCTCGCGGTTGCCGGGGTCGCGCAGCGCCACCCCGAACTTGGAGGTGGCGGTCGCGGTGCTCATCGCGCCGATCGAGCCGGTCCCCACCTGCGGGTTCACCCGCAGCCCCACCACGGACGCGGACGCCGGGGAGCGCAGGGCGTCGATGCGGCGCAGCTCGTCCAGGTTGTCGGCGTTGACCGCGACGCCGAGCGCGAGGGCGTGCGCCAGCTCGGCGCGCGTCTTCGCGGGCGAGTCGAGGACGATGTCGCCGGCCGCGAACCCGGCCTCCAGCGCCAGGCGCAACTCGCCCGGGCTGGCCACCTCGCAGCCCATGCCCTGCCCGGCGAGCAGCCGCAGGACCGGGATCAGGGACGCCGCCTTGGCGGCGAAGGTGTGCAGCACCCGGGGCGCGGGGGCGAACGCCCGGTGGAGCGCGGCGACCGAGTCGCGGACGCCCTCGACGTCCACGAACCCGGCGACCGGGTGCTCGGGGCCGAGCGCGCCGGCGGCCACGGCGTGCCGGACCACGTCGGTGACGCGGGCGGCGGCGGGGGTGCGGCTGGGAGAGAGCGTGGGGCTGCCTGAGATCACGTACGGGGCTCCGGGGCGACGCGGCGTGGGCCTTTTCGGGTGGGGACAAAACGAGATTCGGGCATACGGCGGCGTCCGGTCTTCATCCGGCAGGCCAAAGGACGTCCCTCGTTTTGGCCTGCCGGCCAAAACCCCGTCAGCGGCCGCGGCCGACCAGGCGCACCGCGAGAGTGATCAGCAGGCGGGTGTCGGGGTCGTCCAGGTCCACGCCGTACCGCTCGCGGGCCCGGCGGAGGCGGTAGCGGAGGGTGTTGGGGTGCAGGACCAGGCGGCCGGCGGCGCGGCTGACGTCGCCGGCGGCGTCCAGGTAGGCGGCGATCGAGCGGACCAGCTCGCCGCCGGCCGCCAGGTCGGCCCTGACCAGGTCGTACACCGGGCCGGTGCCCCGCTCCCAGACGGGACGGACGGCGTCCAGCACGCGCTGCACGTCCAGGGCCGGACCCAGCTCAGCGGCCGACGCATGGCGGCGCGGCGCCCCGCCGGCCCGCGCGCCGTCCACCCCGGGCAGGCCGCCACCGGCCCGCCCACCCGCTGACCCCGGCAGGCCGCCACCGGCTCGCCCACCCGCCGACCCCGGCAGGCCGCCTCCGGCCCGCCCACCCGCCGACCCTGGCAGGCCGCCACCGGCCCGCCCACCGGCGCGCCCTGGCAGGCCGCCACCAGTCCGCCCGCCGGCCGGCCCGGGCAGGTCGTCGTCGGCGGCGCGTTCGCGCAGCACGCGGATGACGAGCTCGGCGTCCTCGCGGGAGTCGGCGGCGCGCAGCGGGGACGGCACGACGGGCCCCGCCCCCACCCACACCGGCCCCACCCCACCCTGGCCCACCCCACCCTGGCCCACCCCACCCTGGCCCACCCCACCCTGGCCCATCCCACCCTGACCCGCGCTGCTCCGGCCCGCGCTGCTCCGGCCCGCGGTGCTCTGGCCGGCGGTGTGCAGGGAGGCGGCGAGGGTGTCCAGCTCCCTGGCCAGGGCGAGCACGTCCCGCTCGTCGCCCCGCCGGACCGGCATCAGCGCCGTCACCCGCCCGGCGTCCCGCAGCACCCGGACGCCGGACCGGTAGGACGCGGCCTGCACCGCCAGCAGCCCCAAAGTCCGCTCCACGGCCGCCTGCCGCTGCACCGCCCCCGCGTCGGCCCACCCCTCGACAACCCCAGGATCGGCCCCGCGATCGGCCCCAGGATTGGCCCCGCGATCGACCCCAGGATTGGCCCCGCGATCGGCCGCGCGATCGGGCGCGAGCGCGCGATCGGGCGCGGGCGCGCGATCGGGCGCGGGACCAAAGGGGCGCGCGGTTCCCGAAGCCGGGGCGGGTTCGGCGATCACCACCGCGCAGGGCAGGTCCGGGGCGAGCCCGAGCGTCCAGGCGTGGGTGCTCAAGTCCCCCCGCCCCGCGAGCAGCTCGCGCAGCGCGTGCTCCTCGCGCCGCCGCGCGCCGCTCTCCCGCAGCCGGTGCTGCACCAGGTACGGCACCGCCACCTCGGCCGCCCGCCGCAGCGCCCGCGCCGCGCCGGGGGTGAGCGGGCTGCCGCCGTCCGCGGCCGCCCAGATGGAGCCCAGCATCTCCCGCCCGCTGCGGATGGCGATGATCAGCCGCTCCGGGCTCGAACCGTCGGCGGGCCGGTGGATCACCTCGTCCGAGGACCACAACGTCCGGAGCAGGCCGCTGCGCCGCAGCTCCTCCACCCGCCAGTCCGGCACGCGCCCGCCGAGGATGGTGGAGCGGCGCAGCTCGTCGGCCCCGGGGCCGGTGGCGGAGTGGGCGAGCACGCGGAAGCCGGTGTCCTCGATCGTGATCGACCCGCCGGTGAACTCGGCCACGGCCGACGCCAGCGCCGCCAGCCCGCCTCCGGCCGTGGCGTCGGCCATGCGGTCCCCGCGCCCGGCCCCGGCGTAGGCGGCGGCCGAGCGTACGAGGGTGGCGACGTCGTCCCAGTCGGCCCACTCGGCGCGCGCGAGCAGCGCGATCCCGGCCCGCTCCGCGACGGCCCGCTCCGCGACGGCCGGCCCTCCGGACCTGGCGCCGCCCTCCCCGGCGCCCTCCCCGGCACCATGCCCGGCACCATGCCCGGCGCCATGCCCGGCGCCATGCCCGGCCCCGTCCCCGCCGCTCCCCCCGGCGTGCCGGGCGGGTTCCGCGGCGGGCTCCGGGAAGGGCTCGTCCGTGGCCGGGGGCTCGTCATCGAAGGCCGGGGGCGCGTCCAGAGGTGGGGGCTCGCGGAGGACCACGGCGGCGGCGCCGCGCGCGGCGGCCTCGCGGATGAACCCGGTGACGGACGGCACCGTCCCCGCCGCGAGCACGATCCGCCCCGCGTACGAGCGCTCCGCCCCCTCGTCCCCGATGATCATCCCGGTGACCGCCACGTCCTGCCCCGACGGCGCGAGCAGCAGCCGCAGGATGCCGCCCTCGTCGAAAGCGAGCAGCTCGCGAAGGGTGAGCGCGGCGTCCCGGGTGGTGCGTTCGGCCATGCCGGGGAGCATACGTAAACGGCCGGCCCTTTCCGGACACGGGGTCCAGGAGGGCCGGCCGCACGGACCGGGCTCACACCGCGAGCCGCCGCTCGCGCGCCGGGACCAGGCTGGCGCCGAGGGCGCGCGCGCCGACCACCATGGCCGCCGCGGCGAGGACGATGTCCTTGAAGATGTACTGGGCCTCAAGGGTGGGCGTGCCGGGGAACAGGTCGGTGAAGAACAGCGCGTACGGGGCGAAGAACCCGACCATCGCGCCGGCCATCACGACCAGGCCGGTCTTCAGCAGCCGGCCCGTCACCAGCGTGAGGCCGATGAAGACCTCCATCCCGGCGATCACTGCTTGCGCCGCGTAGCCCGACAGCAGCCCCATGGACAGCTTCTCCAGCGTGGCCACCGACAGCGCCTCCGCCGGGCTCACGCCGGGGAAGAACTTCAGCGTCCCGAAGGCCACGAAGACCAGCCCGAGGCTGACCCGCAGGACGTCGATGCTGTGCCGGGTCAGCCACGCGGCCAGCTTGGTGATCAGGTTGTCGATGGTGGCGGTCATGTCTGCGCTCCCTGCCGAGGTCCGAAGTCCGACGTCCTCAAGACTGCGGGAACCGGCGGCGGCGGACATCCGGCCGGGGGCGGCACCCGGCGTACGCCGCCGCACGTACGCGGGGGCCGCCGCGTACGCCCCCGGTCCTCAGGGATGCGCCCTAGGGGACGGGGCCCGGCACGTCGGCCCGCCCGGGCCCGTACTCCGGCGGGCGTAGGAGACCCCCTTACCGTCGCCGCCGCTGGGTAGTGGAGAACGGCACACGTCCGACCGAACCACGACAGAAGGCATGGCCCACTTAGCGATCGATGTCAGGCACCGGCCCGGCTTCCACCTGGTGACATTGGAGGGCGATCTGGACCGGCAGACCCGGCCCGGCCTCCACCGGCTCGTCGACCCGCTGCTCGACGGCCACGCCCCCCGGATCGTGGTCGACACGGCCGCCCTGCTGTTCTGCGACTCGCACGGGCTGTCGGCGCTGGTGGACAGCCAGCAGCGGGCGGAGGAGCGCGGGGGCGGGCTGCGGCTCATCGGCGTCCAGGGCACGCTGGCCCAGCTGCTGGTCGTGACGCAGCTCGTCGACGTGTTCCCGCCGTACACGAGCCTGGCGCAGGCGTCGCGGTGGCCGCGGCGCCGCGGGTGACCGGCGCCGCCCGTGGTCAGGGCTCGCCGGGGTGCTCGTCCTCGCGGGGGACGGCGTTGCCGTGCAGAGTGGGGTGTCGGCGGTTCAGGCGCAGGCGGAGCCGGCTGCCGCCGCCGGGATGGTCGATGTGCACCTCATCGCATAACCGGGCGATCACCCAGAGCCCGTACCCGTGCCGGGCGAGCGGCGGCGGCACCGCGGTGAGCCGGCGGAAGCGCTCGTCGGTCAGCGTCCCGGCGGGGTCGCACACCTCGATCCAGAGCCCGTCGCCGTCGGCGTGGGCCACCACCACGCCCGAGCCCCCGCCGTGCTCCAGGACGTTGTCGGCGGCCTCGTTGACCACCAGCACGACGTCGCGCAGCCGCGCGCCGGTGAAGCCGGCCGCCAGGGCGTAGGCCTGCACCCGCTCGCGCAGCTTCCCCAGCTCCGGGGTGATCGGCCAGCGCAGCGGCGCCTGCTCGGCCATGCCCGTCCTCCCCTGCCCTGCTCGCCACTCCTCGCGCGGCTCGGCGGCCATCTTCCCGCACCCAGCATGCCCATGCGCGCGGCGGCCCGGCCACCCGCACGGACACTACGGCTTGTCTGGTACGCATCGCGGCGCCGCCCGCGTTCACTCCCATGCCGTCTCGCGCTGCGCCGGGGACGGGGGCGGCGGCCGCTCCCACACTGGGGGCATGACCTACCCTCCACAACCTCCGCCCTATCCGCAGCCACGCCAGGGCGGCCCGCCCGGCTTACCGGAGCGCCGCGGCCCCTACGACCCCCCGGCCTCCTACGGCCCGACCGGCTATGACCGGCCGGCCTCCTACAACCCGCCGGCCCATGACCCGACGGCCTCCTACGGCGCGCCGGTCCACGACCCGACGGTCCCGTACGACGCGCCGCCCGCGCGCCTCCCCCAGTACGGCCTGCCCCCGGCACCCTACGAGCCGCCCCGGCGCAACACCGCCCTGGTCGTCGGGCTGTCGGTCGGCCTGGGCGCGCTCCTGCTGGGCGGCGGCGCGTACGGCGCGATCCGCGCCGCGAGCGCCCGCCCCTCCCTGTCCCTCCCGGGCAACGCCGCGTCCCGGCCGGCCGCCGCGCCGACGACGGTGCCGTGGGCCTCGGACCCCCCGAGCGACCAGCCGAACGACCAGCCGAGCGACGAGCCGGACGACCAGCCCTCGGGCCAGCCGTCGGGCCGGCCGTCGCCACAACCCAGGGGCACCACTCACGCCGTGCCGGGCTCGCCGATCACGAACACCGAGTTCGGCGACTGGGCGTTCGCCGCCGGCCGCGTCCGGTTCGCGGCCGACAGGAAGGGCGGCTGGACGTACGACACGTGCGAGCCGGTGGACGCGCAGGGCGTCCTGGCGAAGAACGACTGCGAGCGCGCCACGCAGGTCGCCTACTCGGCGTACCGGGGGCACCTGAAGGCGGTGCAGGTGGTGATGGCGTTCCCGACGGACAAGGCCGCCAAGACCGCCGAGACGCGGCTGCTCAAGCTGACCTCCGACGGGGTGAACATCCGGAGGGACATGGTGCAGGCCGCGTACGCGTACGGCCGGGTCCGCACCAACGCGATCAAGAAGTACCTCATCGTCACGGTCGTCACCGCCGACCGGACGGCGCGGGCCAAGGCGTCGAAGTTCCACCTCTACCTGCAGGCCGACGCCCTCAGGTACTTCCTCCTGCGGGACGTGACGATCACGAGCTGACCTCAGAGGCCGCCCAGCGCGGACGGGGCCGGGGCGGCGGGACGGCGGTCGCGGAAGATCCAGCCGCCCGCCACGCCGGCGAGGAAGCCGAACACGTGGGCCTGCCAGCCGATGCCCTCCTGCGGCAGCAGCCCGGCGAACTGGTAGGCGAAGCACAGCGCCATGACGACGCCGAGCACGATGTCGATCAGGTGCCGGTCGAACAGGCCGCGGACCAGCACGTAGCCGAAGTAGCCGAACACGACGCCGCTCGCGCCCGCCCCGACGGCCGACGGGCTCGCCGTCAGCCACTCCCCGAGCCCGCTGACCAGGACGATGACCGCCGTCACGGCGAAGAACCTGGCCACCCCGCGGTAGGCGGCGAGGAAGCCGAAGACGAACAGCGGCCCGGAGTTGCCCTCGATGTGCCCCCAGCTCCAGTGCAGGAACGCCGAGGTCACGATGCCCGGCAGGGTGTCGGGGTTCCAGGCCTGGACCCCGTACTCGCGGCTCAGCGCGTAGCCGGTCGCCCAGTTGGGGATCTGCAGGATCCAGATGACGGCCAGGAACCCCACCATCACCCATAACGCCTTGCGGGCCTCCGCGATCATGATCTCGGCCGTCTGACCTTTGGTCTCCACCGGGCTTCTCCCCCTGAGCTGGTCCGCGCGGGCGCACGACAGTATGGGGGCAGGAGATCACGACAGGGACATCGGACGGCGTCGATTCCGGCCGGGACGCATCACTTCCGGCCGTACGCGGCGTGCTCCGCGATGTCGATCTTCGACCGGTCGGGCAGCGCCAGGGTGGCGGCGAACCCGACCACCGCCCCCACGATCATGAAGATCGCGATGGCCTGCCAGCCGTAGTCGTGCAGCAGCCACGTCGCGATCAGCGGCGCGGGGCCGCCGGCCACGATCGAGGCGAGCTGGTAGCCGAGACCCGCGCCGCCGTACCTGAGGCTGGTGGGGAAGCTCTCGGCGATCAGCGACGCCTGCGGGCCGTACTCCATGGAGTGCTGGAGCTGCGTGATGATGATCGTGGCGAAGACGACGGCCACGATGCCGGTGTTGAGCAGCAGGAAGTACGGGAACGCCACCACCGCCAGCAGCGCGGCCCCGGTGGCGTAGATCAGCCGCCGGCCCACCCGGTCGCTGAGGTGCCCGAAGAACGGGATCGCCGCCAGCTCCACCACGGCCGCGCAGGTCACGGCGGTCAGCGCGATCGTCCGCGACAGGTGGAGGTGCTGGGTCACGTACGTGATGGCGAACGTGGTGAACAGGTAGAACGGCATCTGCTCGGACACCCGCAGCAGCGCGCTGAGCACGACCTCCTTGGGGTGGCGCCGCAGGACCTCGAACACCGGCAGCCGCGCCACGTCGCCCCGCTCCACCACGCGGGCGAACATCGGCGTCTCCAGCACCTTCAGCCGCACCCACAGCCCGACCGCGACCAGCAGCAGGCTGGCCAGGAACGGCACCCGCCAGCCCCAGTCCTTGAACGCGTCGCCGGCGGTGGCGGCCAGCAGCGACATCGCGCCGGTGCCGAGGATGAGGCCGATCGGCACGCCGACCTGCGGCCAGCTCGCCATGAGCCCGCGCCGCCGCTGGTCGCCCCACTCCATGGACAGCAGCACCGACCCGCTCCACTCGCCGCCGACCGCGATGCCCTGCACGACGCGGAGCACGACGAGGATGACGGGCGCGGCCACGCCGATCGAGTCGGTGCCGGGCAGCACGCCGATGAGCGCGCTGGCCACGCCCATGAGCAGCAGCGTGACGATGAGCGTGGCCTTGCGGCCGATCCGGTCGCCCCAGTGCCCGAAGATCGCCGCGCCGACCGGGCGGGCGGCGAAGCCCACGAAGTTCGTGGCGAAGGCCGCGAGGGTGCCGGCGTACGGGGTCGACTTGGGGAAGAAGACCTCGGCGAAGACGACCGCGGCGGCGGTGTTGTAGAGGAAGAAGTCGTACCACTCGATGGCGGTGCCCACCACGCTGGCCGTGGCGGCCTTGCGGACCTGTGCCCTGTGCTCGGATGTCGTCAGCTCGGTCACCTGTGTGCCTCCGGGGAGTGCGGCCCGGGATCCGTGCGCGGCGCCCGCGCACAGATCGTGTATACAGAATGCTTTACTCCGGTGACCGGGTCTTGACCAGCCCCCGCGCGCGCTTCAGCACCAGCAGCGTCACCGCGTACAGGAAGAGCACCAGCAGCAGCCACAGCAGGCTCGTGGCGGGCAGCGCCACCAGCCCCAGCACGGACGCGAGCGGCGAGAGCGGCAGCAGCAGGCCGGCCGCCGCGAGCAGGCCCGTCGCCAGGCCCAGCGGCCGCGACACCCGCGCCACCGGGCGCAGCAGCACCAGGATGACGGCCTGGGTGAGCAGGTTCTCGACGAACCAGCCGGTGTGGAAGGCCGCCTGGTCGGCCGGGTCGCAGACGCGGGTCAGCACGGCGAAGGTGACCAGGTCGACGGCCGCGTTGAGCAGGCCGAAGCCCGCGATGAAGCGCAGCACCCGGTACGGGCGCAGCCGGAACGGGCGGCGCAGCACGGCCGGGTCGGCGCGTTCGAAGGCGAGGGCGAGCTGGGCCGCGTCGAAGCAGAGGTTCTGCGCCAGCACCTGGACCGGCAGCATCGGCAGGAACGGCAGCGCCAGCCCGGCGACCAGCATCGCGATCACGTTGCCCAGGTTGGAGGACAGGGCGATGCGGAGGTAGGTGGCGATGTTGCCGCTGCTGCGCCGGCCCGCGACGATTGCCTGCCCGATGGCCGACAGGTCCTTGCCGGCCAGCACGATGTCGGCGGCCTCCCGGGTGACGTCCACCGCGGCGCGCGGGCAGATGCCGACGTCGGCGGCCCGCATGGCGGGCAGGTCGTTGACGCCGTCGCCGAGGAAGCCGACCGTGTGCCCGGCCGCGCGCAGCGTGCGCACGACGCGGGCCTTGTGCTCGGGGGTGCAGCGGGCGATCACCGTCGCGCGTTCCGCGCCGGCGGCGGTCAGGCTCGCCGCGTCGGCCACCGCGCCCGACCCCGCGCCCGACCCCGCGCCCGACCCCGCGCCCGACCCCGCGCCCGACCCCGCGCCCGACCCCGCGCCCGACCCCGCGCCCAGCCCTGTGCCCAACCCCGCGCCCGGCCCTGTGCCCGGCCCCCCGCCCGCCTCTGGACCCGTGTGCGGGCCCACCTGCGGGCCCACCTCCAGGCCCAGCTCGCGGCAGACCCGGGCCGCGGTCTCCGGGTGGTCGCCGGTCAGCACCTTGACCTTGACGCCGCGCCGGGCCAGCACCGCGAGCGCGGCGGCGGCGTCCGGCGAGGGCTCGTCGGCCAGGGTGACGAAGCCGACGAGCGTCAGGCCCCGCTCGTCGTGGACGTCGGCGGCGGAGCGGCGGGCGCTGGTGCGGGCCACGGCCAGCACTCGCGCGCCCGCGCGGGCCAGCGCCTCGGCGGTCGCGGCGGCGCGCCGCCGCTCGCGCTCGCCCGCCGCGCACCGCTCCAGCACCGCCTCGACCGCGCCCTTGACCACGACCACCTGGGCCTCGCCGTCGCGGACCAGCGCGCGCGAGAGGCGGGTCAGCGGGTCGAACGGCACCGCGTCCAGTCCCTCGACCTCGCCCAGGTCGGGAGCGCCGGCCAGGATCGCCTCGTCGAGCGGGTCGGGGGCGGGCGGGTCGGCCAGGTGCAGCGTCCACAGGCCGTTGACGGCCGCCCAGCGCAGCGGCTCGGGGTCGGGCCGCCCGTCCGGGCCGACGGAGCCGCTGAGCACCGGGCGGTCACGGGTCAGGGTGCCGGTCTTGTCCATGCAGAGGACGTCGATCGCGCCCACGTCGGGCAGCGCCGGCAGCCGCCTGACGATCACGCCGCGGCGCGCCAGCAGCGCCGCGCCCCTGGCCAGCACGGTCGTGACGACGACGGGCAACATCTCCGGGGTCAGGCCGACCGCCACGGCCACCGCGAACGGCATCGCCTCCAGCCCCTTGCCGCGCAGCACGGCGTTGGCCACCAGGGCGATCGGCGGGATGATCAGCATGACCCGGACCAGCACCCAGGACAGCCCGTTGACCGACCGGTCGAAGGCGGACGGCGCCGCCCCGCCCCGCCGCCGCCCGGACGCCGCCCGCGCCAGCCGGCGCCGGCGGGACGCCTCAGACGGACGGGACGCCCAGGACGGACGGGACGCCGGCGGGCGGGACGCCTCCGGCGCGGCAGCGTAGGCGCCGGCGAAGCGGGTGGCCGCGCCCGTGGCCGTCACCACGGCGAGCGCGCTGCCCGAGGCCACGCTGCTGCCCTGCCACAGCAGGTGCTCGTCACCCTGCGGCAGGTCGAGCGCCCGCTTGGTCACCGGCGCGGACTCGCCGGTGAGCTGCGCCTGGTGCACGGTCAGGCCGTTGGCCCGCAGCAGCCGCGCGTCGGCGGGCACCAGGTCGCCGGGGCCCAGCTTGATCACGTCGCCGGGCACGAGCTGGTCGGCCGGGATCTCGCGCTCCTCCGGCTCGGCGTCCTTCGTCGCGCGCCGCCGGACGGTGGTCGTGGTGGCCACCATGCGCCGCAGCGCCGCGGTGGAGCGGTCGGCGCGGTACTCGCCGTTGGAGCGCAGCAGGCAGCTCACCGCGACGAGGGTGACGATGACGCCCGCCGTGCCCCAGGACGCGATCAGCGCGCTGACCACGCCCAGCCCGAGCAGCACCAGCGTGAACGGGTCGCGGAGGGCGCGGGCCAGCCGGCGCGGCCAGGTGGGCGGCCGCCGGGACGGGACGACGTTCTCGCCGTGGTCGAGCAGCCGGGCCTCGGCGTCGGCGGCCACGAGCCCGCGCGGGCCGGTCTCCAGCCGCCGCAGGACCCGGAGCGGAGTGTCGGCCGCCTCAGGCGCCCAGACCACGGGCGTGCTCCCCTGGCCCGCCCAGCCGCTCGGCGAGCCGGCCCACCAGGCCCTGGACCGTGGCCACGATGTCCTCGTCGTCGATGAGGTAGACGACCCTGCGGCCCTCGCGGCGCGAGCGGACCAGGCCCGCCAGTTTGAGCTTGGCGAGGTGCTGGCTGACCGCGGGCAGCGCCCCGCCCACCCGTTCGGCCAGCCCCGACACGTCGCACTCCCCCTGCGCCAGCGCCCACACGATGTGCAGCCGGGACGGCGAGGACAGCAGGCCGAACACGGCGGCGGCCTGGTCCAGCACGTCGGCCGGCGGATCAACGATCTCTCTGGCCGCCATCATCCACCCTCTCCTCCCGACCGTCGTCAAGTCTAGGCGGGCGGGGGCGGGCTGAGGGGGTGCGGGCGGCCGATCAGTGCTCGTCCGTCCCGGCGGCGCTCGCGCGCAGCCGGGCGGCCTGCTCCTCCAACCGCCGGGCCTGTTCCTCCAGCGAGAGCGCGGCGGACGGGCCCTGACCTGGGGCCTCGCTGTCGTCGTCGTCCAGCTTGGACGCCTCCGCTTTGAAGATCCGCATGGAACGGCCGATCGCGCGGGCGGTGTCAGGCAGCTTCTTCGCGCCGAAGAGCAGCATGAAGACCAGCGCGATGATGAGGACTTCCCCCCAACCGAGATCCGGCATGACCTGTCCTTTTCGAGCGGCGATGTCTCCACCCTGGAGCATAGTTGCTCGGATGCGCAAGTATGCTACTTCGGGGTCGCCGCAGGTGGCGCATGGCCAGCGCGGACAGGGCCGTCACCCAGGCGCGCGGCAGCCGCAGCCGGGCGCGGGCCATCAGGTCGGGACGTGCGGGGCCGGCGTCGGAGCGCTCGCGGCCAGTGCCCGCTCCCCCAGGGCCCGCGCCGCCCGCTGCAGATCCTGACATTTCACGATCCGGTAGGAGGCCGGGAGCGTGGCGAGCTGCTCGGCGTACCAGACGGGGTTGTTCGTGCTGCCGACCAGGCGCGTGGCGCCGCCGCCGAGAGGTTCGAGGCGGCCGAGCACGCGGGACAGGCATCGCCCGACGCGGTCGACGGGCGCGTCGATGACGACCTCCGTCTCGTGGTCCCAGCCGACGGCCAGGTGCTCCTCCAGCACGGCGACCGGGTCGAGCCCGGCCGGCGGCTCGAAGCGCGCGTCGAGGACGTCCACCTCGCGGACCCGGTCCACCCGGTAGGCGCGGCGCGCCCCGGACGTGTGGGACCAGCACAGCAGGTACCAGCGCCCGTGCCGGACGACCACCGCCCACGGGTCCACCTCGATCGTCCGCTCAGTGCCCGCCTCCGACCGGTAGCCGAGCCGCGCCCGGCGGCGCGCCGAGCACGCCTGGACCAGGGCCGTCGTGGTGCCGGGGTCCGGGCGCGCGGCGCCCCGGTCGGGGGCCGGCGCCGTGGTGCGCCGGACGGCCTCCGCCTGCGCGGCCACCGGCTCAGGCAGCGCGCGCATGATCTTGCCGAGCGCGCTGCCCACCGGGTCCTGCGCGTCGCCCGCGTCGTGGTGGCCGTCCAGCACGGCCATGACCAGGCCGAGCGCCTCGGCGGCGGTGAACGTCAGCGGCGGCAGCCGCAGCCCGCGCCCGAGCCGGTAGCCCCCGTACGGACCGCGCACCGCCTCGACCGGGATGCCGGCCTCGCGCAGGATGCCGACGTAGCGGCGGGCGGCCCGCTCGGAGACGCCCAGCTTGCCGGCCAGCCGTTCGGCAGTGATGCCGGGGTGGCCCTGGAGCAGGTCGAGGGTCTGCAGGGCCCGGGCCGTGGGGCTCGCGCCGGGCTCCATGGCACCTCCGTGTCCTATCCGGAAGCAGAACGTCCGGAAAGGAAATTAGCATGCGCCCCATGACGCATGCCGCCATCAGGGACGAGCAGGTGACCGTCCGGCCCGCCAACGAGGCCTCCTGGGCCGACCTCACCGCCGTGCTCGGCAGCGGCGACGCCGCCCGGTGCCGGTGCCAGCGGTTCAAGGTCACCGGGTGGATGTGGCGCGAGACGACCCTGGAGGAGCGCACCGCCAGGCTGCGTTCGCAGACCGCCTGCGGCGACCCGGCGGCCGAGGTCACGAGCGGGCTGGTGGCGTACGTGGACGGCGAGCCCGCCGGCTGGGCCGCCGTGGAGCCGCGCGTCGCCTACCCCAAGCTGCGCACGCTCCGCGTCCCGTGGCTCGGCCGGGACGAGGACAAGGACGACGACGGCGTGTGGGCGGTGACCTGCCTGGTCGTCCGCCGGGGCTTCCGCGGCCGGGGGCTCACCTACCACCTGGCCAGGGCCGCTCTCGGGCACGCCAGGGAGCGAGGCGCGCGGGCCGTCGAGGCGTACCCGATGGTCACCGAGCCGGGCAAGGTGATCACCTGGGGCGAGTTGCACGTGGGGGCGCGGCAGGCGTTCGAGGAGGCGGGGTTCGCCGAGGTCACCCGGCCGACCTTGCGGCGGGTGGTCATGCGGGCCGAATTCGGCCCGTCCGTTTAGGGCGCGGATCAGGGGCAGTGGCGGCGTCGAACGTGATGTGCGATCACGGTCGGTCTCTCCGGAAGAGGCGCGGCGGTTGTCACGAGCCGCCCGCGCCGGTCCCCCGGATGCTCACCAGCGGGCGATGAGCATCCGGGGGATTTTTCAAAGACCCGGCCAAGTGACCCGCGCCCGGCCCCGGGATGTGATTCACCTGATGGCCATGATCGATCAGTGGATTCTGCAGGACGAGCGGGAACTGGAGGCGCGCTGCGCCCGCTTCCGGGCGGCCAGGCTGGCGATGGAACGCGGCGAGGACCGGGACGCCGAGGACGAGCCAGGCCCGGCCCTCGCCGGGCGACCCGGGCAGCCGGGCTCCGCCGTCACAGGGCGATCCAGGTAGCGCGGCCGGCCGCGACGAGCGTGCCGTCGGGCTCGTGCACCGCCGACGTGGCGAACAGCTTGCGCCGCTCGACGCCCTCGTAGCGGGCGGTCACCACGTACGCCCGCCCCGGGAAGGCCGACCGGTGGACGCGCCCGGTCAGCCTCCCCAGCAGCGCCACGTCGCCCGGGCGCAGGTGCACCCAGGCGGACACGCAGTCCAGCGCGCCCCACACCTCGCAGGCCGGCAGCGGCTCCGCCGTCCCCTCGGGCACCCGCCAGAGGGCGGCGAAGACGCCGGGGACGCCGGTCGGCCCTGGGTGGATGCGCATCCCCTCGCGGAAGCCGCACACGTAGCAGCCGGGAAAGGGGTGGTCCACCAGCCCGGGGAAGGCCGCCCCCGCCGCGGCGGCCTCCTCCGGCGGTACGAACGGCGCGGGCTCGGGGTCCTCGGCCGCGGCCACGGCCTCCACCAGAAGCCGTCCGCCGCGGACGAAGCTCACCCCGGCCGGCGTGCGCTCGACGAGCACGTCCGCCTCCACCGGGGTGGGCGCCCGCAGCGTCACCTCCACCGAGCCCGCGCCGGGCAGGTATCCGGCGGCCAGGCCGGAGACGTAACCGCCGTTCACGACGCCGGGCGGCCCGCAGAACCGCTCCGCGACGCTGAGCGTGCGCGGGCGCGCGGGCGTCCGGCCGGCCTGCGGCCCCGGCGGTGTCTCCATGGCCCCTCCCCGGATGACGCGTCCCATCAGGGGCGTTCCATCCCGTTCCATCCGAGGGCCGCCACCCGACGGATCTGAGCCGCGATTCCTACCGGATCTCCCATACCAGCCGATTGTTCATCAGGACGGAACAGACCACCTGTAACATCGGCGCGGCGTCGCGGACGCCCGTACGATCCGGAAGGAACATCCCATGCACTCCCCCCTGTCGAGCCCGTTCGTCATGCCCGCGGTGAGGACCGCGTGAGCGAGCACACCCTGACGACCGAGCTCCAGGACCCGCACGCGAAGGACCCGCACGCGAAGGACCTGCCCGCGCCCGCCCCGGCCAGGACGCCGGAGGACGACGACGGCGGCGGCATCCTCGGCATCCTCGAACGCATCGGCTCCGTCGTGGTGCCGGTCGGCGTCGCGCTGTACGCCGTCCTGTACCTCGGCATGGAGCAGGTCTACTGGGTGTTCGGCATCAACCCGCAGCAGGCCGGCATCGACCAGTCCGTGCTGCTGGGCCGCCTGCTGGGCACGCTCATCCTGCTCCTGCTGAGCCTCATCCCGGCCCTCTGCGTGCTGGTCGGCCTGGGCTGGCTGATCGACCGGGCCACGCGGGGCGGGGCGGGCCGGCTGGTCGGACGGCTGCGCGAGCGGCCGTGGGTGGTCGCCGCGCTGGCCGCGCTGTGGTCGGGGGCGACCTACTGGGGCCTGTTCAACCTGGTCGCCGACCTCACCCTCGGGATCATGGTGGCCGTCGCCGTGGGGCTCGGCGTGCTCGCGTTCCTGGTGCCGTTCCGGCTGCTGCGCCGCCGGCGGGTGGGGCGGGCCGGGATGAAGGTGCTGGTCGCCGCGCTGACCGGGCTCGGGCTGGGCTTCGTGCTGATCCTGAGCCTGATCGAGGGCGCCGTCGAGGTGCGCGACACCGGCCAGGCCAGCGACCTGCTCGGCTACGTCGGCTTCCAGGACCAGTGGGCGGTGCTGCGCGACGCCGAGAACGACAAGCCCCTCTACGACGGCCGCTGGATGATGCTGCTCGGCGAGAGCGACGGCACCTACGTCTTCTACGACTGCGACAAGCAGGAGACCTTCCGCCGCCCGATGGAGACCACGAACCTCGGCGACCTCCGGCTCGACCCGGACCGCGAGCCCGGCTTCCGCTGCGGCACCCTGGCCGAGCCGGCCGGCTGACATCCTTGGACGAAAAGTCCAAGCGCTGTACAGTATGTCCATGAGCGCCGCCGAGCAGGACGCGATCCTCGCCGCCCTGACGCCCGTCGTGGACGGGATCGTGGCCACCCTGGGGTCGTTCTGCGAGGTCGTGGTGCACGACTTCCGCCGTCCCGAGCACTCCGTGGTGGCCATCGCGGGCACCGTGACCGGGCGCGGCGTCGGCGGGTCGATGAGCGAGATCGGCATGGGCCTGCTGGCCCGCGGCGACGAGGCCGCCGACGAGCTCAACTACGTCACCCGCACCCGCGACGGCAAGCTCGTCAAGTCCTCCACGATGGTCCTGCGCGACGGCTCGGGCGCCGTCTTCGGCGCGCTGTGCGTCAACCTCGACCTCACCGCCGTCTCCCAGGCCCACGCCCTCCTCGGCGAGCTGGCCGGGGTCGCCGTCCCGGCCCCGGCGGCACCGACGACGACGTTCGGCGACGACATCGACGCGGTGGTGGCCGCCGTCGTGGACGCCCACCAGCTCGAACAGCACAAGCCCTGGGCCGAGCTGAGCCGCCGCGAGCGCCTGGGGCTGTTCAGGAGCCTGGACGAGCGCGGCGTGTTCGCCGTGCGCCGGGCGGTGCCGCAGGTCGCCGCCCGGCTCGGCATCTCCCGCGCCTCCGCCTACAACTACCTGGCGCAGGCCCGCACCGCACCCGACGACGACGACCCGCAGGAGCAGCAGCCATGACGCACGCACTTCCGGTCACCCTGGACGACGTCCACGACGCCGCCGCCCGCATCAAGGGCGTCGCGCACCGCACGCCGGTCCTCCGGTCCCGCACGCTGGACGCTATGGCCGGCGCCGAGGTCTTCGTCAAGTGCGAGAACTTCCAGCGGATCGGCGCGTTCAAGTTCCGCGGCGCCTACAACGCGGTGTCGCGGCTGACGCCGGAGCAGCTCGCGCGGGGCATCGCGGCGTACTCGTCGGGCAACCACGCCCAGGCCGTCGCCCTGGCGGCGCGCGAGCTGGGCAGCAGCGCGGTGATCGTCATGCCGGAGGACAGCCCGCGCTCCAAGCGCGAGGCCACCGCCGGGTACGGCGCGGAGATCGTCACCTACGACCGCTACGCCGGCGACCGGGTGGCCATCGGCGAGGCGCTGGCGGCCGAGCGCGGCCTGACGCTGATCCCCCCGTACGAGCACCCGCACGTCATCGCCGGCCAGGGCACCGCGACGCTGGAGCTGATCGAGGAGGTCGGCGAGCTGGACGCGCTGGTCGTGCCCGTCGGGGGCGGCGGCCTGATCGCGGGCAGCGCGACGGCGGCGAAGGGGCTGCTGCCCGGCGTCCGGGTGATCGGGGTGGAGCCCGAGGCGGGCGACGACACCAAGCGCTCGCTGGCCGCCGGCGAGCGGGTGACGATCCCGGTGCCGCGCACGATCGCCGACGGGCAGGCCGCCGAGATCCCGGGCGAGCTGACGTTCTCCATCAACAGGCACCTGGTGGACGAGGTCGTCCTGGTCTCCGACGACGAGATCAGGCAGGCGATGCGGGTGGCGTTCGAGCGGATGAAGATGGTCGTCGAGCCGAGCGGCGCGACGCCGCTGGCGGCGCTGCTGGCGGGCCGCCTGGCGCCCCGGCCGCCGCGCCGCGTCGGCGTCATCGTCTCGGGCGGCAACGTGGACGTCCGCCGCTTCGCGGAGCTGCTCGCCTGACGCGCGACGTACGAATTGCCCTGGCGGCCGGGACGAAGGTCCCTACTCGGCGGCCCGGCGGCCACCCCAGGCTGGGAGGAGACGACCAGATCCGAGGTGATCGCGATGATGTGGTGGGGTTACGACCACATGAGCGGCTGGGGCTACCTGATCATGGGCCTGAGCACCGTCCTGTTCTGGGGCCTGGTGATCACGGCCATCGTGATGGCCGCCCGCTACGTCTCCAGGAACGCCCGCGCCGGCGCCCCTCCGCAGCAGAGCCCGGAGGACGTGCTGGCGCAGCGGTTCGCGCGCGGCGAGATCGACGCCGAGGAGTACCGGTCCCGCCTGGAGACGCTGCACGGGCGGCAAGGTCACGACGCCTACTAGGAGGCGGCCCCGAGTCGTCAAGGCGTGAGGGGGAAGTTGTCGCGGAAGACGTTCCCCGGGTCGTAGCGGCGTTTGAGCGCGCGCAGCCGGCTCAGCGTGGGCTCGGGGAAGGCGTCGAGGAGGCGTTCCGGGCGGGTGTCGGTCTCGAAGTTGAGGTAGAGGCCGGAGAAGTGGGGGCGCATCGCGTCCCAGAGCGGGTCGAGGCGGGCGCGGGCGGAGCCGAAGGCCGCGAGCGAGAAGTTCGCCGAGCGGCCCGCGTACGCGGTGGCGTCCCTGGGCACGTCCGCGACCGCGCCGCCCGCCGACCGGATGTGGAAGAAGTACGTCGCGCCGCTCCTGACCAGGCGGGCGGCGGCCTCGGCCAGCTCCGGCGTGAGGTGGTCGGCGAGCGCCGAGCGGCCGACCGGCTCGCCCTGGCCGTCGTGCGGGTGCGGCGGCACGTCCATGAGCGCCGCGTACGGCAGGATCTGGATGCGGTGGTCGAGCAGCGGCGCGACCTCGGCGATCGGGCGCAGGCGGGCCAGCACCGTCTCGGCGTCGCCGGCGTCCACCACGGTCATGACCTGGGCCATCAGCGGTTGCCCTGGGCGGGCGCCGCCGAGGATGAGCGCGCTGGTGACGTCGCGGGGCGCGGCCTCGACCGCGGCGCCCCACGCGTGCAGCAGCGCCGCCGGGTCGCTCGCGTCCATGACGAACTGGGCGAAGCCGACGTCTCCCACCTCGTCCACCTCGAACTCGAAGCTGGTGACGACGCCGAAGTTCGCCCCGGCGCCGCGCACGCCCCAGAACAGGTCGGCGTTCTCGTGCTCGTCGGCCCTGACTCGGCTGCCGTCGGCGAGAACCAGCTCGGCGGCGCGCAGGTGGTCGATGGTCAGGCCGTGCTCGCGCACCAGCCAGCCGATGCCCCCCGCCGTGGCCAGGCCGCCGACGCCGACGCCGCCGTGGTCGCCGGAGCTGAGCGCCCAGCCGTACGGGGCCAGCGCCGCCGCCACGTCGCTCCACCGGGCGCCCGGGCCCAGGCGGACCCGGCGGGTGGCCTTGTCGAGCACCTCGATGCCGTTGAGGCGGGAGACGTCCAGCACGATGCCGCCGTGGTTGGTGGACCGGCCGCTGATGCCGTGGCCGCCGCTGCGGATGCCCAGCTTGACCGGCTGCGTGCGGGCGAAGGCCAGCGCGTCGGCGACCTCGGCGGGCGTGCCGGGGCGCAGCACCAGGCCCGGGGAGCCGCCGCGCATGTACGTGGACCGGACGCGGGCGTAACCGGCGTCGCCCGGCTCGACGCGCTCCAGGTGGGCGGGGACGGCGTCGTAGTCGATGCCCCGGTGCCGGGCCGCCCTGACCTGCCGGCTCACCACGGGGGCCGCCGCGGTGCCGCGCGCGGCGCGTTCCCTCGCCACCGCCTCGCGGAGGGCGGGGACGGTCCGCTCGGCGAACTCGCGCAGGGCGGCGTCGGACGGGGCGTCCAGGACGAACGTGTCGATGCCCCGCTCCAGCGCCAGCCCCGCCAGCAGGCGCACCGGCCGCGCTGAGCGCGCGGGCAGGAGCACGATCCGCCGGATCTCGCGCGGATCGCGGCCGGCGGACGTGGCCGCCTCGTCGACGAGGGCCTGCGCGTGCTCCAGGGACGGCGCCTCGTCGAGGCCGGTCAGCCACCCGTCCGCCGTGGCCCCGGCCAGGCGCAGGACGCCGGGGTCCGCGCCGGCGACCCAGACGGGGACGTTGTGGGCGGGCGCCGGGCCCCGCTCGGCCGCGGGCACCTGGTGGTGCTCGCCCGCGAACCGCAACGGCGACCGCTCACCCGCCGCCCACATCCCGCGGACGACCGCGACGGCCTCGCCCAGCGCCGCCGCGGCCTCCCCGGGCGGCAGCCCCCTCGCGCCCTCCCGGGGATCCCACCGCCCGGCGGCGCGCAGCCCCAGCTCCAGCCGCCCGCCGGTGAGCAGGTCGAGGCTCGCGGCCGCCCGCGCGAGCACGGCGGGCGGCCGCGCGGCGGCGTCGAGCGGCCCGGCGGCGATCCCGATCCGGGAGGTCCGCGCCGCGACCCAGCTCAGCACCGTCCAGGCGTCCAGCCCCGCACCGCCGTCCCTCCCGGGAGCGTCCGCGTCCTCACCGGCGTCCCCTGAGGGTTCCTCGGCGACCAGGACGACGTCGAGCCCCAGCTCCTCGGCCAGCGCCGCCCGCGCCACGGCCTCCTCCCCGGCCGTGCCCGCCGCGACGCGCACCCCGAACCGCAACGGCTGCCCGTGGTCCATCGCTCACCTGCCCGCGCGCTCGGCGGCGACGAGCTCGCGCACCGCGGGCGCGACCTCCTGACCGAACGTCCGCAACGTCGCCGGGTCGTCGCCCATGACGATGTACGTGCTGACGCCGTACCGCAGGGAGACGGCGGCGAGCTGTTCGGCCCACTGCTCCGGCGTCCCGGACAGCAGCCGGTCGCTCGGCGGGCCGAACCGGCCGCCGACGTTGAGCATCCGGCGCACCGCCGACGGCTCCCGTCCCGCCGCCCGCGCCGCCTCGTCGATCGCCGCGTTGCCCTCGGCGAGCTGGTCGAGGCTCTGGAGGTACGACAGGGACGGCAGCCAGCCGTCCGCCTTGGCGCCGACCAGGCGGAGCATGCGCGGCTTGTACGCCCCCAGCCAGATGCCGACGTCGTGCGCCGGGGCGGGCCCGCGCTTGGCCCCGTTCACCTGGTAGTACGTGCCGTCCACCCGGAGCCGCTCCTTGTTGCCCGCGTCCCAGACGCCGCGGATCACCTCGATCGCCTCGCCGAGCGCGTCCACGGCCTGGGCCGGGGTGAGCCGGCGTCCGCCCATGGCCTCGATCGCGTCCCAGAACGCCCCCGCGCCCAGGCCCAGCTCGAACCGCCCGCCGCTGAGCAGGTCGAGACTGGCGGCGGCGCGGGCGAGCACGGCCGGCGGGCGCAGCGGCAGGTTCATGACGTTGGCCGAGAGGTGGACGCGTTCGGTGCGCGCGGCGGCGTACGTGAGCAGCGTCCAGGTGTCGAGGAAGGCCGGCTGGTACGGGTGGTCCTGGAAGGTGACGAGGTCGAGCCCCGCGTCCTCGGACACCCGGACGAGTTCCAGCACCTGCTCGGGCGCGGCGTTGGTGGGCGTGATGAACGACCCGAAGCGGAGGTCGTGGCCGTAGTCGGACATGTCGGCAGGGTCCCCTTGGGAGATGTGCGGCTCCGCAAACCGTATGTAGCGGAGATGTGTTGCCAAACCACACATCTTCCGGCGATATTCCCGCCGCCGGCCGCGCCCAGCCGCCGCTACCGCCTGCCGTCCCCCAGCACCTCGTCCACGACCTCGCACGGATCGGTGTCCGCGTGCACGTCGGCCACCCCGCACGCCACCCGCCGCAACATCCCCCGGAACGCCTCGCGCTCGTCCGGCGTGAGCGGGCGCAGCACGTGGTCCTCGACCTCCCGCACCCGCCGCTCCAGGTCGGCCAGCACGGCGACGCCGCGCTCAGTGGCGACGATCTTGCGCTGCCGCCGGTCCGCCGGGTTGAGCCGCCGCTCCACGAGCCCCGCCTCGACCAGGTCGTCGATGAGGTACGTCATCACCGTCCGGTCGATGCCGAGATGCGCGGCGAGGGCGAGCTGACTCGGCTGGTCGCCGTGCACGACGGTGGACAGCGTCTGGTAACCGCGCGGCCCGTGCGGCAGGTCGTCCAGGACCCGGGACAGCGAGCCGTGGAAGGCGCGCAGCAACACGCCGAGCGACCAGCCGAAGTCGCGCTCGCCGCCCTTCTCCTCCTCGACGCTGCTCATACCGGCAATATACCGACGACCCGCGGCCCCACCGCCGATCTACCTGCCCGACCTTCTGCCCGACCACCTTTCTCGCCTCTTCCCCCTCCCGCACCGCGCCGACTTGCGCTGGCGCCATTCTGGCATCATAGTGGCACCATGGATCTCAAGCCGTACGTCGACCGCCTCCGGCGCGATCTCGCGATCGCCGCCGAGGCCGGTGGTGACGACGCCCGCGCCCTGGCCGAGCGTCTCACCTCACCGCTCGAAGCCTCACTCCGGCTCGTCCTGCTGGAGGTGCTGTCGGCGGCGGCGGACGAGATCACCCGCGAGCTCGCCCCGGGCTCGGTCGAGGTGCGCCTGCGGCGCGGCGACCCCGACTTCGTCCTGACCCCGCCCCCGTCCGCCCTGGCCGACGCCGAGCCCCTCGGCCCCGCCACCACCGCCGCGCCCACCGGTGTGGCCGCCCCCGCCACGGGCGAGGCGGGCGGCACCGCCCGGATCAACCTCCGCCTCCCCGAGCACCTGAAGTCCCAGGTCGAGGAGGCCGCCCGCCAGGAGGGCCTGTCCGTCAACACCTGGCTCGTCCGGGCCCTGGCCGCCACCCTCGACGCCGGCCGGCGTCCCTCCGGGGGCCGCGCCACCACGCCCGGCAGCGCCGGCAGCCGCTACACCGGCTGGGTCGGCTGACCGCGCCGCCCACCGGCCACTCAACGAGGAGGCACCCATGCCGAGATTCGACACCCCAGGCCCCATCACCGTCCACCTCGACGTGCCCGGCGGCGAGGTGACGATCGTCGCGAGCGACCGTACGGACACGGTGGTCGACGTGCACCCGGGCGACGACGAGGAGGCGGTTTCGCTCCAGGTCGGCTACGCGGACGGCGAGCTGACCGTCACCGCCGCCGGCCCGCCGCAGCCGGCCGGGTCCGGCCTGTCGCGTCACCTCGGTTTCGACCCGGTCGCCGCGCTCCAGCCGCAGTCCTGGGGCAGGTCGCTGGGGGTGGCGTCGTGGGGCGTGCCCGGGCTGTCCCGCCTGTTCGGCGACGCCTGCGCGACGGCCCGCGTCCGCATCGAGCTGCCGTCCGGCTCCCACGTGCGGGGCGAGGCGACGGCGGGCGAGGTCCACTGCTCGGGCCGCCTGGGCGACTGCCGCCTGCGCACCGACCACGGCGACCTCACCCTCGGCACCGCCGCCGCCGTCGACCTCGCCACCGACAGCGGCGAGATCCTCCTCGACCGGGCCACCGGCCCGGCCACGATCACCACCAGCAGCGGTGAGGTCCGCGCCGGCACCCTCGACGGCCCGGCGACGATCCGCAACGACGACGGCGAGACCTACGTCGGCGAGGTCACCGGCGACCTGCGGCTGTCCGGCGTCAACGGCGACATGTACGTGACGCGCGCGCACGCCGGCGTCGAGGCCCAGAACGTGCACGGCGCCGTGCACGTCCTGGAGGTGACCCGCGGCTCCGTCACCCTGACCAGCGTCTCCGGCGACCTGGAGATCGGCGTCCGCGAAGGCACCGCCGCCTGGCTCGACGCCGCCACCGGGACGGGCACCCTGCACAACTCCCTGCGGTCCCAGGAGACCCCCGACTCCTTCGGCGAGCAGGTGCGGATCCACGCCCGCACCCAGGACGGCGACATCACCGTCACCCGGGCGTGACCCCGCCCTCAGCCGAGCAGGGGGTCAGGCGGGCCGGACCGGCTGGCGGAGGACGGTGCGCGGGGCCGGGTCGTCCAGCGGCGTCAGGTAGATCTCGTGGTGCGGCCCGTTCGGGACGAGCCCGCGCTCGGCCATGAACTCCTCCATCACCTTCAACGACAGGTGCTCCTCGCTGAACGGCCCTTCGTGCAGCAGCTCCACGCACTCGCCTTCGGTCACCGTCACCAGCCGCACCCGATCGACGGACGCGCCCGAGGCGCGGCTCAGCTCGCGGGCCCGCTCCACCGCCCCCGGCTCGCCCGGGCCGCCCGGCAGGGGCAGCAGCAGGTGCCACCGCCACTGCTCGCGCGGCACCTCCAGCCCATGCCGCTCGTCCTCCACCCACCACTGCCCCTCCAGCGGGCCGGTCCCGACGCCCATCGCGCCGGCCACGGTGAAGAGGGCGCGGACGGCCGCGAGGTGCTCGGTGCCGCCCGGTTCGCCCATGCCGGTGACGTTCAGGCAGGTGACGGGGCCGCAGGTGGTGATCGTGGGGGTCATGTCCGGTCCTCCAAGGGGATCATCAGGTGGGTGACGAGCCGGTCGGGCTCGGTGGTGGCGGGGTCCGAGACGTACACCTCGCGGAGCGGTCCGTGCAGCGGATGTCCCCGCTCGGCGCACCAGGCCAGCACGGCGTGCGCGGTGAGCGAGATCTGGTCGTACGGGCCGACGTGGGTCGCCGACGCGAACGTCCCGCCGGGCAGCGCCTCCAGGGCGAGGCCCGCCCGCTCCCAGGGCCGCGCCGGGTCGTCGCGGTCCACGGCGAGCGCGACGCGTACCGTGAAGGCGTCGCCCAGCTCGATCGGGAACAGCCCGATGAGCTCCGGCGGGCGGGCGGGAGGCAGCGCCCGCAGCACGCGGCCGACCGCGGCCGAGGTGGCGCGGGCCACGTCGGCGGGCCCGGCCGCGCTCTCGCGTTCCATCACCACCAGCCGGGCCGGTTCGGTGACGACCCGCACCGGCGTCGCGGGCAGCCCGTCGGCCATGACGCGCTCCAGCGTCGCCAGGGTCCGCCGCCGCCGGGCCAGCTCCGCCTCCAGCGCCTCGCGCACCCCGCCCAGGGCGTCGGGCGTGCCGCCGAGCACTTCGGCGATGACCGGCAGCGGGACGTCCAGCGAGCGCAGCAGCCCGATGGACAACGCCTGCCGGGCCTGCTCGCGCCGGTAGTAGCGGTAGCCGGAGGCGGCGTCCACGTACGCGGGGCGCAGCAGCCCCAGCTCGTCGTAGTGCCGCAACTGTTTCACGCTCAACCGGCTCAACCTGGCGAACTGCCCGATCGGCAGCAGATCTCCGTCCACGCGTCCAGCATGGGCTCTCCTACGGGGGGAGAGTCCAACCGCCGCACTGCCGCGGACGCGGGAAGACGAGCGACGATCAGGAGGACGTTTTATTTGCGTCATCGTCTCACCGGTTAGGCTGTGGCGCGTGGATCTGTTGAGCGATGTCGTCGCCCTCATGCGTACCGGGCAGCCGGTCTCCGCGCTCGTCACGTGGCGGGCCCCCTGGGGGGTGGCGGTTCCGGCGGAGCCGGGGTCGGCGGCGTTCCAGGTCGTGTTGCGCGGATCGTGCTGGCTCATCCCGCCGAGCGGGGAGCCCGTGCCGCTCAGCGTCGGCGACGTGGTGTTCCTGCCGCACGGTCACGGGTACGGGCTGGCCGACAGCCCCGGCACGCCCCTCGCGGCCGGGCCGTGCGAGCCCAGCGAAGGGGGCGCGCTGTTCTCCTCGACGACGAGCGGCGGCACGGGCGCCGAGACCGTCACCGTCCACGGCTCCTACCGCAAGGCGCCGGGCCGGGCGCATCCTCTTCTCGGCACGCTGCCCGAGGTCATCCACCTGCCGACGACGCTCGGCCGCCATCCCGAACTGCGGGCCGCCGTCGAGCTGCTCGGCAACGAGATCGCACAGCGCCGGCCGGGCGCCGACACCGTCGTCACGTCCCTGCTCGACATGCTGCAGCTCTACATCCTGCGCGCCTGGTTCGAGACGACGCCCGGCAAGTGCGAGCACACGGGGTGGGCGGTGGCGCTGTCCGACCCGGCGATCAGCCGGGCGCTCGACGCCGCGCACCGCGACCCGGCGCACCGGTGGACGGTCGCGGAGCTGGCCGGGGTCGCGGGGCTGTCGCGGGCCGCGTTCGCCCGCCGCTTCGCCGAGCTGGTGGGGCAGCCGCCGCTGGCGTACCTGACCTGGTGGCGGCTGGCCACGGCGGCGCGGCTGCTGCGGGAGTCGGACGCGCCGGTGTCGGCGGTGGCGGCGCAGGTGGGGTACGGGTCGGAGTTCGCGTTCGGGACCGCCTTCAAGCGGGAGTTCGGCATCGCGCCCGGAAGGTACCAGCGGCAGGCGTGCGAAGAGGTCAAGGCGGAGCAGACGGGCGTACGGCTCGGCGCGTGAGGCGTGGTCGTCGCCTGAGTCCTGACGGTTGAGACCGCTTTCCACCGAAAGGTTTTCGTGGGGTAGTTGGGGCACAAGGTGATGGACTGCCCCACAATGGGGGAATGGCATACCCTCCTCAGCCTTCGCAGCCCCACCAGCCGGGACAGTGGGGCCCGCAGGCACAGGGGCCCGGCCAGCCGTCCCCGCAGGGCCAGGAGCCGGCACCCGACTCCGCGACCGGCCCGCAGCGCCCTGGGTACGGCGGTCAGCCGCCGCAGGCCCAGCAGGGGTATGTGCCCACGGCTGAGGCTTACGCACCGTCCGCCCAGGGCTACGGGTACGGGGCGGCGTCGGCGGCACACGGGACACCCGGCGGCCCGGGACCGGGCCAGGGGTACGGGGTGCCGCAGGGGCAGCAGGCGTACGCGGGCGCGCCGGCTCAGCAGGGGTACGCGGGCGCGCCAGGAGGCCACCCGGGGCCGGGGCCGGGGTCGGGAGGCCAGCCGGGATACGGCACACCGCCCGGTCAGGGCACTCCCGCACAGAGCCCCTTCCCCGCGCCGACCCCCGCCTACGCACAGGGAACCGCCTTGGGACAGGGCGCCGCACCGGTGCCGGGCGGCACCCCCGCCGCCCAGGGCAACGCCCCCGGACAGGGCGGGGTTCCCACACCAGGCGGGGCTCCGGGACAGGGCAGCACCCCCGCAGGAGGCAATGCCTTCGGAATGGGCGGGGCTCCCACACCTGGCGGCGCTCCCGCGCACGGCGGCGCTCTGGCACCGGGCGGGACTCCCGCACACGGCTTTCCCGCAGGACAGGGCTTCCCCGGCACCGTCGGGCAGGGCGCACCCGCAGGACCAGCCGCCTCCGTGGGTTACGGGCAGCCCGGAGTGCAAGGCATGCCAGGGACCCAAGGCGCGCCGGGGATGCCAGGCGGGCCCGGGGCGCAGGGCGTCCCCGGGGCACAAGGCGTGCCTGGGCAGCAGGCCGGGCCCGGGCCGCAAGCTGTGCCCGACCCGTACGCACAAGGCACCCCCGCCCCGTACGGGCAGACCACCGCGAACCCGTACGGCCAGAACCCCGCCCACCCGTACGGACAAAGCACCCCCAATCCCTACGCCCCAGGCGGCGCACCCCCGTACACCCCGAACCCCTACAACCAGGCCGGACCGCCCCCGTACGGCCAGCCGCCCAAGCAGCGCAACAACGGCCTGATCATCGGCCTCTGCATCGCCCTGGGCGTGCTCCTCCTCGGCGGCGGCACCATCGGCACGATCGTCTACGTCAACAACTCGGACAAGAGCGGCACCACCACGGCCGCCCTCTCCAGCCCCACCCCGACCACGCTCCCCTCGCAGTCCCAGTCCCAGTCGGCGGCGCCGTCGGCGGAGCCGTCGCAGTCCGCGACCACCGACCCGGACCCGACGCCCTCCTCCACCGCTTCCGCGCCGTCCTCGGCCGACGCCCCGCTGCGGCACGACGAGTTCAACGACTGGAACTTCAGCCTGGGCAGCGTCAAGTTCTCCGCCGACAAGGTCGCGGGCTGGACGTACGACGACTGCGACGCCGTGGACGGCGAGGGCGTGCTGGCCAAGTACCACTGCAAGAACGCGGTCCAGCTCGCCTACTCCTCCTACAGCGGCCACCTCAAGGCGGTGCAGCTCATCATGGCCTTCCCGAGCAACTCCGAGGCCAAGAACGCCGCCAACCGCCTCCAGAAGCTCACCTCGGACGCCGTGAAGTGGCGGACGGACAAGACCCACAAGAGCTACGCGTACGGCAAGATCCTGTCGGGCTCGGTCCTGAAGTACGTGCTGGTCACGATCGTCACCGCGGACAACTCGGCCAAGTCCAAGGCCACGAAGTTCCAGGCGTACCTGCAGACCGACCACGCCCAGTACTTCCTCGACCGCGGCCACGCCCTCACGAGCTGACGCCCCGCACCGCGCCCTCCGCGCGGCGGCGGAAGCGGCCGGGCGCGGTGCCGTACGCCTTCTTGAAGGCGGCGCCGAAGGCGTACTCGGAGGCGTAGCCGACGCGCGCGGCGATCTCGGCCAGGCCGGCGTCGGACTCGCGCAGCAGCCGCGCCGCCGTGGTCATGCGCCACCAGGTCAGGTACGCCAGCGGCGGCCGCCCGACCAGCGCGGTGAACCGGGCGGCGAAGGCGGCCCGGGACAGCCCGGCCGCCCGTCCCAGCGACTCGACCGTCCAGGGCCGCGCGGGGTCGCGGTGGAGGACGTGCAGGGCGGCGCTGATCGCGGGATCGGCCAGCGCCGCGGCCCACCCGGTGACCTCGCCCGCCGCGCACCGCTCGTCCAGCCAGGCCCGCAGGATGAACAGCAGGAGCGTGTCGAGCAGGGCGGGGACGACGACGTCCACGCCGGCCCGGGGGCTCTCGATCTCGCGGCGCAGGAGCGCGACGGCCTCGCGCAGCCCCACGCCGCCGTCCCCGACGTCACCACCCGAGCCGCCCGAGCCGCCCGAGCCGCCCGAGCCGCCCGAGCCACCGTCCCCACCGCCGCCGCCCGAGCCGCTGCCGGAGCCGCCGCCCGAACCGCTGCCGTCCCCGGCACCCCCGCCGGGGCCGCCGCCCGAGCCGCCGCCACCACCCGCGGCGGTGGGTTGTTGTGCGGGCAGGTGGATGAGGGCGGGCAGGTCCCGCAGGATGGGGTGGGCGCGCTGCGGGTCGAGCCGGTAGCCACCGCACAACGTCACGGTCCCCGCCACCGCGACCGGCCCCCGCCCCACCGCGTCCGTCGTGAAGAGCTCCAGATCGTCGGCGAACGGATCGCACGCCACGACGTCGAGGGGCGTGCGGGGCGAGTCCGCCAGCCCGTACGGATCACCGTGCGGGAAGAAGACCACGTCACCGGCGGACAGCGCGACGGGCGGCCCCGGGTCGCCCTCCGGCGGGATGAGCCAGCACGAGCCCCGCAGGATCACCTGGAACCCGGCCGCCCCGGGCGCGGCCGGGAAGCGCCGCCCCCACGTGCCGTGCCACTCGACGCGGGCCGCGTTCGGCCGCCCGGTCCGCATGATGGAGATCACGTCGCTGAGCACGTCCATGCGGGTCACCCTAGCGACCCCCGCGGGAGACGAACGCGTATGAATCCCGGATTTCAGCACATTGGCCGTCTTGTCCGTCGCTCCTACGGTGACGTCCATGACACAGAAGATCCTCGTCACCGGCGCCACGGGCACCGTCGGGCGTGCCCTGGTGACCGAACTGATGACCGGACGGATGGCCGGCGAGACCGCCCCGGAAGTCCTCGCCCTGGTCCGAGACCCCGCCACCGCCGCCCTCCCGGCGGACGTCGAGCTCGTCTGGGGCGACCTCAGCGACCCCGCCTCCTTCGCCCCGGCCGTCAAGGGGGTGACCGCCGCGTTCCTGCTCTGGCCGTTCGCCGACGCCGGCGGGTTCGCCGACGTCCTGGACGTGATCGCGCGGGACGCGCGCCGCCTGGTGTACCTGTCCTCGGCCGCGCTCCGCCCGGCCGAGCGCGAGGTGGAACGGCTGATCCGGCGTTCCGGCAGGGAGTGGGTGTTCCTGCGGCCGCACCAGTTCGCCGCCGCCGCGCTCCGCTGGGCGGACGAGCCGCGGTTCCGCGCCGAGGGCGTGGTCGCCGAGCCGTACGGGCAGGCCGCCCTGCCGCCCGTCCACGAGCGGGACCTCGCCGAGATCGCCGCGGACGCCCTCACCGGCCGCGGGCCGGCCGCGGTCGTCCACGAGCTGACCGGGCCGGAGACGCTGACCCAGGCCGAGCAGGCGCGGCTGGTCGGCGAGGCGATCGGCCGCCCGGTGCGCTGGGAGGAGGTCCCGCCGCAGGAGGGCCGGCGGCGCCTGGTCGCCGGCGGCCTGCCGCCCACGGTCGCGGACGACGTCCTCCAGGCCCGCGCCCGGCTGGTGGCCGAGCCGTGGCCGGTCAGCCCGCGTCCCGGCGCGCGCCCGTTCCGCGTGTGGGCCGCCGAGCACGCCCACCGTTTCCGCGCCACCATGCGGGCCGCCCGCATCCACGAGTACGGCGACCCGTCAGTGATCCGGCACGACGAGGTCCCGATCCCCGTCCCAGGGCCGGGCATGGTGCTGATCAAGGTGGCGGGCACCGCGTTCGGGCCGTCCGAGCTGGGCCTGCGCTCCGGGCTGCTGCGCACGACGGCGCCGGAGCTCGCCGACCTGCCGCTGCCGCACACCCTCGGCTGGGACGTCTCCGGCACGGTCGTCGAGTCCGGCCCGGGTGTGACCTGGCCGCGCCCGGGCGACCGGGTCATCGGCCTGCTGGACGGCGGGGCCGCGGCCGAGTACGCCCTCGCGCCGGCCCGGTCGCTGGCCCGCGCGCCGGGGTCCGTGCCGCTCGCCGACGCCGCCGCGATCCCCGTCTCCGGCCTGACCGCGTGGCAGGCCGTTCACGAGCACGCCCACGTCAGGCGGGGGCAGCGGGTGCTGGTCAACGGCGCGGGCGGCGGGGTGGGGATGTTCGCCGTGCAGTTCGCCAGGCTCGCCGGGGCGCACGTGATCGCCACGGCGGGCGACGAGCGCAGCGCGGCGGCCTCCCGTGCCCGCGGCGCCGACGAGATCGTCCGCTACCCGGCGGACGAGCTGCCCGGCGGGCTCGACGTCCTGCTCAACCTGGTCCCGCTCGCGCCCGGCGCCGCCGCGGACCTGGCCCGGCTGGTGCGCCCCGGCGGCGTCCTGGTGTCGGTGACCGTCCCGGTGGCGGCGCCCGCGGGCTCGGGGGTCACCGCGACCCGGTTCGTGACCCGCAACGACCCCGCCCAGCTCGCCATGATCGCCGCGCTCGCCGACGCGGGCGACCTCGTGGTGGACGTCGCCGCGCGGCGTCCTCTGGAGGAGCTGGCCGACGTGCACCGGGCCGCCGAGTCCGGCCGGACCCGGGGCAAGATCATTCTGTCCGTGGGCCGCGACCTTCCCGAGGACACCCGATAGCGTCGGTGCCATGCCCGGCTCCCCTCCGTCCCCCTCCCCCGCCGCCGCCACGCCGATCGGCACGATCGCGGACGACGTCACCGGCGCCACCGACGTCGCGGTCGCGCTGCGCAGGCGCGGCCTCCGTACCGCGCTGTTCTTCGGGACCCCCGGACCGGGCACCGAGCCGCCGCCCGGCTGCGACGCCCTGGTGATCGCGCTGAAGACGCGGACCGTCCCCCGCGCCGACGCCGTCGCCCGGTCGCTGGAGGCGCTGGAGTGGCTGCGCGCGCACGGGGCGCGGCAGATCTACTTCAAGTACTGCTCGACGTTCGACTCGACGGCCGAGGGCAACATCGGCCCCGTGCTGGACGCGCTGGCCGACGCCCTCGCGGCGCCGCTGGTCGCCATGACGCCGAGCTCCCCCGAACACGGCCGCACGCAGTACCACGGCTACCTCTTCGTCGGGGACGTGCTGCTGGCCGAGTCCGCCATGCGCCACCACCCGCTGACCCCGATGACCGACTCCTACCTGCCCAGGGTGCTGGAGAGCCAGAGCGCGCACCGGGCGGGCGTGGTGCCGCTCGCGCAGGTGCGCGGCGGCGGGCTCGGGCGGCGGCTGGCCGAGCTGGCGGGGCAGGGCGTGCGGTACGCGTTCGTGGACGCGCTGGAGGACGCCGACCTCGCCGTGGCGGGGCGGGAGCTGGCGGGCGCGCCGCTGGTGGCGGGCGCGGCGGGGCTGGCGGGCGGCCTCGCCGCGGCCCTCGGCCGGTCCGCGGCTCTCGGCCGGGCCGCGGCTCTCGGCCGGGCCGCGCCCGACCTGGACGAGCCCGACCTGGACGAACCCGACCTGGACGAACCCGTGCCCGGCGGGGCCGCCGCGGTGCTCGCGGGCAGCTGCTCCGCCCGTACGCTGGAGCAGGTCGAGGCCATGATCGCGGCGGGACGGCCGGCGTACCGGCTGGACGCCCTGACCGAGCAGGACCCGGCGGTGCTCGCCGCCGACGCCCTGGCCTGGTACGACTCCCTCGGCGGCCGCGCGCCCGGGGCCGGTGCGCCGCTGGTGTACTCCTCGCTGGAGCCGGAGGCGCTGCGGCGGGTCCAGGAGGCGCTGGGCGGGGACCGGTCGGCCGCCGTCCTGGAGTCGGCCCTCGGCCGCATCGCGCGGGGGCTGGTCGAGCGCGGGGTCACCCGGCTGGTCTCGGCCGGGGGCGAGACGTCGGGGGCGGTCGTGGCCGCGCTGGGGGTGCCGGGCGGCCTGATCGGGGCGGAGGCGGCGCGCGGGGTGCCGTGGATCCGTACGGCGTCGGGGCTGAGCCTGCTGCTCAAGTCCGGCAACTTCGGCGACCGCGACCTCCTCCTGACCGCCTCCCACCAGCCCGGCCCCGCGCGAAGAACAGGCCCATGAGAGAGCGGGAAAAGGCCGCCAGGGCGCGCCCGTAGGAGAGGCGGGCGCACGAGGGGCGGCTCCTCTGGGGGAACGGCCGCCGAGGGGCGGCAACCCGCTAGGGACGGCCGCACCCCAGCAGCGGCCGGCCGTGGCTGAGCGGTCTCAGGTGAGGAGGCCCTGGCGGCGGGCGGCGGCCGCTGCCTGGGTGCGGGTGGAGACCTCCAGCTTGGCCAGGATGTTCGACACGTGCACACTCACCGTCTTCTGCGCGATGAACAGCCGCTCCGCGATCTCCCGGTTGGTGAGCCCTTCGGCGACGAGCCGCAGCACCTCCACCTCCCGCGCCGTCAGCATGCCCTCGCCACCGGACCCAGACCCGGCGGGCCCGGACCCGTTGCCGAAGCGGGCCCGGCGGCCGAACTCCAGCAGCGCGTTCTCCAGCGGCGCCGCCCGCAGCTTGCCCGCCGTCTCCCTGGCCAGCTCCCATTCGGCCTGCGCCGCCTCCCGGTCGCCGTGCGCGAGCAGCGCCTCGGCCAGCCGCCAGCGGGCGCGCGCCACCTCGTACACGAAGCCGAAGTCGAAGGCCGCGACGACGCGCCGCCACAGCTCCACGTCGTGCCGCCCGTGCACGCGGTGCCATTCGGCCTCGGTGCGCAGCGCCCAGGCCAGGCCCTCGGGACCGAGGGCGCCGCCCTCGCCGACGGGGCCGTGGTCGACCACGACGCGGACCCGTTCGAGGAGATCGTCGGCGCCGTCGGTGGTGCCGAGCGCGGCCATCGCCGCCAGCCCCACGGCGCACAGCCGCAGCACGCCCGCCTCGCCCGGCATGAGCGGCGCGAGCGCGGCCCGTACGTGCTCCAGCGCCGTGGCGGGGTCGCCCTGCCAGAGCGCGTGCTCGGCGGCGAGCCCGCGCGACATGTACGACACCAGGTCGTCGGACCAGAACGGCCGCAGCCAGCTCAGCCGGGTCTCGACCCCGGGCAGCCCCCGCCCCACCTCGACGAACAGCGAGAACGACGACAGCGTGGCCTCCGGCTGCGTGCCGACCCGCACCGGGAAGGTGGCGGCGACCGCCTCGGCCTGGTCCCATTCGCCGGCCACGTAGTGGATGAGGAAGCGCAGGAAGCGCAGGTCGGTGCCGTAGGTGCTCCACCGGAGCCCGGTGTCGAGGGCCAGCCGGATGCCGTTGTCGGCGACCTCGGCGGCCTGCGCGAGCTTGCCCTGCTCGTAGTGGATGCGGGCGTGGTGGAAGCGGGCCCGCAGGTCCATCGCCAGGTCGCCGGTGCTGTGCGCGGAGGCGGTCTCGACCAGCTCGTGGGCGCGGGCCACGTCGCCGCGGTACTCGACGTGGGTGGCGAGCGTGAGCAGCGCGCCGACCTCGGCGTCGCGTGCCCCGGCGGCGCGGGCGGTCTCGAGGGCGCGGGTGGCGAGGGCTTCGACGTCGCGGTGGCGGGGGCTCCACAGCAGGGTGCGGGCCTGGGTGGCGAGGGCGCGGGCGAGGGCACGCTCGTCCGCGGCGGTCTCGACGGCGCGTTCGGCGGCGGCGATGGCGCCCTGCTGGTCGTCGGTCTCGTACAGGTAGTAGGCCAGGCGTTCGCTGACCTCGGACGTGGGCGGCAGCGCGCGGAGCTGGACGACGGCGCGGTGGTTGTCGCCGCTGTCGGCGGCCATCACGGCGCTGCGGAAGGCCAGCTCGGCCCGGCCCTCGCCGGCCAGCTCGGGGGCGTCGCCGACGCGGTCCCAGAGGCCGAGCGCCCGGTCGTAGTGGCTGTGGGCCTCGGCGGGCGCGCCGAGCCGCTCGGCCAGCCGGCCCGCCTCGACGGACGCCTTCAGCGCCCCTTCGAGGTCGTGACCGGCGAGGTAGTGGTGGGCCAGCTCGGCCGGCTCGGTGAGCAGCCGGGCGAAGGCGGCGTGCAGCCGGGTGCGCTCGCCCGGCAGCAGGTCGGTGTAGACGGCCTCCTGGAGCAGCGCGTGGCGGAAGGTGTAGCCGAAGCCGTCGACGCGCAGCAGCCCGCGCGAGACGATCTCCCTGACCGCCTCCTCGAACTCGGCCAGCGGCAGCCCCGACACCTCGCGCAGCAGCTCGTCCTCCACCCGGCGGCCGGCCACCGCCGCGGCCCGCAGCACCCGCTGGCTCGGCTCGGACAGCACCTCGACCCGCGACATCAGCAGGCTGGCCAGCCCGTCGGGCAGGCTGTCGCCCTCCGCCAGCGCGGCGAACAGCTCCTCGGCGTAGAACGGGTTGCCGTCGGCCCGCGCGACGATCTCGCCCAGCTCGTGGGCGTCGACCTGGCCGAGCGTGGTGACGTAGTCGGACAGCTCGCCGCGGCTGAGCGGCCCCAGCTCGACGCCGGTCACCGTGGGCAGCCGCTTGAGCTCGGCCAGCACGGACCGCAGCGGGTGCCGCCGGTGGAGGTCGTCGGTGCGGTAGGTGCCGACCACGCACACCTGCTCGGCCTGCACCATGCGGCTGAGGAAGACCAGCAGGTCGCGGGTGGAGCGGTCGGCCCAGTGGAGGTCTTCGATGACGAACAGCACGGGCTGCACGTCGGCCAGCAGCCCGAGCAGCGAGCCGAACAGCCGCTGCTGGGTGAGCCCGGTGGAGGGCGCGCTCTCGGTGCCGGGCAGCAGCTGGCCCAGCAGGGGGTGGGCGGCGGCGGCCTCCCGCACGCGCGGCTCGGCGCCGCGCAGCGCGTCGGCCAGCGGCAGGTACGGCAGCGCGTCGCCCAGCTCGGCGCACTGCCCGACGAGCACGTGGAAGCCGCGCTCGCGCGCCTGCTCGACCAGCTCGGAGATCAGCCGGGTCTTGCCGATGCCCGCGTCGCCGCCGACGAGGGCGACGCCGGCCGTGCCCTCGGTGGCGGACCGCAGCACCCGGACGAGCCTGCTCAGCTCGGCCGCGCGCCCCACGAGAAGTCCGTTCACGCCAGCAACTATGCCACGCCCGGCCGACAGGTCATTGGCCCGGTGATCGGGCACCGCATTGGCCCTGACCTCAGGGCCGAAGGGCGCCTAGGCTGCCGGCACATGATCTCCCCCGCGACGTACGCGCTCTTCGTCACCGCCTCGCTGGCCCTCGTGCTGGTGCCGGGCCCCAACCACCTCTACATCACCGCCCGCGGGCTGGCCCAGGGCCGGGCGGCCGGCCTGGCCAGCGCGTTCGGCGTGGAGGCCGGCACGCTGGTGCACATCGCCGCCGCGGCGGCGGGGCTGTCGTACCTGATCTCGCGCTCGGCGGCGCTGTTCGCGGTGGTGAAGTGGGCGGGCGTGGCCTATCTCGGCTGGCTGGCCTACCGCGCGTTCACCGGCGGCGGGCAGGAGGAGGACGGCGTGCCGGCCCCGCAGCCGCTGCCGAAGGTGTTCCTGGAGGGGATGCTGGTCAACGTGCTCAACCCCAAGGTGGCGCTGTTCTTCCTGGCGTTCCTGCCGCAGTTCGTGGACCCGGGGGCGGGCTCGCCCGCCGCGCAGATCGTGGTGTTCGGCGTGACGCTGCTGCTGCTCGGCCTGGTGTCGGACGTCGTGTACGCGTACGCGGCCGGCGCGCTCGGCGGCCGGCTGCGCAGCCGGGCGAGGACGTTGCGGCGCCTCAGCGGCTTCGTCTACCTGGGCCTCGGCGTGGTCACCGCGTTCGCCGGGAGAAAATGAGGGGCATGGCCCCGAGGAAGCAGCAGGAGATCTTCGACGCGACGTTGCGGCTGGTCGCCGAGAAGGGCTACGACGGGCTGACCGTCGAGGGCGTCGCCGAGCGGTCGGGGGTCAACAAGACGACGATCTACCGGTGGTGGCCGTCGAAGGCGGCGCTGCTGGGGGCGGCGCTGGTGGAGGCCGACGTGCTCGGCTTCGATCCCCCCGACACCGGGAGCCTGCGCGGCGACCTGGTGGCGCTCGTGGAGGGCATGATCCGGCTGCTCACCGAGGAGCCGTCCGCCGACATCGCGGTGGCCGCGCTCGGCGCCGCCGTCCGCCATCCCGAGCTGGACGCCCGCCGCTTCTTCGCCGACCGCTTCGCCCGCGAACGGGAGATCTTCGACCGCGCGGTGGCGCGCGGCGAGCTGGCCGCCTCGGCCGATCCGATGCTGGTCGTGGACCTGCTGGCGGGGGCCGTGTGGCTGCGGGTGGTCTTCCGCGGCCTGCCCGCCCCGGACGGCTTCGCCGACGCGGCGGTGTCGGCGCTGCTCGACGGCGTCTGAAGGAGAGGCTAGAGCGCTTCGGCGAGCGCGGCGGGGATGCGGTCGAGCACCGGGTGGGGCGCCAGCCCGTACGCGTAGAAGTCGACCGCCAGCGCCCCGGCCGCCTTGGCCGCCCGCGCCTTGGCCACGAGCCGGTCGAGCGAGTCGCTGTCGGGGTGGCCGGGCCGCAGCACCGCCCGCACCTCGCGGTCCTTGCCGACCGAACGCAGGTAGGCCCCGACGTCGTCGGCCACCCGCGCCGCGTCGCGGGCGTAGGCCAGCGCCCCGAACGCGGGCACCAGGTCGCCCAGCGCCACCAGGTCGACGCCGAGCTGCCAGGCGTCGTGGGCGGCCAGGCCGGGGGTGGGCAGGCCGTCGGCGTAGCCCTTGACCGCGCCGGTGGAGTCGATGAACACCAGCCTGGAGCCCTCCTCGGCGACCGCCGAGGCCACCTCGGAGACCAGCGTCGTGACGGTCTCGGAGCGGGCGCGGGCGTAGGCGACCACGTCGGGGCCGGCGTAGGCGGTGAGCGCCGCCCTGGTCACCTCGCCCTGCGCGGGCGGGTCGCCGTCGAGGACCCTGCCGACGATCCTCGCGCACTCCTCGCGCGCCGTCTCCGCGTCCACGCCGAGGTCGGCGGCGCGGCGCAGGCAGTAGTCGCAGAAGCAGAGCCCGAACAGGTAGGTGTCCATCGGGCCGAGCGGCACGAACGACCGCTGCGCCTTCAGCGGCAGGAAGTGCAGCGACTCGGCGACGACGCTGTCGACGCCGAGCCTGGCGACCGCCCTGGCCAGCGCGACGGCGTACTCGCGCACGTCGGGGTGCGCGGGGCACAGGTCGCCGGGTGAGCCGCGGTCGCCGAAGCAGTCGCGTACGGTGACGTCGGGGTGCTCGGCCCCGAGCGTGGCGTTGCTGAGGAAGACCGTCCAGCCGTGCAGCTTCATGGACCGCTTCGCGCACGCCTCGCGCAGGCCGTCGAAGACGGCGGCGTGGCCGGGCACCGGCGTCAGCCGCAGCCCGTCGAACAGGTCGGCCGGCGGGGCGAAGTGCGCCCCGTCGTGCCGGACGGTCAGCCGGGACAGCCCGTGCGGGGTGACGTCGCGGGCGGCGTGGTGCACGGCCCCGACGGTGACGCCGGCCACGCCGTACCCGCTGATCCTGTCGAGCACCCGCTCGACGCCCTCACCGCGCAGGTCCTCGGCGAAGACGTAAACCGAACTGTCCACGAGCCGACCTTACGCGCTCTTGTGCGCGACGAAGTCGATCTCCACCAGGATGTTCAGCAGCTGGGAGCCCACCGTGGTGCGTACCGGGAAGGGCGGGTTGAAGTACGACTTGTACACCTCGTTGTAGGCGGCGAAGTCGCGCTCCAGGTGCTGCAGGTGGACCGTGGACTTGACCACGTCGTCGAAGCCCAGGCCGTGGGCGGCCAGGATGGCGCCGAGGTTGCGCATCACCTGGTGAGTCTGGGTGGCCACGTCGTCGCCGACGATCTCGCCGGTCTTCGGGTCGAGCGGCCCCATGCCGGAGGTGAAGACGAAGTCGCCCACCACGAGGCCCTGCGAGTACGCGCCGATCGGGGCCGCGCCCTCGCTGGTGCGAAGCTCCTTTTTCACGAAATCTCCTCAGAAGTTGGTCCTGATCGTGCCAACGACACGGTAGTCCTGGTCCACCACGGGCAGCACGCGCCACTTGTCGAAGGCCGTGCAGGGGTGGGAGATGCCGAAGGACAGCAGGTCGCCGGGCTTGAGCCCGTCGGCGCGCACCACCGTGTGCTGGTCCTGCATCCTCAGTACGGTGACGCCGGCGCGGCGCGGGATCGGCAGGCCCTCGTCGTAGGGGGCGTCCCGCTTGCCCATGCCGACGATCGCCAGGCCGGGCTCCGGCACCGACAGCACGTGCGCCCACACCTCCAGCGCCGGGCGCAGCTCGCCGTCCACCCGGTTGAAGGGGGTGCGCTCGCGGTAGTAGCCGTCGTCGTGGCTGACGTACGCCCCGGCACGCAGCAGGACGCGGGCCTGGACGGCGGCCAGCTCGCGGCCGATCACGTCGAACCACTGGCTGCCGCCGACCGACAGGATCGGGTCGCGGACGCGGAGGTGTTCCAGAGCCTCGGTGAGCGTGTCCATATATTTCCGGACCTCGTCGGCGCCGGGCAGGCCGCCCTCGTACCCCGCCACCCCGACCGGCTCCACCCCGGGCGTCCCGGCCGCGTGCGCCGCCACCCGCAGGAACTCCTCCAACGTGCGGCAACCGGCCCGGCCGCCCGCGTGCCCCCGCTCCACCAGCACCCGGAACGGCCGCTCCCCGGCGTGCCGGGCCAGGAGGTCGACGCCTTCGACGGAGTCGGCGAACGTCAGGAACTCGAAGCCCGGGTCGGCCGCCAGCTCCTCCGCCGCCCAGGCCAGGCCCGCCGGGTCGACGACCTGGTTGGCGACCACGATCCGGCGCGCGCCGAAGCCCCGCACCGTGCGCGCCTGCCGGGTGCCGGCCACGGTCAGGCCCCACGCCCCGGCCGCGAGCTGCAGCTCCGCGATCTCGCCGGACATGTGCGTCTTGACGTGCGGCGCCAGGTCCATGCCGTGGTCGCGGGCGAAGGCCGCCATGGTCGCGATGTTGTGCTCCAGCGCGTCCCGGTGCACGACCATCTGCGGGAAATCGAAGCCGCCGTCGAAGATCGATGCTGGCACGGGACCCCCTTTTATCCGCGTCCGACCCTATTACAACGATCAAGAGTGCCGGCGGGCAGGGGCGGGCCGTCAGGGGCGTGCTGTCAGGGGCGGAGGGCGCGGCCCGGGGTGGCCTTGGTCAGCTCGCCGCCGGCCAGCACCGGCACGCCGGACACCAGCACGTCGTCGACGCCGGTGGCCAGGGCGCGCGGCTCGGCGTACGTGGCCCGGTCGCCGACCGTGGCCGGGTCGATCACCACCAGGTCGGCGGCGCAGCCCGCCCGCACCAGCCCCCGGTCGCCGAACCCGAACCGGCGGGCCGGATGCGAGGCCAGGTGCACGACGGCCTGCTCCCACGTCCAGTCGCCCAGCTCTCTGACATGCCGGCCGAGGAACCGGGCGAACGCCCCGAACCCGCGCGGATGCGGATGCCCGCCTACGTAGATGCCGTCGGAGCCGCCCGTGTGCGAGGGGTGGCGCAACATGCGGCGCACCGACTCCTCCCCCGCCGGCCCCTCGTCGGGCCGGGCGGACACGACGCCCGCCTCCAGCCGCGTCTCCACGAGCAGGCGGCGGCACAGCTCGGCCGGCGTCACCCCCGCCCGCCCGGCCGCCGCCGGCACCGTCATCCCCTCGGTCCACTCCATGCCGGGCGCGTGCGAGACGGTGAGCCGCGGCCAGGTGTCACCGAGCGCGCCCCACCACTCGTCGAGGTCGGCGGCGGCGATCAGCTCCAGCGCCCGGCCGGTGTCGGCGGCCGGCACCGACGGCGGCAGCACGACCATCGCCAGGATCGTGTTGCCGCGCAGGTAGGGGTAGGTGTCGAAGCTCAGGTCCACGTCGCGGGCGAGGGCGTCGCCGACCAGCGGCAGCAGCACGTCGGCCGGGCCGTGCAGGTGGGAGACGTGCACGGCGGCGCCCGAGCGGGCCGCGATGTCGACGACCTCGGCCATGCCGACCCCGGCCCCGGCGCCGTAGGCGCGCATGTGGGTGACGTACGGCAGCCCGCCGAGCGGGCGGCACAACGCGGCCAGCTCCGCCGCGTCCGCGTAGCGGCCGGGCAGGTATTCGAGGCCGCTGGACAGCCCGGCCGCGCCCTCGGCCAGGCCGCGCTCGACGTGCCGCAGCATGGCCGCCAGGTCGCCGGAGGAGGCCGGGCCGGCGGCGGGGCCCATCACGTCGTAGCGGATCGTGCCGTGCGGCAGCAGGTAGGCGGTGTTGAGCGCGACCGCGCGGTCGTAGGAGGCCAGCAGCTCCCCGACGCTCAGCGGCCCCTCCGGCGGAGCACCGCCCTCGCGCGGCGGCAGCGGGCCGTTGACGGCCGCGAAGTAGCGGGAGGCGTACGCGACGGTGCCGGCCGAGCCGGGCGCGAACGACAGCCCGTCCTGGCCGAGCACGAACGTCGTCACCCCCTGCCGCAGCGCCGCCCGCTGCACCGCCGGGTCGAAGACCGCCGCCTCGCCGTGGGCGTGGCAGTCGACGAAGCCCGGCGCGACGAACCGGCCGGTCGCGTCGATCACGGCCGCCGCCTCGGCGGAGCTCAGCCGGCCCACGGCGGCGATCCGGTCGCCGGACACCGCCACGTCCGCCCGGTACGGCGGGGCGCCCGTGCCGTCGAGCACCCGTCCGCCGCTGATCACTACGTCGAAGCTCACCCCGAGATTCAATCAGAGCGCCCGGAGGCCCGCCCCTCGCACGACGCCGTGCTGTGGAGGGGATGCGCGGCCAGCAGGTCGCGGGCCTTCGCGCGGGCCAGGTTCCAGCCGTTCCACGGATCCGGCCGGTCCAGCTCGTTCGCCCTGATCACGTCGGCCAGCACGCAGCTCCGCTGCGGCTCGGGCAGCCGGTCCAGCGCCGGCACCGCCTCCGCGCCGAGGTCGCCCAGGTAGTCGGAGTCGAGCTTGGTGACGCCGCGCACCTCCACCTGCGTGGCGGCGACCTGGAGGTCGGGGTTCACCAGCGCGAACGCGCCCACGCCGAGCCCGGTCACCAGGACGATCACGCGCGGCAGCCAGCCCGAGCCGCGCCCGGCCAGCCGTACCGCGCCGGCCAGCAGCACCAGCGCGAACACCGCGCCCAGCCACCAGACCGTGGCCTGCACCGACAGCCGCAGCCGGGACAGGCCGTAGGCGTCGGTGTAGAGGTTCATCCGGTGCAGGGCCGAGGCCAGCACCACCATGGTCAGCCCGCAGAGCACGCCGAGCAGGACGGCGAGGACCCAGCGCTCGCGCCGCCCGGTGCGCAGCAGCCCGGCCGCCGCCGCCACGATGCCGAGCACGAAGACGCTCACCACGACGAGCTGGAAGAAGCCCTGCCTGGCGTACTCGGCGTAGGTCAGGCCCGCCGTGCGCAGCACCAGCCGGTTGCCGCCGAACAACGCCGTGATCTGCACCGCCACGAACAGGGCGAACAGCACGTTCACCGCCGTCAGCGGCACCAGCCACACCGCCCTGCTGACCGCGAACCTGTGCGCCGGCCCCACCGGGTCGGCCACCGGCCGCAGCGCGACCAGCACGACGGCCGCCAGCAGCACGGCGAACACCACGAACAGCACGATCCGCCCCGGCAGCGACTCCGCCCAGTCGGGGGCGCTCATCAGGCGCTCGGCGTACGAGGCGAACACCGCGTCCGCCGAGGCGAACAGCAGCCCGAACACCAGCAGCAGCACCACCGTGAGGCCGAGCGCCGCCACCATCGGCATGACCCGCCGCCGGGCCGTCAGCCTCTTCAGCGGCACGGCCAGGAACCAGGGCACCGGGCCCAGCGCCAGCAGCACCGACAGGCCGCCCCTGAGCACCCCGAGCCAGCCCGCCCCCGCCCCCGACACGGCCAGCGCGCCCAGCCCGGCCCCCGCCATGAGCAGGACGGTCACCAGCCAGTCGGCGTCGCGCACCGCCGCCATCGAGATCAGCCAGTACGCGGTCAGGCCGAAGGCCACCGTCCACGGCGTCATCCGCCGCACCACGGCCGGCAGCGCCGCCGCGCCGAGCACCATCGCCACGAGCACGAACCCCAGCCCGGCCTGCGCCTCCGGCAACGCCACCGCGGCGAACACCCCCGCCCCGCCGGCCGCAGGGAGCAGCCAGCGCGGGGTCTCCGGCAGCTCGGGGCGCGGGAACAGCGGGGGCGGCACGTACGCCGGCGGCCCTCCCTGACCGCGATACACCTGCTCCACCGGCCGCGCCGAGGACGCCACCTGCGGCCCGCCGCCCACGGGCTGCGGCGGCCCGCCCACGCCCACGGGCTGCGCCGGCCCGGCCATCCCCACAGACTGCGGCGGCCCGGCCTGGAGCTGCCAGGCCGTCCCCGCAGGCTGCGGTTGCCCGGCCGTCCCCGCGGCCTGGGGCTGCCCGGGGGCGCCCGCCGTCGCCTGTCCCGCGGCGGCCGCCGCCGGGCGGTCCGCCGTTCCTCCCGGTTGTTCCGTGTGCACCGCGGCTCCGTCCCCTCGTCCGCCGGCCCCGTCCGGTGGCCGGTTCATGGTTTGCGCGGCCGGTTCGAGGCCGCCCGCCTGCGTCGTCTGCGCGCCCGGGGTCCCGTGCGGCACCGGAGCGAGCGGCCAGAGGGCGGCGGCGAAGTGCCCGGCCGGGCGCGAGGCGTGGGCCACCTGGTACGCCAGGGCCGCCGCCCGCCGGGCCGAAGCCGCCCCCATGGCCGCGCCCACCGACCCCGCCCCGGCCGTGCACAGGACGAGCGTGACGAGCGCCAGCCCGTCCCCGATGGTCACGCTGACGAACACGGCGGCGAACATCCCGGCCAGGAAGCCGACCATCACCCCGACGACGCCCCCGCCGATCATCCGGGCGAGCCCCGACCCGGGCGACGGCATCCGCACCCCCACCCCGGCCGCCGCCCCCGGAGCCCCGGCAGCCGCCCTGGGAGCCACGGGAGCCGGCTTGGGAGCCCCGGCACCGTCGGCGACCGGCCCTCCGCCCGTCCCTGTCCCTGGCCCGGCGGCGCGCGCCGGAGCGGCCCAGGCCCCCTCCACGCCGCCCGGAACGCTCTCAGGCGCGACGGCGGGCGCGGGACCGGCCTGCCCGGAGCCGCCCTCAGCGGCCACGGCCCCCGCGGGGGCGAGCGCCGCGGGACCAGCCGTCCCAGGCGCCGTCTCCCGGGAAACGGCGCCCCCGTCCGCCCCGACCCTCTCCGGCCCGGCCCCTTCCGGCCCGTCGGTCATCATCGTCCTCCCTGGTAATTCGACGACCATCCGGCACCCTGGGCCGTCGTCGATCCGCACCGATCCCCCGTGCAGCTCCACGATCTCCTTCACGATCGCCAGCCCCAGCCCGGCTCCCCCGGAGTCGGCCGCCCGCCCCGAGTCGAGCCGCGAGAAGCGTTCGAACACCCGCCCCCGCGCCGCCTCCGGGATGCCCGGCCCGTGGTCGGCGACCGCGATCAGCACGCCGGCCCCGCGCGCCGCCCCGCGCACGGTGACGGCCCCGCCCGCCGGGCTGTGCCGGACGGCGTTGTCGAGCAGGTTGGCGAGGACCTGGGCGAGCAGGTCGGGGTCGGCCCGCACCACCAGGTCGGGCGGCGCCTCGGCCCGGATCGTGACGTCCTCCCTGGCCAGGCCCGCCTCCCGGACGGCCTGCTCGAAGAGCGGCGCGAGCGCGACGGCCTCGGCCTCGATGAGCCGGGCGCCGCTGTCCAGCCGCGACAGGTCGAGGAGCTGCGCCACGAGCCGGCCGAGCCGTTCGGTCTGGGCGAGCGCGGTGGCCATGGTGACGGGGTCGGGCGCGGAGACGCCGTCCACGACGTTCTCCAGGACGGCCCGCAGCCCGGTGATGGGGGTGCGGAGCTCGTGGCTGACGTTGGCGACCAGCTCGCGCCGCTGCCGGTCCACCTCGGCGAGGTCGGCCGCCATGGCGTTGAACGCCCGCGCCAGCTCGCCGACCTCGTCGCGCGAGGTGGCGCTGACGCGCAGCTTGTAGTGGCCCTTGGCGATGGTCTGGGCGGCGCGGGCCATCTGGCGCAGCGGCTTGGTCATCCCCATGGCGAGGAGCTGCACCATGATCAGCGCCAGGACGACGGCGACCGCGATGCGCACCTCGCGCGACAGGCCGGAGTTGAGGCCGACCTCGTTGACGACGAAGGCCGTCCCGACGGCCAGCACGATGACGATGCCGAGCTTGACCTTGATCCGGCCCAGGAAGTCGAGCGGTCTCATCGCCGCACCAGGGCGTACCCGACGCCGTGCACGGTGCGCACGACGTCGGGGCCGAGTTTGCGGCGCAGCGCCCGGACGTGGCTGTCCACCGTCCTGGTGGCGGCGGCCTCGGAGAAGCCCCACACGTCCTGCAGCAGCCGGTCGCGCTCGAAGACCTGCCCGGGCCGCTCGGCGAGCCGCCGCAGCAGGTCGAACTCGGTGCGGGTGAGCTGCGCCTCGGCGCCGCGCACGAACACCCGCCGGGCGGCGGTGTCGATCTCGACCTCGCCGACCCTGATGACGGTGTCCTCGGCGGCGAGCTGAGCGGCCCGCTCGACCCGGCGCAGCAGCGCGTGGATGCGCGCCACGAGCTCGCGCATGCTGAACGGCTTGGCCAGGTAGTCGTCGGCCCCGACGCCGAGCCCGACCAGGACGTCGGTCTCGTCGCCGAGCGCGGTCAGCATGAGCACCGGCACCGGCCGGGCGGCCTGCATGCGCCGGCACACCTCCAGCCCGTCCAGGCCGGGCAGCAGCCGGTCGAGGATCACCAGGTCGGGTTCGGCCCTGGCGTACTGGACGAGGGCGTCCTGCCCGTCGCCCGCGACCCGGACGTCGAACCCCTCGGCGGCCAGGCGGTTCCGCACGGCCAGGGCGATCGTCTGGTCGTCCTCGACCACGAGGATGCGTCGCTGCTCTGCCACGGAGGAAAGCCTAGAAGCGCGCTGTGCAGACCACACCTCCTGAAGCGTGCACATACGGTGCAGACTTGGCTGGTGAACACCGCCGCATACCTGCGCCGCATCGGCCTGCCGCACCTGCTCGGCGCCCCCGCCACCGCCGAGGGCCTGCGCCTGCTGCACACGGCCCACGTCGAGAGGGTCGCCTACGAAGCTCTGGAGATCTGGCTGGAGCGCCCGACGACGGTGGACCCGGCCGAGTCCGCCGAGCGCATCCTGCGCGGCCGGGGCGGCTACTGCTTCCACCTGAACGGCGCGTTCTGGGCGCTCGCGACGGCGCTCGGCTACGACGTGACCCGGCACGTCGGCGGCGTGCAGCCGCGCGGCGGCGAGCCGGGCGTCACGGCCAACCATCTGGTGCTGACCGCCCGCGGCCTGCCCTCGCCGGACAACCCGGGCGGCGAGTGGCTGGTGGACCTCGGGCTCGGCGACGCGCTGCACGAGCCGCTGCCGCTGGTGGCGGGCACGTACCGGCAGGGGCCGTTCACCTACGCGCTGCGCCCGTCGGAGGTCGCGCCGGGGGGCTGGCGGCTGGAGCACGACCCGGCCGGCTCGTTCCAGGGCATGGACTTCGACCCGGCGCCGGCGGAGATGTCGGCGTTCGCGGAGATGCACCGGCATCTGACGACGTCACCGGAGTCGGGGTTCGTGCGGGTGGCGTCGGTGGCGCGGCGCGACGGCTCGGGCGTGGACCTGATGCGCGGGCTCACGCTGTCGCGGATCGGCGCGGGCGCGGACTCGGTCACCCTGGACACCGCCCGCGACTATTTCGCGGCCCTCGCCGACGTCTTCCGCCTGCCGCTGGACGACGTCGGCGCGGCGGAGAAGGACAAGCTGTGGCGCAAGGTGCACAGCGCGCACGTCGCCTGGCTGGCGAGCCAGGCGACGTGACGGTGACCGGCGAGGGTAGCGGAGGTCGTCGTGCACCTCGACATGGGCGGGACCAGCAGGCTGGCCGGGCGTTACCGGCTGCTCGAGCCCTCGTCCGGGGGGCCGGTGCGGCCGGCCTTCGACGAGTCCGGCCGCCGCGAGGTGGCGGTCAGGGAGTTACGCCTGCCGCCCGAGCTGCGCGAGGCGGCGCTGCACCGGGCGCGGGCGGCGGTGGCGCTGCGGCACCCGTCGATCGTGCCGGTGCTGGACGTGGTGGTGGCCGAGGACGGCGTGCCGTGGCTGGTCATGGCGGCCGTCCAGGGGACGACGCTGGAGGCGGCGGTGGGCTCGCGCCGCCCGCTGCCGGTGATGCAGGCGGCCCGGGCGGGCGTGGGGGTGCTGGCCGCGCTGACGGCCGCGCACGCGGCGGGGTACGTGCACGGCAACGTCGAGCCCGGCACCGTGCTGCTGACCGCGCGGGGACGGGCGGCGCTGACCGGGTTCGGCCTGCCGAGCCGCGGCACGTGGCCGTCGGCGGACCTGTGGTCGCTGGGCGCGACGCTGCACTTCGCGGTCGAGGGCCGGCCGCCCCGCCAGGCTCCGGCGGCCGGTCCGGAGCCGCTGCGGTCGCTCATCAGGGCGCTGCTCAGCCCGTCGGGGCCGCCGCCGGTCGAGGTGGTCCGCGAGACGCTGGACCGGCTGGCCGTGGACCAGCCGCTGGACCGGCTCATCGAGGCGCTCGGGCCGCTGCCGCCCGCCGAGGTGGCGGCGATCGGCCTCGCGGTCGTGGACCGGCTGCTGCGCGGGCAGGGGCCGCACGGCGGGGTGCATCCCGGGAACGTTCTGGTGGACGGCGAGGGGCGGGCGACGCTGCTGCCGTCGGTGCGGTCGGGCACGCCGCCGGCGTTCACGGCCCCGGAGGGCGGGAGCGGCCCGGCGGCCGACCTGTGGTCGCTCGGGGCCACCCTGTACGCGGCCGTGGAGGGCCGCCCGCCCGCGCCGGGGGCGCCGCTGGCCCGCGCGGGCGCGCTGGCGCCGCTGCTGGTCCGGCTGCTGTCGGGCGACCCCGGGCAGCGGCCGTCGCCGGAGGAGCTGGCGGGCGAGCTGCGCCGGTTCGAGCGGCGGCGCGGCTGAACGAGCCGGTGAATTTGCGATACATCGCGAGTGGGAACCCGCGGAGGGTCCCGCTCGTTGGATCGACGACGCAGAATGTGGGAGAGGCGGGGCGCGCGCTCCGCGTTCGGAGGAAGAGGATGTCGCCCATCCAGAAGTACGTCATCGGCGCGGCCATCGCCGTCGTGGTCACGTGGATCCTGCCCCTGCCGGGCTGGATCACCCTGCTGGTGATCCTCGCCGCGATCGGCGCCCCGGTGGTCGGCTACCTGATGCTCGACCCCTCGCAGCGCGAGCGGCTGAAGAGGGCCCGCCGGCGCGGACTCGGCCGCTGAGCGCCGGGCGGCGGGGGCCCTCCCGACCGGGCCTCAGGCCTCCGCCGCGGCGAGCGCCGACTGCACGCGCCGCGTCACCCTGCGCTCGATGAGGAACGACAGGAACGGCACGGTGCCGCCGAGCATCACGCCCAGCATGTACGGCCACGACCAGCGCGCCTTCATGCCCAGGTTCATGACGGTGACCAGGTAGATCATGTAGAACCCGCCGTGGATCGGGGCGGTGATCTTCGACAGGGCCGGTTCGCCGAAGCCGTAGCGCAGCACCATGGCGGCGCACAGGATGAGCAGCATGCAGCCGACGACGTAGGCGAGCACCCGGAAGGGCTTGAGAGCCGATTCCACGTTTTAACCTTCCAGAGCCATCTCAGGGGATGTGCCACGATCCCGATCCGTCCGTACGGCGTCGCGTACGAAGTGGAACCACATGAACACGGCGAATCCTGCAAAGATCCACCAGTTGGCGGCGTATGCCAGGTTACGCCAGGTCAGGGTCCCCTCGGTCGCCGGCGGCGCGACCTTGACCTGCGCCAGCGCGCCGGACGGCGGCTGCGCGACCACGAACCCGGTGCGCACCTTCTGACCCGTCCACAGGTTGACCAGCTCGCCCGTGGAGACCGTCTGCACCTGGCCGGCGGGCAGCCCCTCGTTGCGCCGCTGCACGCTGTCGGTGCCCTGCTGGGGACGCAGCCGCCCGGCCACCGTGACCCGCCCGCGCGGCACGTCGGCCACGGCCGGGTCGTCGCTCGTGCGCGTCCAGCCCCGCACCACCGGCATCAGCGTGCCGTCGTCGAGCCGGAGCGGGGTGAGCACCCAGTAGCCGTCGTCGCGGGAGACGTTGCCGCCGGGCGCGTCCACGTCGGGCCGCCGGTCGGCGACGAGGAGTTGGCGGGTGGCGTCGTACTCGCCCTCCGCGGTCACCCTGCGGCCCACGACCTCGCCGGTGAGCTGGGCGGACAGCGGGGCGAGCGTGGCGGCGGGCACCGGCGCGGGGTCGGCGGCGGCCCTCGGCCTGCCGGAGTCCTCGAAGACGCCGAGCTGCCAGCGGCCGAGGAGGATGAACGCGACCAGGACCCCGATCGTGAGCAGGTGCAGCCCGATCAGGCGCGGCGAGAGGAGGGTCCTGAGCATGCTTCCAAGCTATCCGCCGGGCAGGGTGGTCCCGTCATCAGGCTGCCCCGAGGAATGCCGCCAAAAGGCACAAACGTCACAGCCGATGCCGCTAGGCTTGCGCCCATGTCTGACCAGCATATCGACCCCGCGGGCAACACCCAGGCCTTCCGCGCCTTCGCTCAGGCGCGCGAGGAGGAGGCGGCCGCGGCGGCCAAGCCCAAGAAGTCGCCCCTGCTGCCCATCATCGCGGTCGTCCTGGGCATCGCGATCATCGGCGTGGTCGCCTTCCTGCTCCTGCGCTGACCCCGGGTCCCGTCGGGACGACCCGCCGCGGCGCCGTGGCGGTTTTTCGCCATTCCCTCATCCCGCTCATATGACCTACATTGGACATACCGTCCAATAGGAGGTCCACGCGTGCGTGAACAGCCAGGGATCGTGATCGTGGGTGCCGGCTTCGCCGGGATCTGCATGGCCGTGAAGCTGAAGGAAGCCGGGTACCACGACTTCGTCGTCCTGGAGAAGGCCGGCGAGCCGGGCGGGACCTGGCGCGACAACACCTACCCCGGATGCGCCTGCGACGTGCCGTCGCATATGTACTCCTACTCGTTCGAGCTGAATCCCGGCTGGTCGCGGATGTTCGCCCCGCAGGAGGAGATCCAGCGCTATCTGCGCTCGTGCGCGGACAAGTACGGCGTCACCCCGCACATCAGGCACGGCTCGGCCGTGACGGGCCTGGAGTACGACGACGGGCGCCGCTCGTGGACGGTGACCACCGAGGGCGGCGCGACCATGCGGGCCAACGCCGTGGTCAGCGCGATCGGCGCCCTCCACATCCCGAAATTTCCGGATATCCCGGGGCGGGAGGCGTTCGCCGGCCCCGCCTTCCACTCCGCCGCCTGGGACCACTCGGCGGACCTGACCGGCAAACGCGTCGCCGTCATCGGCACCGGCGCCTCGGCCGTCCAGATCGTCCCCCGGATCGCCCCCGAGGCCGCCCACGTGACGGTCTTCCAGCGCACGCCCCCGTGGCTGCACCCCAAGCCCGACTTCGCCTTCTCCCCCGCCGCCCGCCGCCTGCTGCGCCTGCCCGGCGCGGCCCGGGCCCTGCGCGACGGCATCTACTGGGCGCTGGAGACCCGGGCGCTCGGCTTCGCCGTGCACCCGAGCCTGATGGCCGCCCACGAGCGCCTGGCCCTGCGCCACCTGGAACGGCAGGTGCCCGACCCCGGCCTGCGCCGCGCCCTCACTCCCGGCTACCGGATCGGCTGCAAGCGCATCCTCATCTCCAGCGACTACTACCCCGCCCTGATGCGGGACGACGTCTCCCTCGTCACCGACGCGGTCACCGAGATCCGCGAGCGCTCGCTGCTGGACGCCGCCGGCCGCGAGCACCCCGCCGACGTGATCGTGTACGGCACCGGCTTCAAGGTCGTGGACGCCCTCGCCGGCCGGCACATCACCGGGCGCGGCGGGCGCCGGATCCAGGACGCCTGGAGCAAGGGCGTCGAGGCGTACTACGGGATCGCGACCAGCGGCTTCCCCAACCTGTTCTTCCTGCTCGGCCCCAACACCGGCCTCGGGCACAACTCGGTCGTGTTCATGATCGAGTCACAGGCCCGCTACGTCGTCGAGTGCCTGCGCCTGCTGTCCAGGACCCAGGCCAGGGCCCTGGACGTGCGCCAGGAGGCGCAGGCGGCCTTCAACCGCCGCCTGCGCGCCCGGCTCGACCCGATGGTGTGGAACGCGGGCGGCTGCCACTCCTGGTACCTGGACGAGCACGGCGTGAACCGGACGATCTGGCCGGGCTTCTCCTTCGAGTACTGGGCGCGTACGAGACGGGTGAAGCCCGGCGCCTACGAGCTCATCTACTAGGGCTGACCACCATCGCGCTGCCGCCGCCGCGCCGCGCCGGCTCGGCCACGGCCTGGACCCGGCCCCGGCCGAGGAGCTCCAGCCCCGTGGCCGCGCCGATCTCCGGGTTGAGCACGAGGCTGTGCCCGCGGGCCTCCAGCTCGCTCCGGTAGCGGTCCAGGAACGCCTGCTCGGCCTGCGTCTGCGCGGTGTTGCGCTGGGTGGCGCGCGGCGCGGCGAGCGCGTCCGGCAGGCTCATGCCGAACTCGTACCGGTTGACCAGGATCTGCAGCACGGTCGTGATGATCGTCGAGCCGCCGGGCGAGCCGACGGCCAGCACCGGCCGCTCGCCCTCGAACACCAGCGTGGGCGCCATCGACGAGCGGGGCCGCTTGCCGGGGCCGGGCAGGTTGGGGTCGCCGGGGGCCGGGCCGAAGGTGAAGTCGGTCAGCTCGTTGTTGAGCAGCACGCCGCGGCCGGGCACGACGATGCCGTTGCCGCCGGTGGACTCGATGGTGAGGTTGTAGGCGACGACGTTGCCCCAGCGGTCGGCGACGACCAGGTGCGTGGTCTCCGGGCCCTCGGCCGCGGTCGGCGTGGCGGTGCCGGTCGGCTGCGCGCACGGCCCGTACGAGCCGTCGGGGCTGCCGGGCGCGACCGGGCTGGTGAGCGCCCGCTCGCCGATCAGGCAGGCCCGCTCCTTGGCGAAGCCGTCGGACAGCAACTCCTTCAGCGGGACGCCGGGCAGGTCGCCGACGTAGGCGTTGCGGTCGGCGAAGGCCAGCCGCGAGGCCTCCAGGTACTCGTGCACGCCCACCTGCGGCAGCGCCTCCAGGATGTTGAGCGCCTCGCCGACCGTGGAGCCGCCCGAGGACGGGGGCGCCATGCCGTACACGTCGAGGCCCTTGAAGGTGACCTTGGTGGGCTCGCGGAGCAGGGCGCGGTAGGCCGTCAGGTCCGACAGCTCCATGAGGCCGGGGCGGACGTTGCGGGTGCTGCCCGGGGTGACCGGCGGCCGCTTGACGGTGGCCACGATCTCCTGGCCGAGCCGGCCGCCGTACAACCAGCCGGGGCCGCGCCTGGCCAGCTCGCGGTAGGTGTCGGCGAGCTCCGGGTTCCTGAAGACCGAGCCGACGGGCGGCGGCGCGCCGTTCGGCAGGTAGAGCTTGGCGGTGGAGGTGAAGTCCTTGAAGCGGGCGGCGTTGGCGGCGGTCTGGTCGTAGAAGGTCTGGTCCACGACGAAGCCCTTGGAGGCGACCTCGATCGCGGGCTGGAGCGCCTGCCGGAGCGAGAGCGTGCCGAACCGGCGCAGGGCCAGGTCCCAGGTGGCGAGCGTGCCGGGCACGCCGGCCGACAGGCCGCTGGTGACGCCCTCGTCGAACGGGATGCCCTCGAACGTGGTGGCCGTCATCGCCTTCGGGGCCGTCTCGCGGCCGTCGATGGTGTGGACCCTGCGCCGCGCGGCGTCGTAGTAGACCAGGAAGCCGCCGCCGGCCAGCCCGGCCGAGTACGGCTCGGTGACGCCCAGGACGGCTCCGGCGGCCACCGCGGCGTCCACGGCGTTGCCGCCCCGCCTCAGCACGGCGACGGCGGCCTTGGTGGCGTCGAGGTCGACGGTGGCGGCGGCGCCGCCGTACCCCTCGGCGACCGGGACCTTCTGCTGGGGCTCGGCGGCCAGGACGGGACCGGCCGGCACGAGCGCGATGAGGACTGCTGCTGCGGGAACGATCACTCGGCGCATGCCTCCCACGAAACACCAGCTACGCCCGGCGCGGTAGGGCCCCCTGCGACCTGGGGATGATGCGCTGGTCAGGGCGTTCATCTAGCGTTGACCCGTGCGCTCGAAGTCCGGCTTCGCCCCGTATCTCGCCCTCATCACGGCCGTCTTCCAGATCGTGCTGTCGCAGGGCGCGGAGTGGGGGCAGCGTGCCTTCAGGCAGCCGCTCGACCCGTGGGCGTACGCGTTGCTGCTGGCCGGGCCGCTGATGATCGTGGTGCACCGCAAGTACCCGATCCCCACGGCTCTGGTGGCCTTCGCGGCCGTGTACCTGTTCATCTGGGGCGGCTACCCCTATGGCGGCATCTTCATCTCGCCGATCGTCATGTTGTTCTGGCTGGTGTCGCGGCGGCACCGGCCGACCGCGTGGATCCTCGCCGGGGTGTCGCTGGCGCTGTTCATCGTCTACGCCTGGAGCACCCACCAGCCGCAGCGCGGCCTCTTCCACGACCTCGCGGTGTCCTCGTTCATCCTGCTCACCATGGTCGCGGCCGAGCTGGCCAGGATCGCCGGCGAGCGCCGCGCCCAGCAGCAGCGCGCGGCCGAGGAGGAGAGCCGCCGCCAGGCCAGCGAGGAGCGGCTGACGATGGCGCGGGAGTTGCACGACGTGCTCGCGCACAACATCTCGCTGATCCACGTGCAGGCCTCGACCGCGCTGCACCTCATGGACGATCATCCGGAGCAGGCCAGGACGGCCCTCGCGACCATCAAGACGGCCTCCAAAGAGGTGCTGGGCGAGATGCGCTCGGTGCTCAACGTGCTGCGCGACGGCGCGCCGCGCTCCCCCACGGCCGGGCTCGACCGGCTGGCGGAGCTGGTCGAGCGCTCCGGCCTGGAGGTGGAGCTGACGCGCGAGGGCTCGCGCCCGCTGCCGCCGGCGGTCGAGCGGGCCGCGTACCGGATCGTGCAGGAGTCGCTGACCAACGCCGGGCGCTACGCCCCGGGCTCGCCGGTCGCGGTGCGGCTGGAGTACGGCCCGCGCGAGCTGGTGGTGCGGGTGAGCGACACGGGCGCGACCCGGCCGGCCGTCCTGGCCGGGTCGGGCGGCGGCAACGGCATCCCCGGCATGCGCGAGCGTGCCGCCGCGCTCGGCGGCACGCTCGTCGCGGGCCCCTCAGGCACGGGCTTCCAGGTGGAGGCCCGGCTGCCCCTACCCGAGGAGACGACCTCATGATCAAGGTGCTGCTGGCCGACGACCAGGCGCTGGTCCGCGCGGGCTTCAAGGCGCTGCTGGACGCCCAGCCGGACATGACCGTGGTGGCCGAGGCCTCCGACGGGGCGGAGGCGGTGCGGCTGGCCGGGGAGCACGGGCCCGACGTGGTGCTGATGGACATCCGCATGCCCGGCACCGACGGCCTGACCGCCACCCGGCGGATGCCGGCGGGGCCGCGGATCATCATCCTGACCACGTTCGAGCTGGACGAGTACGTCTTCGAGGCGCTGCGCAGCGGCGCGAGCGGCTTCCTGGTCAAGGACACCGAGCCCGCCGAGCTGATCCAGGCCGTCCGGGTGGTGGCGGCCGGGGAGGCGCTGCTGTCGCCGAGCGTGACCCGCCGCCTGATCGCCGAGTACGCCTCCCGCGCCAAGGAGCCGGTCGCCGCCGACGGCCTCGACACGCTCACCGAGCGCGAGCGGGAGGTGTTGTCCCTGGTCGGCACCGGCATGACCAACGACGAGATCGCCGCCAAGCTCTTCATGTCGCCGGCCACGGCGAAGACCCACGTCAGCCGGACCATGATGAAGCTGCACGCGCGCGACCGGGCGCAGCTCGTCGTCATCGCCTACGAGTCGGGGCTGGTGCGGCCCGGCTGGCTTTGACGCCGATCCTGCTGTCAGTCTAGACTGACAGCATGGTGGAGAGCAGGGCAACGAGCGGGGACACGAGCACGGACCTGACCGAGCTGGCCGGGCGCATCAGGGCCCACGACCCCGCCCTCGGCCTCCGCGCCGTCGGCGCGCTGCACCGCCTGGCCGAGCAGGTCGAGGCCCTGTCGGTCGCGCAGGCCCGGGAGCAGGGCTGGACGTGGGAGCAGATCGGCGACGCCCTCGGCATGTCCCGCCAGTCCGTGCACGCCAAGTACGGGAAGTGAGGGGATCACGATGTTCGGCAGGGAGAAGAGCCCGTTCGCGGTGGTCGTGAAGTCCGCCCTGGAGGAGGCGAGGCAGCGCGGCGACCGCCGGCTCGGCACCGAGCACCTGCTGCTGGGCCTGCTGCACCACCCGGAGTCGGCGCGGGCGCTCGGCGTCGGGGTGGAGGGGGCGCGGGCCGCGCTCGACGACCTCGACAGGGAGGCGCTGGGCATGCTCGGCCTGGACGTCGGCGACGTGCCGCGCACCCCGCGCAAGCACCCCCCGGTGCCCGGCACCGCGCTCACCTCCAGCGCGCGGGCCGTCATCAACCGGGCGATCAAGCAGACCACCGCGAGGACGCGCTCGGCCGCCGCGCCGCGGGAGATCGCCCTCGCGCTGCTCGCCCAGGGCCGCCCCGACCCGGTCGCGCAGCTCGTGGACCGGCTCGGCATCGACCGCGCCGCCGTCCGCGCCCGCCTCGCCTGACGATATTCGGTTGATCCGGCCGCCGCGGGCGGGTCATGGTCGGAGGATGCGGCGCACGTACGACGACCTGGTCCACGAGGCCGCCACGGTCTCCGTGGACGGCTGGGACTTCTCCTGGCTGAACGGCCGGGCCACCGAGGAACGCCCCTCCTGGGGCTACTCCCGGCTGCTCGCCGGGCGCATGGCGGCCGCGCGGGCCGCGCTCGACCTGCAGACCGGCGGCGGCGAGATCCTGGCCGGGGTGCCGGTGCTGCCGCCGGTGACCGTGGCCACCGAGTCCTGGCCGCCCAACCTCGAGCTGGCCGCCTCCCGGTTGCGCCCGCGCGGCGCCCGGGTGGTGGCCGACGACGGGTCGGAGCGGCTGCCGTTCGCGGGCGGCGTCTTCGACCTGGTCACCGCCCGGCACCCGGTGCGCACCCACTGGCCGGAGATCGCCCGGGTGCTCGCCCCCGGCGGCTCCTACCTGTCCCAGCAGGTCGGGCCGCGCACCGTCTTCGAGCTGGCCGAGTGGTTCCTCGGCCCGCTCGACGGCTCGGCCCGCGACGTCGGCGCGGCCAGGGCGGCCGCCGAGGCCGCCGGGCTGCGCGTGGTCGACCTGCGCTTCGAGCGGCTGCGGATGGAGTTCGGCGACATCGGCGCGGTGGTCTACTTCCTGCGCAAGGTCATCTGGATCGTGCCGGGCTTCTCCGTCGAGCGGTACGCCGGCCGGCTGCGCGCGCTGCACGAGCGCATCGAGGCCGAGGGCCCGTTCGTCGCTCACTCCAGCCGTTTCCTCATCGAGGCGAGGAGGCCCGGTGGCCCGGCTGCGTGACCTCGTTGTCGACTGCCGGCACCCCGCCTCGCTGGCCCGGTTCTGGGCGGCGGCGCTCGACGGCTACGCGGTGGCGCCGTACGACGAGGCCGAGCTGGCCCGGCTGCGCGCCGAGGGCGTCGACGACCCCGAGGACGACCCGACGGTGCTGCTGGAGGGCGGGCCGCCGCGCCTGTGGTTCCAGCGGGTGCCCGAGCGGAAGGTCGTCAAGAACCGGCTCCACCTCGACCTCCAGGCCGCCGACCAGGCCGCCGAGGTGGCCAGGCTGACCGCCCTGGGCGCCGCCGTGCAGGCCGTCCACGACTCGTGGGTGACGATGACCGACCCCGAGGGCAACGAGTTCTGCGTGTTCTGACGGCGGCTACCCCGGCGGGCGTACGGGGCGCGCCGCCGCGCACTCCGCCGGGCGCAGCGCGAGCGGCGACCGGCGGACGATTCGCCGCGGCCTCCTTCCGCGGACCCTGGAGGTACCACGACAAAGGAGGAGAACATGCACACGATCGCGCTGCTGACGCCCCACTGGGGCGGCGGCTTCTGGCCGGTCTTCCCGGCCCTGTGGGGGCTGTTCTGGATCGCCGTCGTCGCCCTGGCCGTCACGGCCCGGCGCCGCGGCTGGTGGGGGCCGCGCCGCCCGCAGGCGGCGGCTCCAGCGGCGCCGACGGCGGGCGCGGAGCAGATCCTCGCCGAACGGTACGCGCGGGGCGAGATGAGCGACGACGAGTACTTCGAGAAGATGTCCGTGCTCCGGAACGCCTCCGCGTAAACGTCACCAACCGTGCGAGATCTGTCACTGGCCGCATCCGCCGGAGCGCACTACCGTACAGGTATGCGATCCGGCACGGAGCGCGTCCCCTGAGCGCCGAAGCCGCCGCCCTGCTCGCCGGCGGGGTGGCCGCGGGGCTGGTGGCGGGCACCGCGACGTGCGCCGCCACCCAGGGCGGCCTGCTGATGGGGCTGGTCGGCCGGGGCGGCGACCCGGCGGCGGTGGGGTGGTTCCTGGCGGGGCGGCTGGCGTCGTACACGCTGGCCGGGGCGCTGCTGGGGCTGCTCGGCTCGGCCGTCAGCCTGCCGCCCGCGGCCCGCGCCGTGCTGCTCGTCGCGGCCGGCGTGGTGGTGATCGTGTTCGCGGTGCGGATGTTGCGGCGCGGGCACTGCGCGGCGCGGCCCGGGCGGGAGGTCTCCCGGCTCAGGGCGCCGCTGCTCGGCGCGGCCACCGTCCTGGTGCCGTGCGGCATGACGATCGGCATGGAGATGATCGCCGTCTCCAGCGGCTCGCCGCTGGAGGGGGCGGCGGCCATGGCGGGGTTCGTGGCCGGCACCGCTCCCGCGTTCGCGCTGCTCGGGTACGTGCTGCGGCGCATCTCCCGCACCCGCCTGGCCAGGGCGGCCGCCGTGGTCGCGATCGCCGCCGGCCTCTGGACCGCCGGCGCCGGGCTCAACCTGGCCGGCTGGCTGCCCGCCGCCGCCCCCGACGCCGCCGGACCGGTCTCCCCTGTGGTCACCGTGTGGGCCACGCGCACCGGCTACCGCCCGGCCCTGGTGACCGTCCCCGCGAACACGCCGGTCGAGATCGTCTTCAAGGTGGCCGACCGGGGCTGCACCAGCACCGTCAGCATCGCCGGGCGCGACGTCGCGCTCCCGGCCACCGTGCGCCTGCCGCCGCGGCCGCCCGGCACGCTGCGCTACGTCTGCGGCATGGGCATGTACACCGGGTTCGTCGACTTCCGGTGACCCCAGCCGCGCGTTGTCGGCGATTACCGTTCGCGATCGGATGATCACGTGCCAGTCTGTGCCCTATGGTGTGGCAAGGAGAGGTGGCGGCGCCCGCCGTGCCGGCGCCGCGAACGGGCGAGGAGCCCGAGCTGCTGACCGCCGCCCTCACGGGTGACCCGGAGGCCGCGCACCGGCTCGGCAGGCTCTACGCCCAGCACGGCGACCGCGCGTCCGCCCGGCAGTGGTGGGAGCTGGCCGCCGCCGCCGGCAACGTCGACAGCGCCTTCAACCTCGGCATCTGGCACGAGAAGCACGGCAGCCTGGAGGAGGCCGTCACCTGGTACGAGAGCGCCGCCGTCACCGGCGACGCCGAGGCCGCCGCCAACCTCGCCACGCTCCTGCTGGAGCAGCGCGGCGACGTGGCGGGCGCCCGCCGCTGGTACGAGCTGGCCGCCCGGGCCGGCTCCCGGGTCGCCGCCCGCCGGCTGGCGCTGGTCTGCGAGGACGCCGGCGAGCAGGCCGCGGCGCGCGAGTGGCACCGCCGCGCGGCCGGCGAGGGCGACACCGCCTCCGCCCACGACCTCGGCTTCCTCGCCTACGCCGCCGGCGAGGACGAGGAGACCGTGCGGTGGTGGGAGTTCGCCGCCCGGGGCGGCCACGTCGAGTCCGCCTACTGCATGGGCCTCTACCTGGACGCCTGCCGCGACCCGGAGGGCGCCGAGGCGTACTACCGGCTGGCCGCCAGGAGCGAGCACCCGGGCGCGGCCTCCTGGCTCGGCGGCATCGCGCTGTCCAGGGGCGACCTCCGCACCGCGCGGGCCTGGTACGAGCGCGCCGCCAACGCCGGCCGCGTCGACGACCAGCGCATGGCCGGGTTCGTCTGCGTCGAGCTGGGCGACTGCGGGACGGCCGGCCACTGGTTCGGCCGGGCCGCGGCCGGCGGCGACGCCGAGGCCGCCTTCACCTACGGGCTGCTGCTCATCGCCGAGTTCGGCGACCTGGCCGGGGGGCGGCACTGGTTCGGGCAGGCGGCGCGGGCCGGCCACCACGGGGCCGCGGTCGAGCTGGGCGGGCTGCTGACGGCCTCCGGCGAGCTGGGCGAGGCCCACCGGTGGCTGTCCGACCCGCCGCCGCCCGTCTGGGCCCGGCCGGCCGAGCCCGAGCTGGCCGCGCGGGCCGAGCTCGCCGCCGCCGCCACCGGGCGGCGGGGCGGCGAGGCGCTGGACGCGGCCGGGCTCACCGAGATCCTGGCCACCTGGGACCTGATGACCAGGCCGCTGCACGACCACTCCGACGTGGTGGGCTGGCTGGTGCGGCGCAGCGGGGCGCACACCAGCGCGGTCGAGCACCTGGCGTCGGTGCGCGGCACGCTGCTGCGCCCCGGCACCGCGCCGTGGCCGAGCCCGGCGGAGGTGCAGCACGTCCTGGCCACCGCCCGCGACCTGCGCGGGCGGCTCGGCCTGGAGTGACCTACAGCACCTCGGCCACCGGGGTGAACGGCAGGCCGAGGGCCTCGGCGACGGGCTGGTTCGTCAGCCGGCCGTCGTGCGTGTTGAGGCCGGCGGCGAGGGCCGCGTCGGCCCGCAGGGCCTCCCGCCAGCCCAGGTTGGCCAGCTTGACCGCGTACGGGAGGGTGGCGTTGGTCAGGGCGTAGGTGGAGGTGTTGGCCACCGAGCCCGGCATGTTGGCCACGCAGTAGAAGATCGACTCGTGCACCTTGTACGTCGGCTCGGCGTGCGTGGTCGGACGCGAGTCCTCGAAGCAGCCGCCCTGGTCGATGGCGATGTCGACCAGCACCGAGCCCGGCCGCATCCGGCTGACCAGGTCGTTGCTGACCAGCGTCGGGGCCTTGGCGCCGGGGATCAGCACCGCGCCGATCACCAGGTCGGCCTGCAGCACCTCCTGCTCGATGGCGTACCGGGTGGAGACGAGGGTCTTCAGCCGGCCCTGGTAGATGGCGTCGATGTGGCGGAGCCGGTCGACGTTGGTGTCGAGGACGGTGACGTCCGCGCCCATGCCGACCGCGATCTGGGCCGCGTTCAGCCCGGACACGCCGCCGCCGATGACGACGACCTTGGCCGGCGCCACGCCGGGCACGCCGCCGGGCAGGACGCCGCGCCCGCCGTTGAAGCGCATGAGGTTGTAGGCGCCGACCTGGGGGGCGAGCCGCCCCGCGACCTCGGACATGGGGGCGAGCAGCGGCAGGCTGTGGCCGACCTGGACGGTCTCGTACGCGATGCCGGTGGTCCTGGCGCCCAGCAGGGCGTCGGTGCAGGCCCGGGAGGCGGCCAGGTGCAGGTACGTGAACAGCACCAGGCCCTCGCGCAGCCGGTGGTACTCCTCGGCGATGGGCTCCTTGACCTTGAGCACCATCTCCGCCTCGCCCCAGACGGCGTCGGCGGTGTCGAGGATCTTGGCGCCGGCGGAGAGGTACTCCTCGTCCGTGATGTGCGAGCCGAGGCCCGCGCCGCGCTGGACCATGACGTCGTGGCCGTTGCGCACCAGTTCGTGGACGCCTGCGGGTGTGGCGGCCACGCGGTACTCGTGGTTCTTGACCTCGGCAGGGACGCCGATCTTCATGGCGGTGGATCCTTTCGGGAGCCGGCACGCCGTCGTGCCGGGCTGAGGGGTGCTGGAGGAGCTCAGATGCGCGTCCACGCCTCGGTGAGCACGCCGCGCAGGATGGAGCCGATCTCCTCGAACTCCCGCGGGCCCGCGATCAGCGGAGGCGCGAGCTGGATGACGGGGTCGCCGCGGTCGTCGGCCCGGCAGTAGAGCCCGGCGTCGAACAGCGCCTTGGACAGGAAGCCGCGCAGCAGCCGCTCGGACTCGTCGGCGTCGAAGGTCTGCTTGGTCGCCTTGTCCTTGACCAGCTCGATGCCCCAGAAGTAGCCGGAGCCGCGCACGTCGCCGACGATGGGCAGGTCGCGCAGCTCGTCCAGGGTCTTCTGGAACAGCGGCTCGTTCCTGGTGACGTGGCCGAGGAGGTCCTCGCGCTCGAAGATGTCGAGGTTGGCGAGGGCGACGGCGGCCGAGACGGGGTGCCCGCCGAAGGTGTAGCCGTGGGCGAACATGGTGTCGCCGTCCTTGAACGGCTCGAACAGCCGCTCGTGCGCGATCATCGCGCCGATGGGCGAGTAGCCGCTGGTCATGCCCTTGGCGCAGGTGATGATGTCGGGCACGTAGTCGAACTTCTGGCCGCCGAACATGGTGCCGAGCCGGCCGAAGGCGCAGATCACCTCGTCGGAGACGAGCAGGACGTCGTACTCGTCGCAGATCTCGCGCAGCCGCTGGAAGTAGCCGGGGGGCGGCGGGAAGCAGCCGCCGGCGTTCTGCACGGGCTCGGCGAAGACGGCGGCCACCGTGTCGGGACCCTCCATCTCGATGGCGCGGGCCACGCGGTCGGCCGCCCAGATGCCGTACTGCTCGGGGGTCATGCCGGGGACGCCGGTGATCTCGTCGGCGCGGTAGTGGTTGGTGTTCGGGACGCGGACGGAGCCGGGCACCAGCGGCTCGAACATCTGCTTGAACGCCGGGATGCCGGTGATCGACAGGGCGCCCTGCGGGGTGCCGTGGTAGGCGATCTGGCGGCTGATGACCTTGTGCTTGAGCGGCTTGCCGACGAGCTTGTAGTACTGCTTGGCGAGCTTCCAGGCGGTCTCGACGGCCTCGCCGCCGCCGGTGGTGAAGAAGACGCGGTTGAGCTCGCCCGGGGTGTGCGCGGCCAGGCGCTGGGCCAGCTCGGCGGCCTTGGGGTGGGCGTAGGACCACAGAGGGAAGAAGGCCAGCTCCTGGGCCTGCTTGGCGGCCGCCTCGGCGAGCTCCTGGCGGCCGTGGCCGACCTGGACGACGAAGAGCCCGGCCAGGCCGTCGAGGTAGCGCCTGCCGTGGATGTCGTAGACGTAGGACCCCTCACCGCGCACGATGGTGGGGATCTCGGACTGCTGGTAGGCGCTGTGTCGCGTGAAGTGCAACCACAGGTTGTCTTGCGCGGCCTTCAGGACGTCGTGTTCCGGCTGCGTCATGGCTATCTTCCCTCGTCTCTGAACTGACCCAAGTTTGCCTGTTCACGCAGGGTTTGCCAAGCGAATCGGTCGCAGCACTGTGCAAGAAAATCGAGATCCGCAGAAGCGCTCTGTAACAGCAACGAAATCCGCATTGTAGATTTGGCCCTGTCACCCTGTCCGTTTCATCCCGTTTACCGGTTTGCGTCCCAGGTCGGCGAGCGGGTGTGATCCAATGAGACGCAAACTGTCCAGCTTCGACGAGAACAACCCCCGGGGGAACGTCCCGTGACTCCTGACCAGATAGAGAGCGCCGTCGCCGCCTCGATGCCCCAGACCGTCGAGGACCTGAAGCGGCTGGCCGCCATCCCTTCCGTGGCCTTCCCTGGGCACCCCGAGGAGCCGGTCTTCGCCGCCGCCGCGCTGACCGAGGAGCTGCTGCGCTCCGCCGGCCTGCCGCACGTCCAGCAGGTGGCCGTCGAGGGCAGCTTCCCCGCGGTCTACGCCGAGGCCCCCGCCCCGCCCGGCGCGCCCACCGTGCTGCTGTACGCGCACTACGACGTGCAGCCCGCCGGCGACCCGGCCGCCTGGCGCACGCCGCCGTTCGAGCCGACCCTCATCGACGGCCGCCTGTACGGCCGGGGCACCGCCGACGACAAGTCCGGCGTCATGTCCCACGTCGCCGCCCTGCGCGCCTTCCGCGGCCGGTTCCCGGTCGGGATCAAGGTCATCGTGGAGGGCCAGGAGGAGTACGCCGGCGAGCGACTGGAGGCGTTCGTCGAGCGCAACCCCGACCTGCTGCGCGCCGACGCCGTCGTGGTCGCCGACACCGGCAACCCGCGCGTGGGCGACCCGGCCGTCACCACGTCGCTGCGCGGCATGGCCGCCTTCACCATCGAGGTCCGCACGCTGCGCGAGCCGGTCCACAGCGGCTCGGCCGGCGGCGCCGCGCCCGACGCGCTGGCCGCCCTCATGCGCATGCTGACCTCGCTGCACGACGACAACGGCGACGTCCGCGTCCCGGGCCTGCCGCGCGGCGCCTTCCTCGGGCAGGGGCCGTCGGAGGAGGAGTTCAGGAAGACGGCGGGCGTCCTCGACGGGGTTTCGCTGGTGGGCTCGGGCTCGCTGGCCGACCGCCTCTGGTCGTCCTTCGCCATCACCGTCACCGGCCTGGACGTCCCCTCGGTCGCGCAGGCCGTCAACGCGGTGCAGCCGGTGGCCAGGGCCCGCGTGACGGTCCGCGTCCCGCCGGCCGGCGACCCGAAGACGACCGTCAACGCCGTCGTGGACTTCCTGCGCCAGGTGGCCCCGTGGGGCGTGCAGGTCGGCTTCGGCGACTTCACCGTCGGCTCCGGCTTCCAGGCCGACTCCGGCGGCACCGCCCGCGCCGCGCTCAACCGCGCCATGGAGCGCGCCTTCGGCCGCCCGCCGCGCGACGTCGGCGCCGGCGGCTCGATCCCGCTGGTCAACACGCTGCTGCGGCAGTTCCCCGCGGCCGAGATCCTGCTGTTCGGCGCCGAGGACGAGGACGCCGGCTGCCACGCCCCGAACGAGCGGGTCGACCTGGAGGAGCTGCGCAAGGTCGCCACCACCGAGGCCCTGTTCCTCCTCGAACTCGGCTCCCCCGCCTCCTGACCCGACCTCAGCCGGCCGCCCCGGGGGGCGCGTCCTCCAGCAGCTCGCGGTGGGCGGGCTGGAGGCCCTCCGGGAGGTCGTCGGGGAGGCACCAGCGGGCTTCGAGGATCTCCAGGGGGTCGAGCCGGAGCGTGCCGCCCGTCAGGACGGCCGCGTAAGCGATCTCGGCGCGCAGCGCGTAGCCGCTGCGGACCCGCAGGAGGCGGCCGACGCGCACGTCCAGGCCGGTCTCCTCGCGGACCTCGCGCCGGACGGTCTCCTCGAACGTCTCCCCCCGCCGCGCGTAGCCCGTGGGGAAGCCCCAGGGGCGCCTCTCCGGCCACAGCCGGTGCCGGAGCACGAGCAGCCGTCCTTCGCCGTCGCGCACCAGGCCCGTGACGCCGACCATGAACGTGGCGTGCGTGAGCCACACCAGCCGCCACCGCAGCCGGCCGCCCAGCAGCCGCCACACCCGGACGAGTAGCCGTGTCACCGCGCTCCTTAGCGACTCGATCATCGGTACGTTCCCGCGCCATAGTTTCTCGTCATGGACTGGAACGGTTGGCACGACGAGTACGACCGCCCCGGCTCGCGGCTGGCGCGGCGGCTGGCAGTGGTACAGGAGCGCGTCAGGGCGGCGCTGGACGCGGCGCCCGGCGGGCCGGTGCGGGTGATCAGCATGTGCGCGGGGCAGGGCCGGGACGTCATCCCCGTGCTGGCCGGGCATCCGCGGCGGGCGGACGTGCGGGCGCGGCTGGTGGAGCTCGACCCCCGCAACTGCGAGGTGGCCAGGGCGGCCGCCGCGGCGCACGGGCTCGACCAGGTCGAGGTGGTGGCGGGCGACGCCGCGCTGACGGGCGGGTACGCGGGCCTGGCGCCGGCGGGGCTCGTCCTGGCCTGCGGGATCTTCGGCAACGTCACCGACGAGGACGTGCGGCGGACCATCGGCTTCTTCCCGCGCCTGTGCGCGAGCGGGGGCAGGGTGATCTGGACCCGGCACCGCGAGGAGCCCGACCTGGTACCGCGCATGTGCGGGTGGTTCGAGGAGGACGGCTTCGAGCTGGAGTGGGTGTCGGAGCCCGGCGCCGGGTATGGGGTCGGCGTCCACCGGTTCACCGGGACGCCCCTGCCGCTGGAGGGCACGGAGCGGATGTTCCGGTTCGTCGGGTACGACCGGCTGCGCTGAGCGGGCGCGCGCCGGTCACAGGTCGACGAGGTCGAGGAGGCGGCCGGCCTGGGCCTCGTCGGCGGCGGCCAGGGCGATGCCCTTGACGAGGGTCAGCAGGTCGCGGACGTCGAGGCCCGGGCGGGCCGCGCCGGCGTCCTTGGCGGCGTCCAGCAGGGCCGAGGCGGTGGCGAGCATGACCGCGTGCCACTCGGCGAGCCGGTGCGAGCGCTCGTCGTCCGTGACGGCCTGGGCCAGGTCGCGCTTGGCCGAGACGTGCGTCATGAACAGCCGCAGCCACGCGCGCAGGGCCTCGGCGGGCCGCCCTTCGGCGAGCAGGGCCTCGCCGCGGGCGCAGAGCTGGGTGACCTCGTCGGCGTAGACCGCCACCAGCAGGTCGGAACGGGTCGGGAAATGCCGGTACATGGTGGCGTTGCCCACGCCGGCGCGGCGGGCCACCTCGTCGAGGGGCGCGCCGGTGCCCTTCTCGGCGAACACGCGGGCGGCGGCGGCGAGGAGCAGGTCGTGGTTGCGCTGCGCGTCGGCGCGGCGCGGGCGGGCGTTGCTAATCGGGGACATCCCCGGTTAGTGTAGCCGCACCGAAAAAACGGGGAGTTCCCCACTTAGCGCCGGGAGGCGGCATGCGGGCAGGAGAGGTGCACCGGCGGGTCGTGGAGCTGTACCCGGAGGTGCTGGCCGGGCGAGGCATGGAGGAGGCCCTGGGGTACATCGACCCGGACGTGGTGGACCACCGGGGCGGCACCGAGGGCGACCACCACGGGATCGGGGCCTGGCGGGAGAAGTGGGAGCGGATGGTCACCGGCGGGGGCGGCGGCTTCCACGACGTGTCGGTCGTCATCGAGCGGAACGTCGCCACCGACGACCTGTCGGCCAACGTCTACCTGAGCCGCGGCACGCACACCGCGACCGGCCGGCGGTACGAGGTGCGCGGGCTGGACATGGTGCGGGTGCGGGACGGGCGGATCGTGGAGCACTGGGCGGTGCGGGACGCGGTCGCGATGCGGCACCAGCTCGGCCTGGACGGCTGAAGCGTCAGTGGTCGGTGGCGTGGTGGCGGGTGTTGGTGTGGACGAGACGCAGGCCCGCCTCCACCAGGGCCCAGCCGAGGCGCGCCCGCCAGGGGGACGACCCGCTCTCGCGGGCGGCCTGGGCGGCGGCGCGGTGGCGGGCGGCCGCGGCGTGCAGCTCGCGGGCTCGGGCCTTCTCGGCGTACAGGTACAGGTCCGGATCCATCGGGTCAGTCCTCCTGGTCCGTGGTCGGGGGTGTGGTGCGGGTCTCACGAGCGGAAGGGGAAGCCGTACATGTGGACGGCGACGCTCTCGCGCCCCTCCGTCTCGCCCGCCGCCTGGGCCGCCTTGCCGTGCGCCCGCCAGCGGGAGGCGACCTCCCGCAGCTCCTCGGCGAGGCGGCCCAGCTCGTCGGGGGTGAGCCACATCAGGTATTCCGAGGAGAAGGCGGCGTCGCGCCACACGTGGTCCCAGGCCATCTGGGCGTCGAGGTAGCCCTCGTACAGGTCGTGCTGCTGCCGGGCGTGCGCGCGGCTCAGCGCGGTGTGGGCGGCGACCGCCTCGGGGCTGTCGCGGAAGTCCTCGTCCCTCGTGGAGATGCTGTCGGCGACCGGGCGCCACCAGCGCTCGCGGGCGTCGCCGCCGGATCCCGGCGCCTCCTCGATGAGGCCGTGCGCGGCCAGCTTGCGCAGGTGGTAGCTGACCAGGCTGACGGCCTCGTCCACCTGCTCGGCGAGGTGCGAGGCGGTGGCCGTGCCCGCGAGGTAGAGCGCCCGGTAGAGCTTCATGCGCAGCGGGTGCCCCAGGGCCTTGAGCGTGTCGAGGTCCTTGACGCGGCGGATCTTCTCGGCGGCCATGACTCCACCATAGACGCGAAAGGGAAGTTGCGCAAATATTTTTGCGCAGTTGGCCGCGCACCTGCGGCGCAGGCGCTCGCGGGGCCGGCAGGGCGCCTCCTTCTACGGCGGCGGCCGAGGCCTCTCAGCCGACCGGCAGGTCGTAGACGCGGCGGACGCTGCTGCCGAGCCGGCTCACGTCCGCCCCGTAGACGTGCACGGAGACGCCGACCTCGTCGCTGATGTTGGTGACCTTGTGGATGTCGCCGGGCGGGGCGAACCCGCTGACCTCGCCGGGCCGGTTGTCGGCGCGGCCGAGCTCGCGCAGGTGGTCGCCCATGTCGCGGTACAGGGTCTCGTGCTCGATGCCGCTGAGGACGGCGAAGGCGCACCACGAGACGTGGTCGTGGATGACGGTGCCCTGGCCGGGCCGCCAGACCACGGCGACGACGGAGAAGTCCGGCTCGGCGTGCAGCAGGTGGGAGGCGTACCGGTCGGGCGCGCCGGCGCGTTCGGCGGGCGTGAGCAGGTCGAGGCCGGGCGGGTGGGCGCGGAGCACGTCGGCGACGGCGTACGCGGTCCGCCTGGACCCGAGCCGCCGGGCGACGACGGCGGAGACCTCGGCGACGAGCGGGTCGAGGCCCGGCCGGGCGGCGGCGGTGACGACCGTATTCATGTGAACCCCCTAGGGAAAGCCGTTAATCATCCTTCCCCCTCCACAGTGCCTTGAGCTGCACCCATAGGTCCAACAGAAGTCTTCTGTCCCATCCATAGATACGATTGATGGATGCTGGACGTCGTCCGCCTGCGCGTGCTCCTCGCCGTCGCCCGCAAGGGCTCGCTCACCGCCGCCGCCAAGGAGCTGCACTACTCGCAGCCGTCCGTGAGCCACCACCTGGCCAGGCTGGAGGCCGAGACCGGGGCGCGGCTGATCCAGCGGGCGGGCCGGGGCATCCGGCTCACCGAGGCGGGCCGGCTGCTGGCCGAACGCGCCGCCGAGATCATCGGCCGCCTCGACGACACCGCCGAGGAGCTGGCCGCGCACGTGGGCCTGCGCTCGGGGCGGGTGCGCCTGGCGGCCTTCCCGTCCGCGCTCGGCACGTTCGTCCCGAAGGCCGCGCTCCACCTCAGGGCCGAGCACCCCGGGCTGCGCCTGCACCTCACCGAGACCGAGCCGCCGGAGGCGCTGCGGCTGCTGCGCGCGGGCCGGGTGGACGTCGCGGTCGTCTTCCGCTACGACGACACCGCACCCGAGGACCGCGGCATCACCATGATCCCCCTGCTGGACGACCCGTCCTACCTGGTGTCCGACCGGCCCGTCGCCGGCGACCTGGCCCGGCACGCCGACGCGTCCTGGATCGCCGGCTGCGACCGCTGCCGCAGCCACCTCCTCGACGTGTGCGACAAGGCGGGCTTCGCCCCGCGCATCTCGTTCACCAGCGACGACATCGTGGCGGTGCAGGCGCTGGTGGCGGCCGGGCTCGGCCTCACCATGCTGCCCGGCCTCGCCCTGCGCGCCCACCGCCACCCGGACGTCGAGGTCACCGAGATCCCGGCCTCCACGCGGCACGTGTACGCGGCCGTGTACGGCGACCCGCCCCACCCGCCGGCCACCGCCGCGCTGCTGGCCGCGCTGCGCAAAAACCTTTGACGGCCTGCCTACGATGCCCTCATGCCGGATATTTCGACACTCGCCCTCTTCTGCGTGGCCACGCTCGGTCTGCTCGTCGTCCCCGGGCCGGCCGTCGTCTACATCGTCACCCGCAGCGTCACCCAGGGCCGCGGCGCCGGCCTGATCTCCGTGCTCGGCGTGCACACCGGCTCCATCGTGCACGTGGCCGCCGCGGCGCTCGGCATCAGCGCGCTGCTGGCCGCCTCCGCCACGGCGTTCACCGTCGTCAAGTACGTCGGCGTCGCCTACCTCGTCTGGCTCGGCGTGCGCAAGCTGATGCGGCGCGACGACGGCGGCGCGGAGCCGCTGGAGCCGCAGGCGCAGTCGAAGCGGCGGCTGTTCTGGCAGGGCTTCGTGGTGAACGTGCTCAACCCCAAGACCGCGATCTTCTTCCTGGCGTTCCTGCCGCAGTTCACCGACCCGGCCGCCGGGCCCGTCGGCCCGCAGATCCTGCTGCTCGGGCTGCTGTGGATGGTGCTCGGCATGGCCTCCGACGGCACGTACGCGATGCTCTCCTCCGCCCTGGCGGGGCGGGTGCGGGGCTCCTCGCGGGTCCGGCGGCGGCTGGACGTGGGCAGCGGGCTCGTGTACCTCGGGCTGGCCGCCTGGCTCACGACCGAGAAGGCATGACAAGCCAGGAAATTTCTGTCCCGTGATGCGATAGTGAAAACAAGCGCTGATCGGGGGGACGGCATCCTCGGGCGTCCCTCACAGGTTCCAAGGCGGCTCCCATGGACACGCCACCGCACCGCCTCGGGCCCGAGCGGGCCGCCGAGGTTCACTCGGGTCGCGACGACCTCGTCGGCGTGACCGGCTCGGGCTGGGCGATCGGCGCCGGCCTCGTGCTGACCGGCGCCGACGTGGTGGCGGCCGGAGCGCCCTGCCGGGTGCGGGCCGCGTCGTCGGAGCGCTGGGAGCCGGCCGAGGAGGTGTGGCGGGGACGCGGCGCGACCGCCGCGGCGCTGCTGCGGGTGCCCGGCGCCCCTGGCGGGACGTCCCCGGCATCGATCACGTGCGCTGGGCCCGCCCGGGCGGCGGCCGGCTGCGCTGCGCGGCCACCGCGTTCGCCGGGGCCCGCGACCCCAGGACGGTCGCCGGGACGGTGGACCCGCCGGCGGGCGGACCCGCCGGGGCGGTGGCCAAGGCGCTGCCCGTCACCGTGACGGCCGCGCCGCCGATCGCGCTGTGGGAGGGCCTGGCCGGGGCCGCGCTGCTCGCCGAGCCCGCCGGGCAGATCCTCGGGGTGGTCGTCGCCGGGCGCGACGGCTACGCGCGGCGGCGGCTCGACGTCGTCCCCGCCACGGCGCTGCTGGGCGACGAACGCTTCCGCGAGGTGGCCGGGGTGGCCCCGGGACGGCTGGAGACCGTCGCGGAGAACGACCCCGCCGTGGTGCTGCCGGAGCTGCTGGACCCGTGGCGGGCGGAGCTGCCGCCCGACCCCCCGGACTGGCGGCTGCTCGCGCCGCGGCACGCGGTAGTGCCGTTCCTCGGCCGCCAGGAGGAGCTGGCCCGGCTGCGGGAGTGGGCCGCCGGGCCCGCCGCGCTGTCGATCGCGGTGGTGAGCGGGCGCGACGGCACCGGACGCGGCCGGCTGGCCGGGCAGCTCTGCGGCGAGCTGGGGCGGGCCGGGTGGGACGCCGGGTTCCTGCCGCTGGACGCCGTCTGCGAGGTGCTGTGCGCGCACCCGGACGCCGGGCGGGTGCGGCTGGAGGCGCTGCGGCCGACGCTCGCCGTGGTGGAGCGGCCGGAGCCGTCCGCGCCGCTCGTGGGCGAGCTGGTGCGGCGGCTGGCCAGGCACGGGCACAACCCGCCGGTGCGGCTCCTGCTGGTGGTGCGGGAGCCGGGGGACGCCGGCTGGTGGCGGCGGCTGGACACGGCGGCGGGCGGCTGGCCGCGGCGGCTCGACCCGGCGCTCGTGCAGCTCAACGCCCGTCCCCTCACGCTGGACGAACGCCGCGAGCACGCGGGCGCGGCGATGAAGGCGTACGGGCCGAGCCGGGCCGCCCTGCCCCCGCCGCCGCCGCTCGACGACCCCGAGTTCGGGCTGCCGCTGCACGTGCACCTGGCGGCGCTGATGCGGCTGCGCGACGGCGGGGCCGGGACGGGCGAGGCCGGGGCCGGGCTGGTGGAGCGGTTCCTGGAGCGCGAGTTCCAGCAGTGGGCGCGGGCCTGGCCCGTCCCGGACGCGCCCTTGGAGGACGTGACGGCGTGGCAGGCGGTGGCGGTGCTCACGCTCACCGCGCCGGCGCTCGGCGAGCTGCCCGGCCTGCTGGCGGCCGTGCCCGGCCTGCGCGCCGGCGGGCTCGCCGGGCAGGCCGTGCACGTGGCGCGCTGGCTCGGCCGGGTCTTCCCCGGGGGCGAGCGGATGGCCCCGCTCGGCCCGGACGTCCTGGCCGAACGGCTGCTGGCCGGGACCGAGGGGCTGACCGGGCTGGTGCTGGCCCTGCACGACCACGAGACGCGGACGACGCGGCACCTGATCCGCATGCTGGACGTCCTCGCCACGGCGGCGACGGGCTCGGCCAGGGCCCGGGGGGCGCTGCGGGCGCTGCTGACGGAACGGCTCGGCCGGCTGGTCGCGGAGGCGGCCGCGACGCCCGCGACCCGGCTGGGTGACGCGGTGAACGCCGCGCTGGCGCTGCTCGCGGAGGACGCGCAGGTGGCCGAGGCGGCGGCCCGGCTGCCGCTCCGGCGCGGTGCGGCCGCGCTGGGGCGCGGGCGCTCCGGTGACGCTGGGCGAGCTGGCCGTGCGGCGGCTGCGCGCCGAGGCGGCGCGTCCGGGCGCGGCGGCCTCGGCGGCGCGCGCCCGCACCGCCGCGGCCCGTTCCGGGTCGGCGGCCTCGGCGGCGGGCCGGTGCGGCGGCCTCGGCGGCGGGCCCGGGTGGGCTGGCGGAGGCGTTGTCGGTGCTGGCGGGGCGGCTGGCGGCGGTCGGGCGGGTGGGCGAGGCGGTCGCGGCCGCCGCGGAGGCGGTGGAGATCTTCGCCGCCGCTCCCCCGTACGAGGCGGCGGCCGCGCGGGCGGAGGCCCTGTACCACCTGGGCTCCTGCCTGCTGCTGGCGGGCGAGCCGGGCGAGGCGGTCAAGCCCGCGCAGGAGGCGGCGGCCCGGTTCCGGCTCCTCGCCGAGGACGACCCCGGCGGGCCTGGGGCGGAGCTGGTCGCGGCGGCGCACTACAACCTGGCGTGCGCGCTGGCGGGGGCCGGTCGGGTGAAGGAGGCGATCGAGGCGTACACGGTCGCGGCGTCCGGCGACGGGAAGGGAATCGGTGACGGGAAGGGAATCGGTGACGGGAAGGGGAGCGGCGACGGGAAGGGAGGCGGCGACGGCGGGGAGGGAGCCGGCGAGGAGCTGAGCGACGTCCTGCGGGCCATGCCCCTGCCGCACCCGCCAGAGCCCGCCCGCTCCAGCGGGCCGCCCGGAGCGGCGCGCCCCGGCGAACCGCAGGTCGCGCGGCCTCCCGACGAACCGCAAGTCGCGCGGCCTCCCGACGAACCGCAAGTCGCGCGGCCTCCCGACGAACCGCAAGTCGCGCGGCCTCCCGACGAACCGCAGGTCGCACGGCGCTCCGGCGAGCGGCAAGGGGCGTCGCGTCCCGGGCGCTCGGCCCGGCACGCCGCGATGCCGTTGGCGGCCCCCGTCCCGGGGGACGCGGAGGCTCCGGCCGACCGACCCGACGCGACCGGCCCACCGGCGGTGGCCCCCGGCTCCCCTGTGCGGCGGCCGGAAGCGGCGGCCGTGCCCACAGCACCGGAAGCTCCGGGCAGCGGGACGAGGGCCCTGAGGGGCGGCCCAGAGGCTCCGGGCAGCGGAATCACGCCGCCGAGGGGCGGGCCAGGGACACCGGAGGGCGGGCCACGGACACCGGAGGGCGGGCCACGGACGGCGCAGGGCGAGCCACGGACACCGGAAGGCGGGCCAGGGACGCCGGAGGGCGGGCCGACCGCGCCGCGCGGCGGCGGGGCGGCTGGGGCGGCGGGTGGGCCGCGGGCGCTGGGGCCGTTCGAGGGGCTGGGGCCCGGGGCGGTGCCGGAGCTGGGCGGATGGCTGGCGGTGGCGGCGACCGCCGCCGTCAAGGACGTCTCCCCCGTGGACCGCGACCTCGCCGAACGCCTCCACCTGCTCGCCGCCCGCCTGCACCACCTCGGCCGGACGCGGGAGGCCGTCGCGCCGGCGGCCGAGGCGGTGGCGCGGCTGCGCGGCCTGGCGGGTGAGGAGCCGGGGCTCAGGTTGTCGCTGGCCGAGGCGTCCGGGCTGCTGGCGCGGCTGCACGCGGCCGGCGACGACCTGGACGCCGCCGCCCGTTCGGCCGCCGAGGCGGTGCGCGACCTGCGGGCCCTGACCGCGCTCGAACCCGCCGAGCACCGCCCCGCCCTGGTGCGGCAGCTCCTCGACCTCGGCGAGCTGCTGCTCCTCGACGACCGCCCGGAGGAGGCGCTGGGCCCGTTGCAGGAGGCCATGGCGGTGGCGGACGGCCGCGAGGCGCAGGCGAGGGGCCGGCGGCTGCTCGGCCTCTGCCTGGACGAGCTGGGACGGGCGGCCGACGCGCGGGCGCACCTGGAGCTGGCGGCCGAGCTGTACGACGTGCTGGGCGCGGAGGACCCCCACCACCGGCGGGACCTTCAGGAGGTGCGGGCCAGGCTCGGGCGCGGGCAGCCGCCGCCGGCGCGGGGCGGCGCGCGGCACTGGCTGCTCGCCCTGGCCGACCCGCCCTCGTCCGCCCGCGAGGGCGCGGCCGGGGAGGGCGCGGCCGGGGAGGCGGTGCGCAAGGCCGAGCAGGTGCTGGCCGAGTGCCGGACGGCGGTCGAGCGCGGCGACGGCGCGCCAGGCCCGGAGGTGGTGCACGCCTACCTCTCGGCCCAGGCGCTGCTGGCCCGCGCCTGGACGGACGCCGGGCGGGCCGCGGACGGGCTCGCGCTCGCCATGCAGGCCGCCGAGCTGCTGCAACGGCACGCCGTACCGGACCGCCCGCAGGCGGTGGTGGTCGGGCAGGTGGCGGCGGCGCTCGGGCGCGCGCTGGTCGGGCTGGGCCGGCACAAGGAGGCCGTCCCGCACCTGCTGACGGCGATCGAGGCGCACGGGCAGGCGGGGGCGAGCCCGGCGTCGGGGAAGGAGCTGGCCGAGCTGCTGGTGCTGGAGACGGTCGCGTTGTCGCACTCGGCCTGCCCGTCGGACGCGGAGGCGGCGGCCGACCGGCTGGTCCGGCTCCAGGCGGCGCTGGTGTCGGAGGGCATCCAGCCGCCGGCCGTCCTGGCCGGGGCGTTGCGGCTGCAGGGCGGCATCCGGTTCGGCAGGGGCGACGCGGAGGGGGCGCTCACCTCGGCGAACCGGGCCGTGGACGTCCTGGACACGGCAGGCGGCGGCGGCGCGCCCATGGTCAGGGGGGCGTGCCTGGAGCTGGCCGGGCTGTGCCTGGCCGAGCTGCACGAGGACGACGCCGCCCGGGCGAGGCTGGCCGAGGGCACCGCGCTCATGGCCGGGCTCATGGCCGGGCTCATGGCCGGGCCCATGGCCGGGCACGGTCAGCCGCCCGCCGGCCTGGCGGGCACGCACCTGCTGGCGCTCGTGCGGCTGGCTCGGCTGCGGGCCCGTGAGGAGGGCGCGGCGGCCGGCTGCGTGTTGTACGCGCGGATCCTGGAGACGCGCCCGCTCCCCCAGGGTGACGTCCTGCGCAGCCTGGTCGAGGACCTGGCGCGCTACGTCGGCGACCTGGCGGACGGCGCCGACCCGGCGGCGCTGGTGGCGCCGCTGGAGGCGTTCACCGGCGACCTCGAACGCCAGGTCCCGCTGACCGGCGAGCCCGAGCTGTACGACGAGTACGCCCGCTGCCTGTCCCGCCTGTCCGCGATCGCCGCCCAGGCCGGGGGGAGCGGCGAGGCGGCGGTGCGGGCGGCGCGGCTGGCGGTCCGCGTCCAGCGGGGCCTGGCGGCCGGGTCGCCGGCCCGGCGCGACCGGCTCGGCCTGGCGCTGGCCGCGCTCGCCCGGCTGGACCGCGCCGACCTCGCCGCCGCCGAGCAGGCGGTCATCGCCTTGGACGGCGACGGGCGCAACGGCAGGGAGTCGGCCGCCGTGCTCACGCTCTACGCCGCCGAGCTGCTGGAGCGCGGCCGGGCGGTGGAGTCGCTGGCGCACTGCGAGCACGCCGCCGACCTGTGCGACGAGCTGGACGACCCGGCCGTCGCCGCTGCCGCGTACGGGCAGCTCGGCGCGGCGCTCGCGGCCCTGGACCGGCCGCAGGCGGCGCTGGAGGCGATCACCTGGTCGCTCGCCGAGGTGGACCGGGCCAGGGAGCGGGGCCAGGAGCTGCCGCATGTCCGGGCCCAGGCCCTGCACGTGCGGGGGCGGGCGCTGCGGGCCCAGGGCAGGACGCAGGAGGCGCTGACCCACCTGGTGGAGGCCGTGCGGCTTTACACCCGGCTGTCCAGGCCGGCCGCCGCCGAGGCGGCCGCGACGGTCGCCGACGACCTGCTGGCGGCCGGGCGGGCGCGGGAGGCCGCCGAGTACGCCGCGATCGCCGCCGCGGGGCAGCGGGAGGACACGGTCAAGGGCGCGCTGGCCCTTCAGCGGCTGGCCAGGTGCCACCTGATGCTGGGCGAGCTGGCGGAGGCGAACGCGCTGGTGGAGCGGCTGATCCCGCTGGCCAGGCGGTCGCCCGGCGATCTGACGTACCGGGCGGTCCTGGCCGACTCGCTGGCGCAGAGCGCGGAGCTGCTGCCGCTGCTGCGGCTGGACGGCGGCGGCGAGGCCGAGGCGCGGGCCCGCGAGGCCGTCGCGACCTACGACGAGCTGCTGACGTCCGGCATGGACGCCGGGGCGCTGCACACCAGCCGGGCGGGCGCGTGCCTGGCGCTGGCGGCCGCGCTGCGCCTGCGCGGGCAGGCGGCGGAGGCGGTGCGGCCGCTGCGGGAGGCGGTCGGCGCGCTCGAACGGTTCGCGCCGGGCGACCCGCCGCTGTCCGGGCTGCTGGCGCGGGCGATGCTCATGCTGGGCGACGCGCTGATGGAGGCGGAGCGGCCGCTGGAGGCGGGCCTGGTCTTCCACCGCGCCACGCAGGTGACGCGGGACGTGCCGAGCCGGGCGGTGGCGCACGCCCGGCTCGGGTTCTGCCAGCAGGAGCTGGGCAGGGACGACGCCGCCGACGCGGCGCTGCGGGTCGCCGCCGGCCTGCTGGCCGAGCTGCTGGCTCCGCAGACGCGCCCCGAGGGCCCGGCGAGGGGTCGGGACGAGGGTCCGGCGGAGCGGCGGGACGAGGGCCTGGTGGAGCTGCTGCGCGAGGTGCTGCGCGGCCGGCTGCGGCTGCTGGAGCGGGCGGGCGGCAGGCGGGGCGAGGCGCGCCAGGTCGAGGCCGACCTGCGCGCGCTCACCCGCCCCGCCCGTTAGGGCTCCTGGGCCTGGACGGTCTCGCGGGCCCACCGGTAGTCCGCCTTACCGGCCGGGGAGCGGACCATCTCCGCGACGAACGCGTACGACCGCGGCACCTTGTACCCCGACAACGCCGCCCGGCAGTGCGCGTCCAGCTCCGCCGCGGTGAGCTCGACCCCGGGCCGCGGCTCGACGACCGCCGCCACCCGGTTGCCCCACCGCTCGTCCGGCACCCCGGTCACCACCGCGTCGAACACGCCGGGATGGCCCTTGAGCACCGCCTCGACCTCCTCGGGGAACACCTTCTCCCCGCCGGTGTTGATGCACTGCGAGCCGCGCCCGAACACGTTGACCGTCCCGTCCGGGTCGACGGTGGCGAGGTCGCCGGTGAGCAGCCAGCGGGTGCCCTGCTCGTCGGTGACGAACGTGCGGGCGGTCTTGTCCGGGTCGTTGTAGTAGCCGAACGCCACCCGTCCGGACCGGGCGACGGTGCCGAGCTGCCCGGAGCCGGGCTCGACCGGCCGGCCGGCCTCGTCCAGGACGGCCAGCCGGACCACGGAGTTCGGCTGGTAGCGCAGGCCCTTCTCCGGGGAGGACCCGGCGACGCCGGAGGCGGTGAAGCCGGACTCGGTGGAGCCGAAGTTGTCCAGGATCATGATGTTCGGCAGCAGCTCCTGGAGGCGGTCGCGCACCGCGCCCGACAGGATGGCGCCGGTCGAGCTGACGATGAACAACGACGAGACGTCGTAGGAGCCGGCGGCGAACGCCTCGGCCAGCGGGCGCGCCATGGCGTCGCCGGTGATGTTCATGGTGAACACGCGCTCGCGCTCAACCGTGCGCCAGACCTCGTCGGGGTCGAACTTGCGCACGTACACCATGGTCCCGCCCAGGCACCAGGTGATGAACGTGGCCATCTGCGCGGCCCCGTGCATGAGGGGCGGCACGGCCATCATCGTCATGGGGCCGGACTGCTCCGCCGCCTCCACGACCTCCTGCGGCGTGGCGCGCGGCTCGCCGCCCGGGTTGCCGCCGCCGAAGCCGAAGAACAGGTCCTCCACCCGCCACATCGCGCCCTTGGGCATGCCGGTGGTGCCGCCGGTGTAGATGATGTACACGTCCTGGCCGGAGCGCGGCGGGAAGCCCCGTTCCGGCTTGCCGCGCTCCAGCGCGGTCCCGTACGGCACGGCGGAGCCGATCGACGGGGGCCCGCCCACCGCGACCAGGTGCTCCAGCAGCGGCGCGTCGGCGACCACGGCGGCCACGCGCGGCTCGAACTCGACGTCGTAGACCAGCGCCCGCAGGTCGGCGTCGCGGTAGAGGTAGAGCAGCTCGGACTCGACGTAGCGGTAGTTGACGTTGATCGGCACGGCCCGGATCTTCAGCGCGGCCATCATCCCGGCGAGGTACGGCACGCCGTTGTAGAGCTGCAGCCCGACGTGCTCGCCGGCGCGCACGCCGAGGCCGGTGAGGTAGTGGGCGAGCCGGTTGGCCTCGGCGTCCAGCTCGGCGTACGTGCGGCGGTCGTCGCCGCAGATCGCCGCGACCCGGTCGGGGATCGCGTCGGCCACGCCTTCGAACAGGTCCGCGTGGTTGAACTCCATCAGAGTTTCTCCCGTCCGACGATCCACATGGCGAAGAACTGGGCGCCGCCGCCGTAGGCGTGGCCGAGCGCGGTGCGGGCGCCGTCCACCTGGTGCTCGCCGGCCATGCCGCGCACCTGGAGCGCGGCCTCGGCGAACCTGATGAGGCCGGAGGCGCCGATCGGGTTGCTGGACAGCACGCCGCCGGAGGCGTTCCAGGGGGTGTCGCCGTCGAGGGCGGTCGCGCCGGACTCGGTCAGCTTCCAGCCCTCGCCCTCGGCGCAGAAGCCCAGGTTCTCCAGCCACATGGGCTCGTACCAGGAGAAGGGGACGTAGACCTCGGCCACGTCGATCTGCCGGCGCGGGTCGGTGATGCCGGCCTGCCGGTAGACGTCGGCGGCGCAGTCCTTGCCGGCCTGCGGGCTGACGGTGTCGCGGCCGGCGCGGAAGATCGGCTCGGAGCGCATGGCGGTGCCGTGCACCCAGGCGGGCGTGCCGGTGACGGCCGGCTCGGAGGCGAGCACCATCGCGCACGCGCCGTCGCTGGACGGGCAGGTCTCGAGGTAGCGGATCGGCTCCCAGAGCATCGGCGTGGACTCCACCATCTTCTGGTCGATGCCGGGGATCCTGAGGTGCGCGTACGGGTTCTTCAGCGCGTTCAGCCGGTCCTTGACGGCGACGAGGGTGCCGATGTGGCCGGGCGCGCCGGTCCTGCGCATGTACTCGCGGATGTGCGGCGCGAAGTAGCCGCCCGCCCCCACCACGAGCGAGGCGTTGAACGGCAGGTGCGTGGACAGCGCCCATGTCGCGTTGGACTCCGACTGCTTCTCGAACGCCACGACCAGCACCCGGTCGTGCACCCCGCCCTGCACGAGCGAGGCGCCGACCAGCGCGGTGGAGCCGCCGACGCTGCCCGCCGTGTGGACGCGCATCATCGGCTTGCCGGCCGCGCCGAGCGCGTCGGCCAGGTACGCCTCCGGCATCATCACGCCCTCGAACAGGTCGGGGGCCTTGCCGATGACGACGGCGTCGATGTCCTTGAACGTCAGCCCGGCGTCCTCCAGCGCCCGCACCGCCGCCTCGCGCACCAGCCCGGCGATCGAGACGTCCCGGCGGCGGGTGGTGTAGTGCGTCTGCCCGACGCCGATGACCGCACAGCGGTTGCCCATCTCAGCCCTCCAGGACGGTGACGAGGTTGTGCTGCAGGCAGGGGCCGCCGGCGGCGTGCGCGACGGTCCGGTGGTTGCGGCCGTCGAGGATGCGCTGGGCGGCCTCGCCGATGCGGATGAGGCCGGTGGCCATGACGGGGTTGGCGGCGAGCGGGCCGCCGGAGGGGTTGATCACGGTGTCGCCGGTCAGCTCCAGCGCCTCGCGCAGGATGATCTCCTCGTGCGCGAACTGGGCGTGCAGCTCGGCCACCTCGACGGGGCCCTTGCCGACCCCCGCGGCTCGTGCGGCATCGGCCGCGGAGGCCGACCGGGCGAGGTCTCGCATACCCAGGTAGTGGGGTTCTATGCGGTGCGCGAGGCCGCTGATCCAGGCGGGGCTGGAGGTGAGGCGGGTGGCGAGGTCGCCGGCGGCCAGCACGACCGCGGCGGCGCCGTCGGTGACGGGCGGCGCGACCAGGCCGTCGTCGCCTTCGGGGTCGGGCAGGTCCAGCGCGTACGGGTTCGCCCGCCCGTCGGCCCGGCTGCGGCGGACGATCTCGGCCAGCTCCTCGCGCTCCGCGCCGAGCGCGGACGCCTGCAGGCCCGCGTAGGAGAGCTGGTCGAGGCCGAGCGGGGCCAGGTAGTACGGGTCGAGCTGGAGCGTCATGATGGTGCGCAGGTCGCCGAGGGACGACTTGCCGAACCCGTACACCAGGGCCGAGTCCAGGTCGCCGTGCTGGAGGCGCACCCATGCCTCGTACAGGGCCCAGGCGGCGTCCATCTCGACGTGGCTCTCGGAGATCGGCGGCCAAGCGCCGAGGGCGTCCAGCGCCGAGACAAACGAGAACGGCGCGCCGGCCAGGTAGTCGCAGCTCCCTGAGCAGGTGAAGCCGAAGCGGCGGAGCCCGGTGCGCTCCTTGACCTCGTTGATGACGGGCAGGATCAGCTCGGGCTCGCTGAGCCCGGTGTCGTGGCCGGTGTGCCGCGTCTGCGCGAACGCGACGATCGCTACCTCTCTCATGACAGCTCCACGTCGGGCTCGCCGGTGGGGGCGAACCAGCGGATGTTCGCCATGGACGCCGTGCGCTCGCTCTCGGGCACCCACACGGCCTTGACGCGCATGCCCTGCCGCACCTCGTGCGCGGGCACGTCCGCGACCAGCGCGATCATCGGGATGTCGGCCCCGTCGAGCAGGATGTACGCCGACACGAAGGGCACTTCGGGGGCGCGCGGGTCGGGCAGGTTGTTGATGGCGAACGTGGTGATCGTCCCGGTGTCGGGAAGTTCGCGGGTGTCCGCGATGATTCCTCCGCACTCGGGGCAGGACGCCCGGTACGGCACGTACACCTTCGCGCAGCGCTCGCAGCGCCCGCCGAGCAGCACGCCGCGCGCCACGCCCTCCAGGAAGACCCGCAGCGAGCCGCCGGCCTGGAGCCGGTACTCCGCGCGCACCGGCGAGACGATCTTGGTGACCTCGGGGGCGAAGTGCTCGATGTCGGTGATGTGGCCGGTGGGCCGGTCGCGCCAGACCGGCCACACCCGCATGCCGGTCTCCATCGCCTTGACGTTCTCGGCGGCCACCGCGTGCACCAGGGCCGTGTCCGCGCCGTCCAGCTCGATCAGCGCCCAGGCGAAGGGGCCGTCCAGCGGGTGGGCCGCCAGCGGCTCGGCCACCCACGTCCAGGCGGTGACCGTGCCGGCCGGGCCGACCTCGACGTACTCGCCGGTGACGGGCTCGCCGGTGGCGGGGTCGTACTCCAGGGGCGGCACCAGCACGCGCCCCTCGGCGGTGCGCACGCCCACCAGGCGGCGGGCTCGCAGCTCGCTGAGGAAGCGGCCGACCACCGGCCCGGTCGTACGGGTATAGCCGCCGGGGAACTCCAGGACGTGCTGAGCGACCAGCGGATCAGATGGCACGGTCTCGTCCCTCCCAGTACGGGTCGCGGAGCTTGCGTTTGAGCAGCTTGCCGTTCGGCTCGCGGGGCATCTCGGCGATGAAGTCGACGGTCCTCGGCCACTTCATCCTGGCCAGCCTGCCCTCCAGGGAGGCCAGCAGCTCGGCGGCCAGCTCGGGGCCCGGCTCGCAGCCGGGGGCGGGCTCGACGACGGCCTTGATCTGCTCGCCCCACTCCTCGTCCGGGATGCCGAACACGGCCACGTCCGCCACCTTCGGGTGGATCATCAGCTCGTTCTCGATCTCGGCGGGGTAGATGTTCGCGCCGCCCGAGATGATCATGTCGGCCTTGCGGTCGCAGAGGTAGAGGAAGCCGTCCTCGTCGAGGTAGCCGACGTCGCCGACGGTGAAGAAGTCCTTGAGGCGGTTGGCGGCGGTCTTCTCCGGGTCGCCCTTGTACTCGAACGAGGCGCCCAGCATCTTCATGTAGATGGTGCCGGGAGTGCGGGTCGGCACCGGCTCGCCGTGCTCGTCCACGATCAGCAGCTCGCTGATCGGCCAGGCGTTGCCGACCGTGCCGGGGTGCGCCTTCCACGCCTCGGGCGTGGCGAGGGTGCCGCCGCCCTCGGTGGCCGCGTAGTACTCGTACACGCAGTCGCCCCACCACTCCAACATCGCCCATTTCACCGGGACGGGACAGGGGGCGGCGGCGTGGATCATCCACTTCAGCGAGGACAGGTCGTACTTGTTCCGCGTCTCCTCCGGCAGCGCGAGCAGCCGCTTGAAGTGCGTCGGGACCATGTGCGAGCTGGTGACGCCGTGCCGCTCGCACAGGCGCAGCAGCTCCTCGGCGTCGAAGCGGTCCATGTAGACGAGCGTGTGGCCCATGTGCAGGGCGGTGCCGCCGAACTGGGTGACGGCGGTGTGGTAGCTCGGCGAGGTGACCAGGTGCGCGTTGGGGCGGCCCGGGGTGACGCCGAACAGGCCCAGCAGGAACGTCATCAGCTCGGCCGCGTCGTCCGGGTCGAGGCCGCTGAGCGGGCGGCGCACGCCCTTGGGCTTGCCGGTGGTGCCGGAGGTGTAGTGCATGGTCAGGCCGGCGGTGCGGCCGGGGGGCGCGGTGTCCGGGCGGCCGTCGGTCAGCTCCCGCACCGGCCGGAACCCGTCGGCGCTCTCCCCCAGCACGAAACGGCGCTCGGGGGCGATGGCCTCGGCCGCCCTGCCGCCCTCCGCCAGGAAACGCGGGTGGACGAAGAACGCCTTGGCCTCGCTGTCGGAGACGATGTAGGCGATCTCGGGCCCGGTGAGGTGCCAGTTGACCGGCGTGTAGTACCAACCGGCCTGAAGCGCGGCCAGGTAGAGCACCAGGCCGTCCGCCCCGTTCGGGGCCAGGCCGCAGACGCCGTCGCCCGGCTGGAGCCCTAGCTCGTCGCGCAGTCCGTGGACGAGCCGGTTCGCCCGGGCCAGGAGGTCGCCGGCCCGGTGCTCCGTACCGTCGGGGTCCACGGCCGCGATCCACCCGGGATCGGCCTGAGCGAGCCTCCAGAAACCGAGCGTGCCCATATGCGCTCCTCACGGCCTACGAAAAAACAGGAACCTGTTCTCGTTTGCTGTCCGGAGCGTATCCTTGGGCGCACTGCGTAGCAAGCGCTTGATTCGACCTGATGGAGGCACCCGTGGAGCTCCTGCCGATCAGCACCCCCCACTGCCGGATCGAACGCGACGGCCACGTCCTCATCGTCACCATGAACCGGCCCGAGGCCCGCAACGCGCTCTCCTCCGACATGCTGATCGGCCTCGCCTCGGCCTGGGCGTACGCGTCGGCGGAGCCCGGCGTCCGGGTCGCGATCCTGACCGGCGCCGAGGGCACGTTCTGCGCCGGCGCCGACCTCAAGGCCATGGGGCAGCCCTCCACCGACCCCGACGTCCAGGCCAGGGCCGCCACGATCCCGAATTTCCACTGGAAGGGCCTGCTCCGCGAGGACCTGCCCACCAAGCCGATCATCTGCGCCGTCGAGGGCCACGCGGTCGCCGGCGGCACCGAGCTGCTGGTCGGCACCGACCTCCGGGTCGTCGCCGAGTCCGCCACCCTCGGCCTCTTCGAGGCCAAGCGCGCCCTGTTCCCGATGGGCGGCAGCGCCGTCCGCCTCCCCCGGCAGATCCCGTACTGCCACGCCATGGACCTCCTGCTGACCGGCCGCGCCGTCACGGCGGCCGAGGCCCTGGCGATGGGCCTGGTCAACCGCGTCGTCCCCGACGGCCAGGCGCTGGCCGTGGCCCGCGAGCTCGCCGACGACGTCGCCGCCTCCGGCCCGCTCGCCGTCCAGGCCATCCTCCGCACCTACCGCGACACCCTCGGCCTCGCCGAACCCGAGGCCCTGAAGGTCTCCGACGACCTGGGGTGGCCGGTCATCGGCTCCGAGGACGCCAAGGAGGGCACCCGCGCCTTCCGCGAGAAGCGCCCGGCCCACTACCAGGGCCACTGACGCTCACGGGCTCAGGCGTCGCAGCGGCGCGAAGTGCTCGGCGACCCAGCGGAGAGGGCCCCTGGTCCCGCCGTTCAGCAGCTCGATGACGGGCTCTCCGCGCGCCGGGTCCGTCTCGCCGGTGTCCAGCCACACCCGCCCCCGGCCGTCCGTCCACACCAGGATGACGCTCACCCGCGCCGCCCGGCATCGCTCCACGAGCACTGCCACCTCCAGACCGCCGCCTGGTTCCGGACGGCCGCCCGGATGAGGCCCTCCGGCGTCCCGGCCCGCACCTCCTGCGCGCATCCGTGACCGAGGGCGGACGGCGGCAGAGCCTCGCGGAGGCGGGCATGGTAGCCCTGTTCGTCCCGCCACGTGTCGTACAGCGGCAGTCGGGGGATCAGCGGCGGCTCAGCGGGCAGCTCAGCCCAGACCCGACGCGAACGGTCATCCCCCTCCGCCCCGAACCTCGTCGTCAACGCCGAGATCGCGGCCCACTCCCGGCCACCCGGACGGAGATGCCGAAAACGCGCCTCGACGCGCAGCACCGCGCTCGACGGAGCGGCGCTCATCGTGATCGGCTCTTTCGCGCACGCGCGACGAAGCGCACCGATCATGAGCTGCCTGACGAGGGTTTCGGCCTGGTCGGCGAGCCGCGGACAGCAGACGTCCGCGACGGCGCGAATCCAGCTACCGGCAGCGCCGATCGAGCCGATTGCAGCGGGAAAGCGTTGTTCATGCATGGTGCTCCCAGGTTGTGTAGCTGGTGACACTGCTTTCATGCTGGACCCAGCTTGTGAGCTGGTGGCACCGCCTGTCAAGCTGTTCGCCGTGGATCAGGACCGCCCGCTCTGGCAGCGGATCGTCGCCGAGCTACGCGAGAAGATCGCCACGGGCGAGCTCGCGCCGGGCGCGCGGCTGCCGTCCCGTCCGGAGATCATGCGCGCGTACGCGGTGTCGGACGCCGTGGCCAAGCAGGTCGCCCGGGTGCTCATCCAGGAGGGGCTGGCCGAGGCTCACTCCGGGTCCGGCACCTACGTGCGGGAACACCGCGACCCGCAGAAGATGGTCCGGGCATGGCACCGGTCTGCGCCTTTCGACCCGACCGTGGATCCCGAGAAGCGTGAGCTCACGTGGGAGTACCGTTCACGGACCGTGCAGGCTCCCGCCGACGTCCGCCGGCGCCTGCTGATGCCCGAGCCGCACGGCGACGAGGAGGACGCCGTCCGCACCGACTACGTCAGGAAGGCGAACGGCGAACCGGTCGAGCTGTCGACGTCCTACGAGCCGCTGTCCCTGACGCGCGGCACCCCGATCGTCCTGCCCCAGGACGGCCTGCTGGCGGGGCGCGGCGTGGCCGCACGCATGGTGTCCATCGGGGTGGTGATCGACGACTGGCAGGAGGAGGTCGGCGTCCGCATCGGGACGGCCGAGGAGTGCGCGGCGTTGCGGCGGCCACCGGGCTCGTACGTGCTGACGATCGGCCGCACCCACTACGCGCAGGACCGCCCCGTCGAGACGTCCGACATCGTGCTGCCCGCCGAGCGGTTCCTCCTGGTCTACGGCGGCAAGATGCCCTCGCCGGGCGGCGACGGGCACCCGCCTACTGGTCGGCGGGCGCCGTGAAGTGCTCGTGGCCCAGCACCGCCAGCAGCCGGATCTGGTCCTCCGCCGCGCTGCCCGGCGCGGGCGTGAGCACCAGGAGCGCCTGCGCCTGGTCCTCGGTGAACAGCGCCTGGCAGTCGACCTCGATCCGGCCCACCTCGGGGTGCACGAGCGTCTTGTGGTCGGCGAAGCGGCGGGCGACCTCGTGCCGCTCCCACAGGGCGCGGAACTCGGCGGACTCCGCGAGCAGCACCCCCACCAGCTCCGCCGCCCGCGACCGCGGCCCCGCCGCGCCGTACGCGGCGCGCAGGGACGCGACCAGGCTGCGCGCCTGGCGCTCGTGGTCCTCCGGCGGGTAGACGCGGCGGGCGGCCGGGTCGGTGAACCACCGGTACACGTCGCTGCGCGCCCAGCCGGTGCGCGTGGCCGGGTCGCCGAAGATCGCGACGGCCAGCCGGTTGGCCACCAGCACCTCGCCGAGCGAGGACAGGATGAGCGCCGGGCTGTCCTCCAGCCGGTCGAGGACGCGCAGCAGAGCGGGCGCGACGTGCGTGTCGGCGGGCGTGCGGCGCGGCACGTTGTGCCCGGCCAGGCGGTAGAGGTGGTCGCGCTCGTCGGCGGTCAGGCGCAGCGCCCGGGCCAGCGCGGCGAGCATCTGCTCGGACGGCTGCGGGCCGCGCTGCTGCTCCAGCCGCACGTAGTAGTCGGCCGACATGCCGGTCAGCGCCGCGACCTCCTCGCGCCGCAGCCCGGGCGTGCGACGGCGCGGGCCGGGCATCAGGCCGACGTCGGACGGGCGCAGCGCCTCACGGCGGCGGCGCAGGAAGTCGGCGAGGGCGGCGCGGTTCATGCCTCCCATTGTGGGACGTCACGGCAGGTGCCAGCCAGGGACCGCCGATCCCCCGATCCGCGGTGCCCTTCCGCGCCCGGCCCCGGGCCGCCAGGGTGGAGGCATGAACATCGCGGGAAACACCGTCTTCATCCCCGGCGCGACGTCCGGGATAGGTCTCGCCCTCGCCGTCCGGCTGCGGGCGGCGGGCAACACCGTCGTCATCGGCGGGCGGCGTACCGACCTGCTGGAGCGCCTGGCCGCCGAGCACGGCTTCGGCACCGTCCGCATCGACACCGCCGACCCGGCGTCCATCACGGAGGCGACGGCCGACGTCGTCGCCCGCTACCCCGACCTGAACGTCCTGGTGGCGATGGCCGGCATCATGCGCGTCGAGGACTGGACCACGCCCGGCTTCCTCGCCGACGCCGAGGCGACGGTCACCACGAACCTGCTCGGCCCGATCCGGCTCATCGCCGCGCTCACCGAGCACCTCCAGGGGCGGCCCGGCGCGACGATCGTCACGGTCTCCTCCGGCCTGGCCCACGCGCCGCTGCGGGTCACCCCCACCTACAACGCGACCAAGGCCGCGATCCACATGCTCAGCGAGACGCTGCGGCTGCAGCTCGCGCCCGCGGGCGTCCAGGTGATCGAGCTGGTGCCGCCGTCGGTGCGGACCGCGCTCCTGCCGGGCCAGGAGACCTCGGACTTCGCGATGCCGCTCGACGAGTTCGCCGACGAGGTCATGAGCCTGCTCAAGGCGCAGCCCGACGCCGCCGAGATCCTGGTCGAGCGCGTGAAGTTCCTGCGGTTCGGGGCGGCGCGCGGCGACTACGACCAGGTGGTGGCCACGCTCAACGCCGCCGACCCGCACGCCCGCTGAACCTCTCCCGAAGGAAGGAACATCATGCCGTTCGCCAACCTCAAAGTGCCCGCCGGCACCCTCACGCCCGAGTCGAGGAAGAAGCTCCAGGACGCCGTCACCGACGCCTTCGCCGACGTGTACGGCGAACGAGCCCGCCCCACGACGCTCGTGATCCTCGAAGAGGTCGCCGACGGCGGCTGGAGCCTCGGCGGCACCATCCTCACCGAGGAACTCCTCGGCCGCAGCTAGCTCCGGCTCGAGATGTGGGCACGATCTAGAATCGGGAGCACGGCAAGCTACACGAGGCTACGGTAGGTGCGTGTTGAAGGTCATTACTCAGCGTGAGTTCCGGAACAACGCAGCCGCCGTCATGAATGAGGTCGAGGCGGGCGAGGTATTCCACATCACCCGCAACGGAGTCGAGATCGCCGAGCTGCGGCCGCTGGCGCGCAGGCGCCGCCTGAGCGCCGAGGAACTTGTCGCGAAGCATCGGCATCTGCCGCGCGTCGACTACGCGGAGCTGCGCCACGAGGCGGACGACGCCTTCGGCGACGATCGCGTCGATGACGACCCTTGGGATCGGCATGCCTGATCGTGACGACTCCGGGGTCATCGACACGTGTGTCTACATCGACCTCGCCGAGATCCCACTCGCCGATCTCCCCGCCTTTCCTGAGCTCACCGCCATCACTCTCGCCGAGCTTCAACAAGGCGTGGCCCTGGCCAAGGACGCATCCACCCGGGCTGCCCGGATGGAGAGGCTGGGCGCCGCGATCGCCTCGAGCCGGGGCCTGCCGCTCGTGCCCGTGTGATGGCGGTCAGTCCTCTGTGATGCGTTCCAGGCGTTCCAGGGCCTCGCCGTACTCCTCCACCAGGCCGAAGACCACGTCCTTGGCGGGGCGGACCTGGTTCATGAGGCCGATGATCTGGCCGGCCGGGAAGGTGGCGAGTTCCGTGGCGTCGCTGCGGCCGATGCGGCGCAGGGCGTCCGAGACGAGCATGAACTGCAGGGGCATCGGCAGCGTCCCCGGCGACTCGGCGGACTCCCACGCCTCGGTCCACTCGTTCTTCAGCAGGCGGGCCGGCTTGCCGGTCCAGCTGCGGGAGCGGACGGTGTCGCGGGAGGTGGCCTCCAGGATGCGGCGCTTGGCCATCTCGGGGGTGTCGGCCTCCTCGACGGTGAGCCAGAGGGAGCCGGTCCAGACGCCTTCGGCGCCGAGGGCCAGGCCGGCGGCCATCTGGCGGCCGTTGCCGATGCCGCCGGCGGCCAGCACCGGGACGTCCACCGCGTCCACGACCTGCGGGATCAGCACCATGGTGGAGATCTCGCCGGTGTGGCCGCCGGCCTCGGTGCCCTGCGCGACGACGACGTCCACCCCGACCTCGACCTGTTTGAGGGCGTGCCGGGGCGTGGAGGCGAGGGCGGCGACCTTGACGCCGTGGGAGTGGGCCAGCTCGACGACGTCGGCCGGGGGCGGGCCGAGGGCGTTGGCGAGCAGCGCGATGGGGTGGCGGAGGGCGACCTCGACCTGCGGGCGGGCGGTGGCGTCGGTCCAGCCGAGCAGGACGCGGCCGGCGTCGGCGTCCGAGGACAGCGGCGGCACCCCGTGCCGGCCCAGCAGGTTCTCGACGAACGCGCGGTGCCCCTCGGGGATCATCGACTGGAGGCGGCCGACCAGCTCCTCGGCCGGGAAGTCGGCCCCCTCGTAGGAGGCGGGCATGACGACGTCCACCCCGTACGGCTTGCCGTCCACGTGGTCGTCGATCCACTTGAGCTCCATCTCGAGCTCTTCTGGCGTGAAGTAGAGCGCTCCGAGCACCCCCATGCCGCCCGCGCGGCTGACGGCGGCGACCACGTCCCTGCAGTGGCTGAACGCGAAGATCGGGAGCTCGATTCCGAACATGTCCGTGACACGGGTCCGCATGGCCTGACAATACGTCTGGGAGAACGCCAACTGCAACGTGTTCTACACTAGAACCTTTCGTCGGTACCGGTGAGTAACCTCCAGCGATAACCGGTTCTAGTCCGGGTTATCGGGAAAAGAAAAAGGCCCGCCTTTTCAGGCGGGCCGGAAAACGCGCGGATTTTCAGGCGGCGGCCGGGCGGCGGCGGGCCATGAGCACGCCGGCGAGGACGAGCACCACGCCCACGATCAGCAGCACCAGCGGGATCACCACGCGCAGCAGGTTGATCTGGCTCTTGCCCTCCTTGGCGTTGTTCACCAGGTCCGCCACGGTCTTGTCGGTCATCTTGGCGGTGCCGACGAAGGCCGCCGCGCGCTCCACGCCGTCCTGCGTCTTCAGCACCTCGTGGCGCTGCACCTCCTGCTTGACCGGCGAGCCGGTGACCGGCTCGATCCAGAAGGTGGTCCTGCCGTCGTACCAGCGGTCCACCTGCACGTCGCCGGTGGTGCCGGTGATGCCGAGGACGTTGGCGGGGGCGGTGCGGGTCTCGGTCTTGGTCGGCGGGACCTGCTGCTCGAAGACGTAGACCGGCAGCCCGTTGACATTGTCCTCGCGCACGAACTGGGCGTCGAACGCCTTCTGCGCCTGCGCGTTGAACACCTTGTAGGTCTTCTTCTCGACATCGAACGGGAACTTGTAGATCTGCCCGTCGAGCTGGACCGGGGCCTTGTCCACGTTGGAGCCGCAGCAGTTGACGCCGGCGCCGGTGTAGCGGTTGAAGGCGCTGCGCCGCTCGGACAGCTCGATCTGCGGGCGGCTGTTGGTGACGTCGTTGACGACGGTGGCCTCGTCCCAGACCACCCGGTCGGAGGTGGCCTCCTTCACGTCGCCGCGCGTGGTGACGATGATGTCGAGGTCGCCGGTGAGCACCTTGAGGTCCTGGAGGGAGAAGTACTGCGCCTCCTTGGCCTCCAGGCGGGAGATGCCGAACTGGTTCGCCGGCGCGGAGATGATCTTCTCGGCCGCCCAGAATCTCAGCAACGGTGCCAGGGCGATGAAGAAAGCGCCGAACCCGATGAGGACGAGCGTGGAGATACGACCCATCGAGGCCTCCGCATTAGTAGAACGTGTTGTCATCAGGTGCGATCGTCGAGCAACAAAGTATGACAGGGGGTGATCGGCGTCACCGCCGGGCCCACCTCCGCAACCAAATCGATAGAAACAAGTTCTATCGTGGTTTCGCCGGTCCGTCGGCGAAGGTGGGAGCAGGGATGAAGAGCAGGGACGCGGCCCTCGACGGCGTCCGCGCGCTCGCCGCGCTCGGGGTGTGGCTGCTGCACGTCGGGAGCAACACGGGCGTGATGTACCGCGACGGCATGTACGCCTGGCTGATGGCGCGACTCGGCATCGCCGTCCCCATCTTCTTCCTCCTGTCGGGCCTGCTGCTCTACCGCCCGTGGGCGCGCGCGGTGATCGAGAATACGGCACGCCCCCGGCCCCTGCCGTACCTGTGGCGCCGGGTGCTGCGCGTCATGCCCGTCTACTGGCTGGTGACCGCGCTGGCGCTGTGGGCGTGGAGCGGCCTCGACTGGGCCGGCCGGCTCAAGTGGCTGCTCCTGCTGCAGAACTACTTCCCCGGCGACCCCACGCCCGACGGCCTCTACCAGATGTGGACGCTGCCCATCGAGATGGCCTTCTACGTGACGCTGCCGCTGCTCGCCTGGCTGCTCGACCGCTGGGCGCGGCGCGGCGGCAACCGGCCGGTGCGGCTGCTGGCCGGCATCGCGCCGCTGCCGCTGGTCTCGGTGGCCAGCGTGATGGTGGCCCGGCTCGGCGACCGGCCCGAGGTCGGGCTCTGGCTGCCGTACCACCTGGTCTTCTTCGCCTGCGGCATGGCGATGGCGGTGCTGTCGGTGTGGCTCAGGGAGAGCCGGGTGGTCGACGCGCTCGCGCCGCAGCTCCTGGTGCTGGCGTTCCTGCTGTACGCGCTGCTCAGCACCGGCCTGGCCGGGCCGCGCGAGCTGACGCTGCCCACCCTCGGCCAGTCGTTGTTCCGGCTGAGCCTGGAGACGGCGGTCGCGGTGCTGGTCGTCGCGCCGTTCGCGCTGGCGCCGCGCGAGGGCACCCTCCGGCACCGGCTGCTCGGCAACCCGGTCACCGCCTACCTGGGCCGCATCTCCTACAGCTTCTTCCTCTGGCACGCGCCGGTGATCACGCTCCAGCTCAAGCTGACCGGCGCGCAGCCGTTCCAGGGCGACTTCCCGAGCGTGGCCGTGGTGTCGTTGATCGTGACGCTGCTGCTCAGCGTGGGCAGCTACCATCTCGTCGAACTCACCGCCCTCAGGCTGAGCGGGCGCCGGCGAGCACCTGCTCCCCTGCCGGCAGCTCGGGAGGCGGCGCCGGCCGCGCCGGCCGGGTGACGTGCGCGCCGAACAGCGCGCCCACGGCCGCCGACGACAGCAGCTGCGGCACGTGGTCGGTCAGCACCACCAGGTCGACGCCGCGCTCGCGCAGCACCAGGTACGCCGCCAGCGACAACGTCGCCGCGCCGAAGAGCCCCGCTGACCACCAGTGGGCGGGCAGCCGCCGCGCCCGCAGCGCGAACGTCACCAGCATCGCCGCCAGCACCGCCAGCGCGCCCTGCCAGCTCGCCACCCAGCCGCCGAAGGCCAGCCCCAGCACGACCGCGTACGGCGCCCGCAGCCGCGACAGCCGCGCCGCCGCGGCGGAGGCCGTCTCGCGCACGTGCTCGGGACGCGGCCCGCGCAGCACCAGGGCGGCCAGCGCGAGCAGCGCGATGCCCGCCAGCCCGTACGCCAGCGCGTTCCAGTAGGCCCGGTCCGGCACGTACTCCAGCCGCACCGTCCCGGACGTCCCCGCGGGCAGCTCCCACGCCTGCTTCCAGCCGTCGATCCTGGCCGGCCGCAGCGCCCGCCCGCCGACGACGGCCCGCCAGCCGGCGTTGAAGTTCTCGTTGACGACGAGGAAGGAGTCCTTGGGGGCGCTGACCTTGACCTCGCGCTCGGCCGCCGTCCACGCGCCCTGCACGGCCGAGCCCTCGACGCCGCGCGGCTCGTCCGGCAGCCGGCCGACCACCAGGTCGTCGATCGCGAACGACTCCCAGCCGGCCACCCGCACCCGGTTGTCGCCGGCCGCCAGCTTCGCCCGCGCGCAGCCCTGGATCTCCACCGGCCGCCCCTCCAGCAGGTCGGCGTGCGTGCCGGCGACCTTGGTGGCGACGAGGGCGCCGTTGACCTCGATGTTCGGGCCGAGGCCGCAGGGCAGCCGCAGCGGGATGTCGGCGGGCCTGGTCACCGGGCTCAGGCCGGGCACGACCAGCTCGGTGAGCTGCAGCCGCTTGCTGTAGGGGGTGAAGGTCAGCTTCAGCCGGGTCGTGCGCAGCGGGCGGAAGACGAGGTTGCCCTGCTCGTCCACCCGCCCGGCGCGGACGATGCCGCCGTCGCCGGTGACGACCACGTCGAGCGGCTGCAGCCGGTCGCTGGACGGGCGGCCCAGCTTGATCCTGGAGATCGTCCGGTCGCCCTTCCAGGCGAGCGTGAGCGTCGGCTGGGCGTCCTCGGCGGCGGGCAGCCAGGTGGTGCTGGCGTCGCCGTCGAACGCCGAGCGCGGCGCGACCTGCGGATCCTTGCTGAGCTGGGACGAGCCGGTCACCTGGGTCAGCGAGCCGCTGACCCGGGTGAAGCGGTCGGCCAGCGCGGGGTCCTTGAGCACGGCGGTGCCGCGCACGGTCACGCTCGCGGGGGCCGACGCGGTGAACGTGCGGTCGAACCCGGTCTCCTCGCCCTGCCGGGCCAGCACCGGCGCGTTGCACACCCACCGCTGCGGGTTGCGCACGCAGGCCGGCCGCTCGTCGAGGCCCCGGTCCATGACGTAGGCGTCGCCGCCCGCGCCCGGCAGCCGGATCGTGCGCTCGGCCACGACGCCGGGGATCGACAGCTCGACGATGCCGACCCGCTGCCCGTAGCTCCACTGCGCGGAGCGGGCCTTGACGACCTTGATCCGCACCCAGCTCGCCGGGCCGTCGGGCACCCGCAGCGCCTGCGGGTCCGTGGTGTCCCGCACGTCCTGGACCAGGCTGCCCGAGTCGGTCTCGACCGCCACCCTGGCGATGGACTGGCCGAGCGCGAGGTCGGGGGCGAGCATCACCTGCAGGCCGGTGAGCCGCCGCGGCGCGGGCAGGTCCACCCGCAGCCACTGGCCCTCGGGGCGGGTGGCGCCGCTGCTCTCCCAGGCGGTGGCGACGTTGCCGTCCATGGCCGACCAGGGGCCGCGGCCGGGGTCGCCGCTGCCCGCGATGGCGTCGGGGCCGGCGTTCGAGAAGGAGGCCGTGAGGCCGGAGACGCCGTGGTACTCGGCGGTCGCGGTGTCGTCCAGCCAGCCGTCCTCCAGCAGGTCCAGCTCCCGGACGCCGCCGAAGTCGGCCTTGCGGTCGGCGGTGAGCGTGGGCGACTGGTTGGCGCGGATCTCGCCGAACGAGCGCTCGCGCAGCCGCAGCGCGTCGCTGACCACGGTGGGCAGCTCGCGGCGGCCCGCGTCGCCGTCCACCAGCACCGGGCCGTCGCCGAGCAGGCCGAGGTCGCCCATCGTCAGCAGCGAGTCGGGCCCGCCGCGCACGGCCACGGCGTCGGCCGCCGGCTGCACCGAGACCAGGTCGGCCGCGCCGGACACCTCGTACAGGTCGAGGGCGGGGAAGGCCGGGTCCAGGGAGTGCTGGGCGTCGTCGGTCTGGCGGTCGCCGACCGGCTCGCCGAAGGTGCGCACGAGCTTGACGCCGGGCGTCTCGCGCAGCGCCTCGTAGACGCGCGACGGCCAGGCGCCCTGGAGGTTCTGCCGGATGAGGTCGTTGCGGACGAGCAGGTAGCGCACGCCGAGGCGGCGCAGCACGGCCGTCACGCCCGCCGAGCCGTGCCCGGCGGCCAGGCGCTGGTCGATGACGTCGAGCAGCCGGGTCAGGCCGACCGAGCCGGGCGGCGTGATCTGCCGGGTGGTCCAGCGGGCGGTGGTGAGCGCCTGCAGCGGCTCGTCCATGGGACGGCCCCAGACGTACTCGGCGAACTTGGCGCCCGGCACGAGCAGCACGCCGTCGTCGCCGGCGTTCTCGTTCAGCCAGGTCGCCGCCTCCCGCCAGTACGGCGGCACCTTCTCGAAGTCGCCGGGCGCGGCCAGGCCCTGGTTGAAGACGGGCAGCACGAGCGCGGCGGCGGCCACGGCGGCCAGCGCGCGGAGCGGCAGCCGGGCCCGCACCAGCAGGTGGGCCACCCCGAAGGCGAGCGCGAGGCGGACCAGCGGGTCGAACTTGCGCAGGTTGCGCAGCGGCGCGAGCGGCCCGTCCAGCAGCCAGCGCACCGGCTCGGCGGTGACCGGCTCCAGCGCGCTGATGTGCCCGGCCACCAGCGCGGCCACGCCCACCACGAACAACGCCAGCACGAACCCCTTGGCGGGCAGGTCGCGGCGGGCCAGCCCGGCCAGGCCGAGCGCGGCCAGCACGCCGGTGACCACGACCATGGCGGCCGAGGTGGCGATCGCGAAGCTCGCGGGCTGCTCGAAGACGCCGTTCAGCGGCAGGTAGCGCACCCAGTCGGAGGCGCCGCGCAGCACGTTGGTGAGCGAGGTGACCGAGGTCGTGGTGGAGGCGGTCTCGGTGTACGGCAGGAACGAGAACGCGTACCGGCCGACCAGCAGCAGCGGCAGCCACCAGAACAGGGTGGCGACCGCGACGGCGGCGCTCCACCAGCCGAGCAGCCGCCAGCGCGGCACCGGGCGCGGCCGGGTCAGGACGTACAGGACGGGCGCGACCAGCACGGCCAGCACCGCGACGGCGTTGACGCCGCCGCACAGCGCCACGGCGAGCGCCGACCTGATCGCGCCGCGCGCCCGCTGCCCGGTCTCCGAGGCGGTGAGCAGCGGCAGCAGGATCCACGGCAGCATCGCGGCGGGCAGCCACTCGATCGAGATCTCGCCGAGGATGGACAGCGTGCGCGGGGCCAGCGCGTACGTCAGCGCCGCGGCGATCCTGGTGCCCGGCGTGCCGATGCCGAGCCGGCCGGTCAGCCGTTCGACGCCGAGGAAGGCCACGCACATGAGCAGCGTCAGCCAGAGCCGCTGGGTGATCCACGGGTCCACCCCGGCGAGGTCGCCGAGGGCGAAGAACGGGCCCATGGGGAAGACGTAGCCCGCCACCTGGTTCTGGAGTTGGCCGAAGTGCTGCAGGTCCCACAGGTGGGCGGCGCGCTGGAGCCAGCCGACCGGGTTGAGCGCGAGGTCCATCTTGGTGTCGGAGATGAGGTGGCCCGGCTTGGTGGTGAAGGCCAGCAGGCCGAAGCCGAGGCAGCACAGCAGCAGCCACCAGCGCCGCCCCGTCTGCTCGCTGAGCGGCGTGCCGCGCGGCGCGGTGCGGGGGCGGCCGGTGCCGGGGCGGCCCCAGACCAGCTTGTCGGTGACCGGCGGGCGGCTCACCACTGCTCCTCCACGGGGCGGCCCTCCAGGAGCGCGAGCAGGCGCTCGGCGCTGCGGTCCCAGGAGAATCGGTCAGCCCATTCCCGACATTTCACGGTATAAGTGTCGTCGACTTCGTCGAGTGCGGCGGCAAGGCCCTTGGCCAGCCCGGACCCGGCCCCATCACCCGCCCCATCACCCGTCCCGTCACCCGCCCCGCCACCGTCCTCCGGCAGCAGCCAGCCCGTCTCGCCGGGGCGGATCGCGTCGCGGAGCCCGTCCACGTCGAAGGCCACGGTGGGCACGCCGAGCGCCGCCGCCTCCAGCACGCTCAGCCCCCACCCCTCGCCCTGGGAGGCGCTGACGTGCAGCCACGCCCGCGCCACGAGCCGGCTCTTGTCCCGCTCGGGCAGGTAGCCGTGCAGGGTGACGCCCTCGGGCAGCCGCGCCCGCAGCCGCTCCTCCTCCGGGCCCCTGCCGATGACGTCCACCTGAAGGTCCGGCAGGCGTTCGCGCAGCTCGGCGACGGCGTCGAGGAGCAGGTGCACCCGCTTGTGCGCGACCAGCCGGCCGAGGCAGACCAGCCGCGGCACCGGGCTGCGCGCGACCTCGCCGGGGTCGGTGACGCTCACGCCGTTCGGGATGACGTGGATAGGCCCCGTCCAGCGCAGCCGCTCGCGCATGGCGAGCGCCGTGGACGGCGACACCGCCACGCTCGGGTGCCGCCGGTAGCTCCACCGCGACACGGGCCCCTCCAGGAAGCGCCCCACGGCGGCCAGCCACCCCGGCAGGTGCACGCCGAACTGCCGGTCGTGGACGTGGTGCACGACGCAGACCACCCTGGTCCGCCGCCGCAGCACCCAGGGGGTGAAGAACGGGATGCCGTTCTGGCAGTCGAGCACGGCGTCGAAGCGCCCCCGCCGCACCAGCAGCCAGGCCAGCACCAGCGGGTAGACGGTGAACGTCGAGCCCATGCGGGCGAAGCGCACCCCCTCGACGACCTCGCCGCCGCGCTGCCCCGGCGCCCGCGCGGTGACGAAGGACACCTGGTGGCCCGCCGCGGCGAGGCGGCGGGCCAGCTCCCAGGCGAACGTCTCGGCGCCGCCCGCCTGGGGGTGCCAGGGGTCGCGCCAGTTGACGAAGGCGATCCTCACGGATAGCCGACGGGGTCGGGGGCGGCCGGCGGCTCCCAGGCGGCGCCGGTGGCGGCACGCGGCCTGGCCCGCAGGCGCAGCCAGATGCGTCCCAGCTCCAGCACGATGCCGAAGGTGTGCCGGGCCGGCGAGAACCGGGAGCCGGGCACGTCCTGCCAGCGCACGGGGATCTCCTGGACCTGCGAGCCGCCGGCCGCGCAGCGCGCCAGCAGCTCGACGTCGAAGGCGAAACCGGGGGTGCGCAGCAGCGCGGCGACCTCGCGGGCGAGCACGCCGTCGAAGAACTTGAAGCCGCACTGGGTGTCGCTCACCCCGGGCACGAGCGCGCCGGCCAGCGCCCGGAACCCGGCGGCGCCGAGCTCGCGGACCCTGCTGTGGCGGTTCTCGACGACCGAGCCGCGGTGCCCGCGGGAGCCGACGACCACGCGCTCACCGGACAGCAGCAGGCCGAGCGCCGCGTCGATGGCGTCGAGGTCGGTGGCCATGTCGGCGTCGCAGAACCCGACGAACGGGGCGCTCGTCCCCAGCAGCCCGGCCCGGACGGCGGCGCCCTTGCCGGGCACCGGGCAGCCGACCAGCCGGACCGGGACGGGCCCGGCCGGCCAGTTCAGGACGACCTCGGCCGTGCGGTCGGTGCTGGCGTTGTCGACGACGATGACGGCGGCCGGGAACGGCATGCGGGCAAGCTTCGCGCACAGCTGCAGGAGCCCCCCGGGAAGCCGCCGTTCCTCGTTGTAGGCGGGAACGACGATCTCAAGCAGTGGTGGTCGGCTCGACCCGCCGTCCCCTTGCGGAGAGGGCGGCATGATGTTCCGGGCCTACCGGTCGCCGTAGTTGTAGAGCGGCTGGTTGACCGGCGTCGCGGTGGCACCGGTGAAGGAGACCGTGGTGACCGTCGCCACGAGGGCCGCTACGGCGACGCCGATGATCGCTGCTAAGAGGGCCTTGATCACGGGGGTTCCTCCTCGGAGCGGGCAATATGAGCGGGCCGCACCCAACTTAGAACCAATTCTTGCTACTCGGAAGTAGCTCTACGAAATCTTAATAAATCCCCTGATCAGCGGCCTGTCGGTTCGTCGAGCCGGTACAACCGCAGGTCACGGTCCTGCACTAGAACGTGTGCTCTGCGTAGCCATACGTCGAAGCGTGCGCGCTCTTCAACTGTCCCCGCGTCGACTATCACGTAGCGGATTCCGGCTCCCGCCAGGTCGGGCGAAGATCCTTCTAGTACGCGTTCTAGTTCAGCCGCCCGTGGGTCCTCGTTCTCCACGACCAGGTCCCCCACCCGCACGGCGTCGTTCGACACCACCCGCCGCCCCGGCACGGCGAAGAAGCGCTGCGCCGGGTCCAGCACCGGCCGGCCCGCGTTCCAGGGGAAGCGCCGGTAGGCCTCGAAGGGCAGCACCAGGACGTCGCCGGGCGCCGGGTCCGCCTCGATCACGGCGCGCGCGGCGCTCCAGCTCCGCGGGTACGGCACCGCCTCCAGGGTCCCGAGCGCGCCCCACGCCATCGTGGGCAGCACGGCCACGGGCACCACGGCCATCGCCGCCACCCACGCCCGGCCTCCCGCCACCCGCTGCGTGAGCGCCCCGAGGCCGAGCGCCGCCGCCAGCGCCAGCGGCGCGACGAACTGCTGCGCGTCCCGGAACACCGCGAACCCGCCCCACCAGCCCACCACCTGCCGGTACGCCTCCCGCCCCGGCTCGCTCACCCCCACGCACGCCACCAGCACCCCCGCGACCGCCGCCGCGGCCAGCCCCCGCCGGAACGGCGGCTCCGAGCGCAGGAACGCCGTCCACCCGACCACCACCAGCAGGATCCGGGCGAGCGCGCCGGCCCACGTCCCGTAGCCGGGCGGCACCGCGTTGGCGTTCCAGATGCCGCCCAGCGACAGCAGGCTCCCCACCGCGCCGAACGGGGTGTCGGCCCGCGCCGCGAACGCCTCCACCCCGACCGGGTCCGCGGCGAGCCCCTCCGGCCGGAGCGCGGTCACCACCAGCCACGGCAGGCTGAGCGCCACCAGCACCCCGGCGGTCACCGCCGCCGCCCGCCGGCCGCGCGTCAGCGCCACCGGCAGCGCCGTGAGCGCGGTGACCGTCATCGCGGCGAACCCGCCCGCCGCCGCCGGCAGCACGGCGAGCGCCCGGCGCCGTCCCCGCCACACCGCCCGCACCGCCCAGGGCAGCCCCGCGTACCCGAGCAGCAGCGCCCACTGCCCGATGAGCAGCCGCTCGGCCACGTACGGGTTCCACACGTAGAACGCCCCCGCCACCAGCCGCGGCCCGAGCCCGAGCGTTTCCGCCGGCGCCAGCGCGGCCGCCCCCGAGCAGCCCAGCACGAAGATCCCGAGCAGGATCGCCTTCTGCACCAGCTCGGCGGGCAGCACCTGGGCCAGCGCGGTCACCAGGGCGTCGCTCGGCACCACCCGGGCCGCTCCCCCGGCCAGCCCGAACGTCCAGGCCGAGAACTCCGGGTCCGGCACGAACACCATGTCGTGCAGCAGCACGAACCCCGGCCCCAGGCCGGGGCCGAGGGCCAGGCAGCCGAGGACCAGCCCGAGGAGGGCGGCGACGAGCCCGGCTCGGGGTGTGCGCGGCATTCCGTAATGACATCACAGCGCTTCCACCGCTATGTCCGTTCATGGTTAGGTTGCGGCGGGAGGACGGGGCGATGGAGACCGGGGCGACGGCCGGGGGCCGGGGATGGCTGCGCGGCGGCGACGCCGTGCTGGCCGCCGCGCTCGTGATGATCGCGGCGCAGCTCGTGTGGAAGTTCGACCTCGTCCGGCGGACGTACTTCCGCCAGGACGACTTCATGTTCCTCGCGCGCGGCCTGGAGAACGGCTTCACCTGGGACTACCTGATGCGGGTGGACTTCGGCCACCTCACGCCGGGAGCGTTCGCCGTGCACTGGGCGATGGGGAGGCTCGGCGGGCACAACGACGCCCTGGCGCACGCGCTCACGATCGGCCTGCAGGCGGCGGCCGGGCTCGCGCTGCTGCGGCTGCTGTGGGTGCTGTTCGGGCCGCGGCCCGCCGTCCTGGTGCCGCTCGGGTTCGCGCTGGTCACGCCGATGACGATCCCCGGGCTGTCGTGGTGGGCGGTGGTCGCCGAGACGCTGCCGTACCAGGTCGCGCTGCCGATGGCGCTCGCCTCGCACGTGCTGCACGTGCGGACCGGGCGGTTCCGGCACGCGGTGGCCGCGGCGGCCTGGACGGTGTTCGGGATGCTCTTCTTCGTCAAGGCGCCGTTCATCCCGGTGCTGGCCCTCGTGCTCACCCTGGGCTGGCTGGGCCGGCCGAGGACGCGCCGGGTGTGGGCGCTCTACCTGGCCGTGCTCGTGCCGTACGCGGTGCTCTTCCTGCACCAGCTCCTCACGTCCGTGCAGCTCACCAAGCAGACCTCGCCCATCTCGCTGCCGAGCGCCGAGGTGGCCGCCAAGTCGGTCTGGACGCTGCTCACCGGCTCGCTGGTGCCCACCTCGCTCGGCGGGCCGTGGCGCTGGCAGCCGATCGGCCAGGACTACGCGCTGGCCGCCACCCCCGCCCCGCTCGCCTGGGCGAGCCTCGCGGTGGCCGCCGCCGCGGTGACGGTGTCGGTGCTGTGGCGGCGGCGGGCCTGGCTGGCGTGGACGGCGCTGCTCGGCTACTTCCTGCTGGCGGACGTCGCGCCGATCATGCTGGGCCGCATCGAGCTGCTGGGCCCCGACCTGAGCGGCTACGAGCTGCGCTACGTCTCCTCCACGGCCGTGGTCGTCGCGCTCGTGCTCGGGCTGGCGTTCATCCCCGTCCTGGGCGAGCAGCGGCCCTGGCGGCGGCCCGCGATCCGGGGGCGCTGGGTGTGGGCGCCGCTGGCCGGCGCGGTCGTGGCGAGTTCGGTCTGGTCCGTGGCCGCGTACGCCGACCGGCCGCTCGGCCGCGAGGTCAGGAGCTACGTCGAGACCGCCGAGACCGCGCTGGCCCGGGTGCCGAAGGGCACGGTGGTGCTGGACACGTTCGTGCCGGACAAGGTGGCCTTCCCGCTGTTCTTCTACGACTACGCGCGCCACTCCAAGGTCGTGGACCCGGACGGCTCCAGCGGCGTCACATGGACGCGGCGGCTCAACGGGCCGATGACCACCCCGCTGATCTTCGACGGGCAGGGCCGGCTGCGCCCGGTGCGCCTCGACGGCATCACGCTCCCGACGGGCGACGACTGCGGCTCGATCGGCCAGGACGACGTCATGTTCATGCTGCCCGACCAGCTCAAGAACGCCGAGTACACCGTCCAGATCTCGTACCTGAACGGCGCGCCCAGCGAGCTGTCCGTGCGGCTCGGCCTCACCCAGACCAAGGTTCCCGCCGGGGCGCACCTGGGCGTCACCTACGCCACCCTGTACGGCGGCGGCAGCGAGCTGTACCTGCGCACGGTGGGCAGCGGCAGGACCTGCGTGGGCGAGATCAGGATCGGCGTCCCGGTCGCGGACGGGACGGCCGCCGCCGTCCCGCCGCAACCCGTGGAACGCTGACCGGTCACTTGCCGGGCTCGGGGTCCCTGGGCAGGCCGAGCATGCGCTCGCCGATGATGTTGAGCTGCACCTCGGTGGTGCCGCCGTAGATCGTCATGGCCCGGGTGGCGAGCACCGCCCGGTTCCAGTAGCCGGCGTCGCCCAGCTTCATGTCGGCCGCCGTGGTCGCGGCCGGGCCGAGCAGCTCGACGGCGGTCTCCGAGACGTGCTGGGCGTGCGAGGTGGACAGCAGCTTGCGGACGGAGGCGTCCGCGCCCGGCTCGGTGCCGGCGAGCTGCTTGAGCGTGACCCGCAGCGACAGCGCGTTGATGGAGTGGCCCTCGCAGATGACCCCGGCCACCGTCTGGACCTCGGCGGGGGTCAGCTCCCGGCCGAGCCGGCCGATGAGGCCGAGCAGGTCCGGCACCGACGCGCCGGTGCCGCCCGAGCCGGACGACAGCGACACACGCTCGTTGGACAGCGTGTTGCGCGCCACCTTCCAGCCGTCGCCGACCTCGCCCACGACGAGGTCGTCCGGGACGAACACGTCGTCGAGGAAGACCTCGTTGAACAGGTTCTCGCCGGTCATCTCGGTGAGCGGGCGGACGGTGACGCCGGGGGCCTTCATGTCCACCAGGAAGTACGTGATGCCCTCGTGCTTGGAGCCCTCGCTGGAGTTGCGGGCGATGCAGATGCCCCATTCCGCGACGTGCGCGACCGACGTCCAGATCTTCTGGCCGTTGAGCTTCCAGCCGCCCTCGACCTTCTCCGCCTTCATCTGCAGGCCGGCGAGGTCGGAGCCGGCGCCGGGCTCGGAGAAGAGCTGGCACCAGATCATCTCGCCGCTCAGCGTCTTGGGCAGGAAGCGCTGCTGCTGCTCCTCCGTGCCGTACACGGCGATGGACGGCACCACCCACGCGCCGATGATGAGGGCGGGCAGGCGGACCTTGGCGGCCTTGAGCTCCTGCGCGATGAGCACCTGCTCCAGCGGCTTGGCGGCGCGGCCCCAGGGGCGGGGCAGGTGCGGCATGACGAAGCCGCGCTCGGCCAGCGCCCGCTTCTGCTCCTTGCCCTCCAGCCGGGCGATCTCGGCGATCTCGGCGCGGATCGACTCGCGCAGCTCCTCGGCGTCCTCGGGCAGGTCCAGCTCCATCTCCCTGCTGACGCCCCGCAGCGCGAGCGCGGTGACCTCGGCGGCCCACTCGGCGGAGGAGCCGAGCAGGGCGCGCAGGGTGAGCGCGCGGCGGTAGTAGTAGTGGACGTCGTGCTCGAAGGTGTAGCCGATGCCGCCGAAGGTCTGGATGGCGTCCTTGGCGCACTGCACGGCGGCGTCGGGGGCCATCACGCCGGCGATGGCGGCGGCGTAGGCGAGCTCGTTGCCGTCGGCGCGGGTGGCGTCCCAGACCGTGGCGCGGGCCTGCTCCAGCGCGACGAGCATGCGCGACAGCTTGTGCTTGATGCCCTGGAACTGGCCGATCGGGCGGCCGAACTGCACGCGTACCTTGGCGTAGTCGGCGGCGGCGGTGACGCACCAGGAGGCGAGGCCGGTGGCCTCGGCGCCGAGCAGGACGGCCGCGAGGCGGCGCACGTCGGCGTCGCCGACGCCCTCCAGCACCCGCTCGGCGGGCACGGCGGCGTCGCTCAGCTCGACCTTGGCGACCGCGCGGGTCAGGTCCAGCGACTTCAGCTCGGTGACGGTCGCGGCGGAGGCGTCCAGCGCGACCCACAGCTCGCCGTCGGGCGTGCTCACGGGCAGCACCAGCACGTCGGCGGCGGCGCCGCCGAGCACCGGCTCGACGGAGCCGGAGACGGTCAGCGAGCCGTCCGCGGCGCGGCCGCCGGTCAGCGTGCCGGTCAGGGCGACGGCGCCGGTCAGGGTGCCGTCGGCCAGCCCCTCCAGCAGGTCGTGGCGCTTGGAGGCGTGGATGACCGCGCCGGCCAGCACGGTCGGCACGTACGGGCCCGGGGCCATGCGCTCGGCCAGCGCCTCGATGGCGACGGCCGCCTCCAGCAGGCCGTAGCCGGAGCCGCCCGACTCCTCGGGCAGGTGCAGCCCGAGCAGCCCCTGCTCGGCCAGCCCGGACCAGAACGGGGGGCGTCCCTCCGTGCCGGCGCGCAGCAGCTCGCTGGGGACGTTCCGCTCGGCCCAGCGGCTCACCGACTCCCGGAGCGCCTCGTGCTCCTCGCTCAATCCGATAGCCATCGCTCATCCTCCAGCAGGTCCGCGTGCAATGCCAGAACCATATTCTAGAGGATGCTTCTGGCCAACGCCTTACAACGGACGAACCTGCTGGGCGAGGGTGTTCAGATCCCGCCAGCGCGCCTTGTCCGGCTCGGGGATCGAGGCCATGAGCATGCCGGGCTTGGCCTTGCCGACCTCCACCAGCGCCACCAGCGCCTGCGCAACCTCCCGCGCGCCGCCCCGGGTGTAGGTCACCTTGTAGCCGAGCGTCCAGCCCTTGCCGGCCGCGAGCTTCTGCGACGCGGTCCACTCGACCGTGGCGCCCTCGGGGTACTGGGTGCGGATCGTCCAGCGCACCGCCTCGGCGGCCAGCGCCCGGTAGTCGGCGCTCGACGAGGGCTTCTTCGACGGGGACTCGCCCGGGTACATCGCCGACGCGATCAGCGTGTACGGCATCTCGACCTTGCCGATGCGCTGGGCGACCGTGTACGGCGGGTACGACCTGGCCTTCCATGGCGCGGCCAGGCGCGGGTAGCTGATGCCGGTGGCCTTGTCGGTGATGGTGCCGACGACCGCCGAGGCCGTGCCGGACAACGTCCTGAACGCCTTGCTCGCCGGCACCGGCGGCAGCGCGACCGGGCTCGCCGACGGGCCGGCCGAGGCGGAGGCCCCCGCGCCCGGCGCGGCCGTGCCGGTCGGGGCGGGCTCGACGCCGGCCACGTCCTCGCCGTCGCGCTGCGGCCTGTTCTCGGGGACGTCGCCGGAGAACAGCAGGAACACCAGCAGGACGGCCGCCACCGTGGCGATGATCGCGCCGGCCAGGTAGACGACCTTGATGGGGATGTCGCCGAGGCCGCGGCGCGGCGGCGTGGGCGGCAGCGGCGGCAACGACGTGGGCACCGCGCCCTGCTCCGGCGGCACCGGGCCGGGGGCCGGGTGCGGGGTCACGGGCGGGCGCTTGCGCTCCTGCTGCGGGGGCTGCGGGCCCGACGGGGGCTGGGGCCGGGGGCGTTGCGGGGGCGCCTGCGGGGCCGGGCGGCCGGGCGCCGGAGGACGCTGGATCTGGGCGGTCTCCTCGGCCGGCGGCGGCAGCACGATCTTGCGGAACGGAGTGGTGGGTGAATCCGTGGTAGGTCTCTGGTCGCCGACGTCCGCCATGGCCTTGAGGTTACGTCACGACAGAGCGGGTTATTTCCGCTATAGCCCCAGCAGAATCTAATTCTGTAAGGTCTGGCGACATGAGGGGTTTCTACGAGATCGCCGCTGACGACCCGGAACGCCCCGCCCTCCTCGGCGAGGAGGGCGTCACCTACGGCGCGCTGCTGTCCCGGGTGAACCGGGCGTCCAACGGCCTGACCTCGCGCGGAGTACGCCGGGGCGACTGCGTGGTGACCGTGCTGAAGAACGGCCCGGACGCGCTCACCATGATGCTGGCCACCTACCAGATCGGCGCCTACCTGGTCCCCGTCAACTGGCACTTCACCACCGAGGAGATCGACTACATCATCGCCGACTGCGGGGCCAAGGTCGTGATCTCGCCTGACGCCCTCACGGTCGCCGAGCTCGCCGCCGGGCAGCCGGACACCGCGCCCGCCGAGCGCTGGGCCGGCTCGATGATGCTCTACACCTCCGGCACCACCGGCCGGCCGAAGGGCGTGCGACGGCGGCTGCTGGAGCTGACGCCCGAGGAGCTGTACCCGATCCTCATGCGCAAGAGCTGGCGGCACTTCGGGCTGCCAATGGGCGGGGTGCACCTGGTGTGCTCGCAGCTCTACCACTCCGCCCCGTACGGGCAGGCGATGATGGCGCTGCAGTTCGGGCACGCGATCGTGGCCCCCGAGCGGTTCGACGCGGCCGAGACGCTGCGGCTCGTCGAGCGGCACCGGGTGACGAACGCGTTCATGGTGCCCACGATGTTCCACCGGCTGCTCGCGGTGCCGGACCGGGAGTCCTACGACCTGTCGTCCCTCACCCACCTCTACCACGGGGCCGCCTTCTGCCCGCCCGCCACCAAGCAGGCCATGATCGACTGGCTCGGCCCGGTGTTGTGGGAGTACTACGGCTCCACCGAGGCGGCGGTGGCGACCATGGTGTCGTCCCAGGAGTGGCTGGAGCGGCCGGGGACGGTCGGCCGGGCGCTGGACGGCATGACGTTCACCATCGTCGGCGAGCACGGCGAGGAGCTGCCGCCCGGCGAGCCCGGCCTGGTCTACATCGGCGGCATCAACCGCTTCGAGTACCACGGCGACCCGGACAAGACGGCCGCCGCCATGCGCGGGCGCGACTACACGCCCGGCGACATCGGCTACCTCGACGAGGACGGCTACCTGTTCCTGCTCGACCGCCGCACCGACCTCATCATCTCGGGCGGCGTCAACATCTACCCGGCCGAGGTCGAGGCGGCGCTGCTGGAGCACCCGGCGGTCGCGGACGTGGCCGTGATCGGCGTTCCCGACCCGGAGTGGGGGCACAAGGTGGTGGCGCTCGTCCAGCCCGCGCCCGGGGTGACGGGCGGCGAGGAGCTGACCGCCGAGCTGCTGCGGCACTGCGCGCCCCGGCTGGCCCGGATGAAGCACCCCCGCGTCATCGAGTACCGGGAGTCGTTGCCCCGCACGCCCACCGGCAAGCTCAGCAGACGAAATGTCCGGGAGGCGTATCTTTCGCCTTGAGGCGGGCATGCAACTGCCATGAGGCAGCCCATGAGGGAGACGCCCATGAGGAAGATCGTCGCGGGGCTCGCGGCCGCCGTGCTGCTGACCGGCTGCGGCCCCTTCTCCTCCGTGGGCGCGCAGTCCCCGACCGCCGCGCCGGCCGGGACGCCGGCGCCGCCGGCCGCCTCGACGCCGCCCGGCGGCTCGGCGGCGCCCGGCGGCGGGTCCGCGACCGGCCTGGAGTCCGCCTACGAGCAGGTCATCACGACCGTGCTGCCGTCCATCGTGCAGATCACCACGAAGGTGGGCCTCGGCTCCGGCGTCGTCATCGACGACGCCGGGCACATCGTCACCAACGCGCACGTGGTCGGCGAGGCCACCCAGATGACCGTCGCGATCGCCACCGGCGGCGCGGAGCGCTCCGCGCGGCTGGTGAGCGCCTTCCCCGCCGGCGACCTGGCCGTGATCAAGGTGGACGACCCCAAGGGGCTGCAGCCCGCCAGGTTCGGCGACTCGTCCAAGGTGCGGGTCGGGCAGATGGTGCTGGCCATGGGCAACCCGCTCGGCCTGTCGGGCAGCGTCACCGAGGGCATCGTCTCGGCGGTCGGGCGGACGGTCAGCGAGCCCCAGGAGTCCGGCTCCCCCGGCGCCACCATCGCCAACGCCATCCAGACCTCGGCCGCGATCAACCCCGGCAACAGCGGCGGCGCGCTGGTGAACCTGTCCAACGAGGTGATCGGCATCCCGACGCTCGCGGCCACCAACCCCGACCTCGGCGGCGGCGCGGCCCCCGGCATCGGCTTCGCCATCCCCAGCAACACCGCCGTGGACATCGCCAACCAGATCATCAAGGACGGCAAGGTCACCAACAGCCACCGGGCCGCGCTCGGCATCCGGGGCAGCACGGTCGTCGGCAACGACGGCGAGCCCAGCGGCGTCGGGGTCGCCAGGGTGGAGCCGGGCGGCGGCGCGGCCAAGGCCGGCATCAGGAGCGGCGACGTCATCGTCTCCGTCAACGGCAAGCAGACGCCCACCATCGCCACCCTCACCGAGACGATCGCCGCGCTGCGACCGGGCGCCAAGGTCAAGGTGGGGCTGCTCCGCGCCGACGGGTCCGACGCGACCGTCGAGGTGACGCTCGGCCAGCTCCCCGGCGAGTGAGCGGCCTCACTGCTTGGCCGTGAAGACGATCTCGACCCGGCGGTTCCTCGCCCGGTTCTTCTCCACCGGCTTGCCCGCCACCACGTTCGGCACCCGGGGGCGGCTCTCGCCGTGGCCGGTGGCCTGGAAGGTGACGCCGGCGACGGTGACGAGACCGCGCACGGCCTGCTCCACGGCCTGCGCGCGGCGCCGCGAGAGCGTGCGGTTGTAGGCGTCGCCGCCCTGGTCGTCGGTGTGGCCCTCGATCTTGATGACGCCGCCCGCGCTCTCCGCGTCGACCTTCTCCGCCACCTGCGCCAGCCGCCGCCTGGCCGCCGCCGTGAGCTGCCACTTGTCCAGGGCGAACAGCACGTCGCTGGTCAACGCGACGGTGACCTGGCGGCCCTGCTTGGTCTCGCTCTCGGTGCCGTCCAGGGACTCGACCGCGCCGACGATGTCCTCGACCGGCAGGACCAGGTCCTGCACCGCGCCGGTCGCGCCGGACGGCACGGGCGGGACCGGGGTGGGGGCCGGGGACAGCGCGATCAGCAGCGCCGCGCTAAGAGATCGGAACATCGGTGAGCACGCCGATCATCGGCATCTCGACGTTGATCTTCGTGACGTCGGCCGGCGGGGCGGCGAAGACCGCGTACAACGAGGACGCCTCGCCCTTCTCCAGGAACTGGCCCTGCGTGCCGGAGCAGACGCACGCGGCGCCCTGCTCGGTGCCGTTGCGGGCGACGCGGTAGCGCTTGGCGTTGACCGGGTCGATCAGCGCGACGGCCGAGACCGTGAAGTCCAGCGGCCCCGAGCCGAAGCCGTTGTGCACGTTGACCCGGCCGTCGAGGGCGGTGATCGTCCAGGTCAGGGTGGCGGTCCTGCCCTGCCGCTTCAGGCCGGTGACGTCCACCCGAGCCTCGCCGTAGACGTCGCCGCCGCCGACCTTGGCCTCGCGGGTCGCGATCACCCCGCCCTGCTGCGGAGGGGCCGACTGCTGGGCGGGCTGCTCGGCGGGCTGCTGGCTGGGCTGCTCGCTGGCCTTCTGGGTGGGGGCGGCGGCCGTCGTGCTCGCCGGGACCGGCTGCGACTGCCGCTCCTCGCCGCCGCCGCTCTGCGGGGCGCCGGGCATCATGCCGCAGCCGGCGAGCGCGGCTGCGGCGGCGGCCAGCGCGATCGTCTTTCGCATCGTCGTGATCACCTTCGTCGTTCCGGGGATGTGGCCCTCACCTTAGGGAGGCGGTGTTCAGCATCCGCACAGCGTGCTGTGCGGGCTACGCGCTCGCGGGCCGGCCGTGCCGTCGCCGGGCCTCCTGCGCGAGCCGCGCGGCCTCGGCCCGGCTCGCCCGGTCGCCCTGGCCCTCGCCTTCCGGCTCCCGCCCGGCGAGACCGTCAAACTCTTCCAGAGCACGCACAAGCACATCAACCGCCTCAGCGGCCTCACCGCTCCCCAGCTCCGCCCGGCCGAGCGCCAGCAGGGCCCGCGCGGCGTTCCCGCGGTCGCCGTAGCGAACGAAGGTCTCGCGGGCGGCGCGCGCGGCCGCCGCCGCGGCCTCGTGGCGGCCGAGCGCGCTCTCCAGCTCCGCCTGGACGAGCAGCGCGGCGGCCTCGGGCAGCCGGTCGCCGAGCCGCCGGTTGATCTCCAGCCGCCGTTCCAGGCACCGGCCGGCCTCGGCGTGCCGCCCGGCGGCCAGGTGCAGGCGGGCCAGGTCGAGCGCGGCCTCGGCCGCCCCTCGCCGGTCCCCCAGCTCCCGGTAGGCGGCCAGGCTCTGCTCCAGCGGCCGCACGTCCGCGCGCGCCACGCCGAGCCCGCGCAGCGCCTCGGCCCGCCCGCGCCGGTCCCCCGCCTCCTCGAACGCCCGCAGCGCCCGGGCGAGCGCCTGCTCGGCCTGCTGCCGGAGGGCCGGCCGGGTCTCCGCCCGCCGGGCCTGGACCAGGCCGAGGCGGAGCGTGACCCGGGCCAGCTCCAGCCCCTCGGCCAGGGGCAGGGCCGCGCGCACCGCCGCTTCGGCGGCCGCCAGGCGGCCCTCCGCGCGGTGCAGGTCGGCCAGGCCGCGCAGCAGCAGCGCCTCGCCGCGCGGGTGACGGGCGGCGCGGGCCGCGTCCAGGCCGGTGGCGGTGGTGGCGTGCCAGTCGTCGTGGTGGCCGTTCAGCTCGAACAGCGGCGTCAGGTAGAACGCCAGCCGCCAGGCGGCCTCGTACAGGCCGGCGCGGTGGAAGTCGCCGACCGCCGCCACCAGGAAGCGCCGCTCGGCCGCCAGCCACCGGGCCTCCCCCCGCAACCACCCGGTCTCCAACGCCGGATCCCCGGCCGCCGGCTCCGGGGCGGGCGGGTGGATGCGGGTGCGGCCGGTGCCGGGCTCGGCGGGCAGGAGGGCCGATCGGGCCCGGCGCACCCGTTCCAGGATCGCCTCCGCCCGGACCGCCGGCACGCCCGCCGGGCCGCCGTCCTCCTCGGCGAGGCGTTCGGCGGCGTAGAGGCGGGTGAGGTCGTGCCACCCGTACCGCTCCTGGCCGGCCTCGTCCAGCCCGCGCGACTGCAGCAGCCCGGCCTCGACCAGCGGCTCCAGGTCCGCGTCCAGCGCCCACGGGGCGAAGTCGGGCGCGGAGAAGGCGCCCAGCTCGCGAAGGAGGCGCCGTTCGTGGTCGGGCAGGCCGCGGTAGCCGAGCGCCAGGCTGCCCCGGACGGCCAGGTCGCCCGCGCTCAGCTCGTCGAGCCTGCGCCGCTCGTCGCCCAGCCGGCCCGCCAGGTGGTCGAGGGTCCAGCCCGGCCTTCTCGCCAGGCGCGACCCGGCGATGCGCAGGGCCAGCGGCAGGTGGCCGCAGAGCCGGACGATGCGGCGGGCGGCCGCCGGCTCGGCCCGCACCCGGTCGTGCCCGGCGACGCCGCCGAGCAGCGCCATGGCCTCGTCCTCGGACAGCAGCCCCAGCTCGTACGCCCGCGCCGCCTCCAGCCCCGGCAGCGACGATCGGCTGGTGACCAGCGTGACGCTCCCCGCCCCGGTCGGCAGCAGCGGACGGACCTGGGCCTCGCCGGCGGCGTCGTCCAGCACCACGAGGAGCCGGCGGCGGGCGGTCAGGCTGCGGTAGAGCCGGACCCGGTCGTCCAGGGCGGGCGGGACCGCGCCGTCGGGGCAGCCCAGGGAGCGCAGCAGGTCCTCCAGGACGGCGCCGGGCGGGCGGGCGCCGAGCGAGGCGTGCAGCCGGCCGTCGGGGAGGGCGATCCCGGTGGCGGCGTGCACGGCCACGGCCGACTTTCCGCAGCCGGGCGGGCCGTGCAGGACCAGGTGCACCGGCGCCGGCCCGCCGCCCTCGCGCACCGAGCGCCGGATCCAGTCGAGGACGTCGCGGCGTCCGCAGAAGTCGGAGATGTCCGGCGGCAGCTCGTCCAGCGGAACGGCAGCCCTGGCGAGGACGGAGGCGGGGGCCTGGGCGGGGGCGAGGGCCGAGGCCGGGGCTGTGGGTGTGGACAGGACGCGGCGCTGGGCCGCCTTCAGGTCGGCGCCCGGCTCCAGGCCCAGCTCCTCCACCAGCGTCCGGCGCGCGTCCTGGTAGGCCCCCAGCGCCTCGGACCGGCGTCCGGCCTGGTGGAGGGCGTCGATGAGACGCACCCAGGCGCGCTCGCGCAGCGGGTGCGCGGTGACCAGGGCGCGCAGCTCGCCGATCACCTCAGCGCCCCGGCCGAGGCGCAGGTCCAGCTCGACGCGTTCCTCCAGCGCCGTGAGCCGCAGCTCCTCCAGCGGCACCCCGTACGCGCGGCGCAGCACGGAGGACTCGACGCCGTCCAGCGCCTGCCCCCGCCACAACCCCAGCGCCGCCCGGAACCCGTCGGCCGCCGCCGCGTCCCGGCCCGCCGCCCGCTCCCGCCGCGCCGCGGCGACCAGGCGTTCGAAGCGGTGGCAGTCCACGTCGTCCGGCCCGGCCTCGATGAGGTAGCCGCCGCCCGGCACGGTACGGATGCCGTCCACCAGCTTGCGCAGCGCGCTCACGTACACCCGGAGGACGGACTCCGCCGAGGCCGGGGGCCGCTCGTCCCAGACGGCGGACATGAGCCGGTCGGCGGTGGCGGGTTCGGGGGCGTTCAGCAGGAGGGCGGCCAGCAGCGCGCGGTGCTTGGCCGGTCCCGGCGGGCGGCCGCCCTCGACGCGCAGCGGGCCCAGCAGTCCGAAGCGGGTCACGTCTTCGGCCGCAGGACGAAGGTGTCGAACCGGACGCGGCTCCGGGCGCCGGCGTCCGCGGCGGCGACCGTGCCCGCCTCGGCGGGACCGTACGGGGCGTCGGCGTCGGACGCCTCGGCGACCAGGCGGTCGTTGAACCACAGGCGTAACGTCACCTTCGCGGTCCCGCCGCCGCCTCCCGCGCACTCGGCCACGAGCCGGTTCGCGCCGGCGGCCGGGGCGGCGGTCTTCCTGGGGCCGTACAGGGTGGTGCCGTCCGTGCCCGCGCGGCGCTTGACGATCGAGGCCGCGCCCGAGCCGTCCACCACCAGGTCGTAGCGGTCGCCTGAGGACGAGGAGCCGTGGCACCAGACGCCGTACGCGCCGGAGCCCTCGATCAGGGCGGCGGTCGCGGTGATGACGGTCGCGGCGTCGTCCGGCTCGCGGCGGGGGGCCGTCTTCCACAGGCGCCAGCCGGGGTTGACGGTCAGCTCGTAGCCGGCGCCGGACGGGCGCGCGGTGCCGCCCGCCGACGTGCCGGTGGCCCAGCCGTCGCCGAAGCCCGCCTCGTACGGCCAGGCGGGCGCGGTGAGCCCGGGCACGACGACCAGGGCCACGGCCGTGGCCATGGCCGCCGCCGCGACGGCCCCCGCCGTCCACGGCCACCGCCGCCGCCTGCCCCCGGCCGCCCCGGCGCCCGGCGGCCCGTCGCCACGACCTGCTCCTGAAGGCACGTGCCCGCCGCCACGCGAGACCTCCGAAGCCCCCAGCGCGTCGCCTCGGGCGGCCCCCGAGGTCACGGGCGCGTCACCACGGCCCGGTCCCGTGGCCGGGTGGCCCGCCGGGGGCGGGGTCGGGAGGGGAGCCGGTGGGGTGGCGCCGGTCCAGGTGCGTTCGACCACCTCCGTGGCCGCCGCCAGCCGGGTGCCGCCGACCAGCTCCCCCAGCAGCTCCTGCGCGCTCGGCCGCAGCCGGGCGTCCTTGGCGAGGGCGCGGGCGACGATCCCGCGGATCCCGTCGTCCAGCCCGTCCAGCCGCGGCTCCTCCATCGTGATCCGGTACAGCACCTCCCCCGGCGCCCCGCCGCCGAACGGCGCCCGCCCCGTCCCCGCGAAGGCGATCACCCCGCCCCACGCGAACACGTCCGCCGCGCCCGTGACCACCTCGCCGCGCACCTGCTCGGGCGCCATGTACGCGGGCGTCCCGAGCACGCCCTGGCTGACCAGGCTCTGCTGGTCCACGAGCTGCGCGATCCCGAAGTCGATGACCCGGGGCCCGAGGGGCGACAGCAGCACGTTGGACGGCTTGAGGTCGCGGTGCACGACCCCCGCCCCGTGGATGGCGCTGAGCGCGGTGGCGATCCCGACCGCCAGCGCCTCCAGGTTCCCGCCGGAGAAGGGCCCCTGGTCGCGTACGGCCTGCGCCAGGTCCGGGCCTTTCACGTACTCGGTGACCAGGTAGGCGACGTCCCCGTCGATCCCGGCGTCGAGCACGGCCGCCGTGCAGAAGCGGGCGACCCGCCGCGCCGCCGCCACCTCCCGCTCGAAGCGCCGCCGGAAGGCGGGGTCGCGGGCCAGCGCGGGCGCGATGAGCTTGACGGCGGCCAGGCCGCCGGTGGGCGTGACCGCGAGGTGCACCTCGCCCATGCCGCCCCGGCCGAGCAGGCGCCGCAGCGCGTACCCGCCTATGACCCGATCACCGTTCATCGGCCCCAGGGTAGCCAGGCTCAGCCGAGGGCCGAGCTCTGCGTCAGGCGGTAGCGGGACGGCGAGACCCCGTACCGGTCGAGGAACGCCTGCCGCAGCGTCTCGGCCGTGCCGAACCCGCAGCGCGTGGCGATCGCGGCCATCGGCAGGGACGTCGAGGCCAGCAGGTGGGCGGCGGCCTCGACGCGGGCCTGGCGGACGTACCGGCCGGGCGTCTGCCCCAGGTGGCGCAGGAAGAGCCGGGTGAGGTGCCGCTCGCTGACCCCGGCCCGGGCGGCGAGCGCGGCGGCGGACAGGTCGTCGGCGAGGTGCCCGCCGATGTGGTCGACGGTCCGTTTGACCAGGGAGTTCGCGGGCGAGGGCGGGGCGACGAACATGCTCATCTGCGCCTGGTTGCCGGGCCGCTGAAGGTAGGTGACGAGGTTGCGAGCCACGGTGCGGGCCAGTTCGGGGCCGTGGTCCTCCTCGACGAAGGCGAGCGTGAGGTCGAGGGCGGCGGTGACGCCCGCCGAGGTGGCGACGGGGCCGTCCCGCAGGAAGATGGGGTCGGGGTCGACGGCCACCTCGGGGTGGCGGTGGGCCAGCTCGCGGGCGAGCTGCCAGTGGGTGGTGGCGCGCCGCCCGTCCAGCAGCCCGGCGGCGGCCAGCACGAACGCTCCCGTGCAGACGGAGGCGACGCGCCGGCTCTCGCGGGCCAGCCGCCGCACGTGGGCCACGATGAACGGGCTGGCCGCCGCGTCGTCGTGGCCGACGCCGCCGGAGACGACGAGCGTGTCGAGCGGCCCGGTGACGCGCTCCAGCGCGAGCTGCGCCTGGACGGTGAGCCCGGTGCCGCAGGTGATCGGGCGTCCGCCGGGGGTGGCGACGCGCACCTCGTAGCAGGGCGCTGCGCCGTGCCAGTTGGCCTCCTCCAGGGTGGAGGTGACGCAGGCGAGGTCGAGCAGCGAGGCCGCCTCGTACGCCACCACGATGATCCGCCGGGCCTCCATGTCCCCGACTGTAGGACCGAAGGACCAAGAACCCAAGTTTCCGGACTTGTCCGGCGGCCTGCCTTGGCCCGCCCCGCCCGTCCCTGGACAGTCGTGGACATGACGACAACCACGATGAGAACCGGCCGCCGCTGGGGCAGGTTCGCCCTCCACTACGTCGAGATGATCATCGCGATGTTCGCCGGCATGTTCGCCCTCGGCGCGCTGCTCGACGTGCTCGGCCTCGGCGTCTCACACACGCGGCAGCCCGAGCTGGGCTACCTGGTGATGGCCGTGAACATGTCGATCGGCATGGCGGCCTGGATGCGGGTCAGGGGCCACGGCTGGGCCTCCACGCTGGAGATGTGCGCGGCGATGTTCGTGCCGGTCGTGCCGCTGTTCCCGGCGATGTGGCTGGGCTGGATCGACGCGGGCACGATGATGATGCTGGCGCACGTGGCCATGTTCCCGCTCATGCTGGCGGCGATGCTGCGCCGCCTCGACGAGTACGCGGGCTGCGCCCACTGACCGCTCTGCGGTAGCCGTCCAGGACGTCCTGCCGCAGCAGGTGACCGAACCCGGCCCGCTCCAGCCGCATGCCGAGGGCGGGCACGTCGCAGCCCAGGGCCGCGGCGGCGGCGGGCAGGCTCCAGTCGTGCGCGGCGAGCGTGCTCAGCAGGTGGCCGCGTCGGCTCTGCGCCTCCGACAGCCGGAACGTCTTCAGGTACGCCAGCCGCCCGTCGTCGCCGGTGATCGTCTCGCCGATGTGGTTCTCGCCCTTGCGCTCGAACGCGGGCAGGAACCGGCTCAGCGTGAACCGGCCCATCCGGTAGACGGTCTCCGTGCCGGCGGGCGCGCGGCGGAGGCCGGCCGCCATGACCTCGTCGTGGAAGGCCGCCCACGCGCGCTCGTGCCGCGCCGCCTCGGCCCGCAGGCCGGCGAAGGAGGTGACGGCCGCGTCGTCGATGACGGCGGGAAAGTCCCGTGCCGGGTGGAAGAGGGCGTAGTCGTGCACGAGCTCGCCGTACAGGTCCCTGATGAGCGTGGGGTGCAGCGCCCGGTAGTCCTCGGGGTGCGGCACGACGAACGCGGCGGCCAGGGCGTCGGCGGCGTACAGCAGCAGCCCGCACTGCCCCGGGTGGATCTCGAAGACCTTGAGCGCGTCGTCGAGCCCGCGCACCTCGGCGCCGGTCCAGGCGTCCTCGGCGCGCGGCGACAGGCCATGCGCGACCGCCCGGCGCGACCACTCCTCCCACGCGATCACCGGGCCGCCGAAGTGCAGCGCGAGGTAGCCCTCCAGGGCGAGGTGCAGCGGCAGGAAGCGCAGCCGGTCGCGGTCCGCGCGCCGGGCCAGGCGGCGGCGGACCCGGACGGGCATGTGCCGCAGCGGCTGCCCGAGCTGGGTGCCGTACGCCGCCGCCGGGCCGCCGTCCGCGCTCCAGGTCGCGACGAACGCGTGCGGCACGTACGCGGTGTAGACCGTCCTGTCCGGCAGGAGCACCACGTTGGGCTCGTCGCCGTACACCTTGGCGTGCAGCCGCAGGTCCTCGATCGGCTCGTGGCGCACCAGCGGCACCAGCCGCAGCGCGCCCCACGTCTGCGCGGGCCGGGCGGCGAGCCCGGTGAAATCGATCATGAGGCCGCCACCAGCCGCTCCGCCCGCTCCTCCAGGTACGCCCGCAGCTCGGCGAGCCCCGTCCGCCCCTCCGCGAACCGGGCCAGCTCGACCAGCGCGGGCAGGTCCTCGGCGTCGCGCACGCCGGCGGTCGGCACCATGGGCGACAGCCGCCGCACGTCGAAGCGCCCCGCGTCGTACACCGGGTTGACGTGTACGATGCCGACCTCGCCGGCCGGGTCCAGCTTGCGCCGCCAGACCCGCAGCACCTCGCCCGCCAGCCCGGGAGGGGCGTTGTCCCAGCCGTCGGAGACGATGACGAGCAGGCCGGGCCGGTGCTCCAGCGCGTCCAGGACGCGGCGGCCCAGCGGCGTGGGCCCGGACGGCCGCGCCCGCAGCGGGTCGGCGAGCCCGGACAGCCACAGCGGCCGGTACCGCCCGGCCAGCGCCTCCAGCAGGTAGTGGCAGGCCAGCGCGACCGCCAGCGGGCGGCGGCGCTTCACCGGCGAGCCGAAGGAGGAGAAGCTGTCGTCCAGCACGGCGGCCACGTCGCCCCACGTGCCGGCCCGCGGCCCCGCCGCGCGGGCGGCGGCCGAGCGCAGCGCCGGCCAGCTCGGCGCGGCGCCGCTCGCGGGCCTCGGCGGGCAGCGCCAGCACGTACGACGCCAGCCGGACCAGCGGCATCGCGGCCAGGTCCGCCCCGGTGTCGAGGCCGTCCTGCCCGGCGGCCCCGGCCAGGCGCAGCCGTTCGAGCCGGGTGAGCCGGGGCGCGATGCGCTCCAGGAACGCCTTGCGCGCGATGCCGTGCCGGGCGGCGAAGCCCTCGGCGACCGTGTACGGCAGCTCGTACAGCGCGCCCTTGTCGTAGTGGGCGCGCCGCCACGCCTCCAGCAGCGGCGTCTCGTACCGGGCCCGGCCGAACGGCGCGAACAGGAAGCCGGCCAGCTCGCCGGGCGGCCGCAGGTGGGCGTGCCGCACCGCCGACTTGACCGCCGCCCGGTACTTGACCGCGTCGAAGGCCAGGTCGGGACGGGCGGCCAGCCAGTCGCGGACGACCGCCCTGGTGCGCCGGTTGTTGACGCCGTCGCGGCGCAGCCGGCCGAACAGGCGGTAGGCGCGGGGCGGGCTCATGCGCGCCAGCCGGGCCGCGATCAGCCGCCCGTCGCCGCCGCCCGTGGCCAGCAGGGTGGCGATGATCTCGGCGGCGTTGTGGTCGTTGACGTCGAGCGCGAGCGCCGCCGCGTACAGGTCGGGGTAGTTGCCGTGGATGTAGCGGTGCAGGAAGCCGAGGGAGAGCCGCTGCTCGCCGGCCGCGCTGTGGAACTCGCGCTGCCCGGTGGCGGTGATCGCCGCGTTGGCGAACAGCAGCAGGTCCTCGCAGCCGATGAGGTCGGCGTAGGTCTCCATGGGCGCTCCCGCGATGTCCGGGGACCGGCCGGGGAATGGGGGCGCGAGCTGCGAAGCAACGCTTTACAGGCGGGTTCCGGAAGTCGCACCGGAGTCCCGCGGCCGGTCTGTTTCCGCACCTTACCCGGGGCGGTCCGGGCGTCGCACCGGATTTAGGCGGGCACGCGCCGTTCGTCCTGATGCCCGGGGACGCCCCGCGCCCTGATCTCCGCCAGCCGGGCCCGGCCCCTCCGCAGGTCGGCGACCAGCGCGTACGCCACCACCAGCAGCCCCAGGCACAGGGCGTCGGCCGCCCACCAGGGGATCTCGGCGAGCAGCAGGTCGCCGTCCCCGTCGCTGAGCGACCGGATCACCATCGTCACCGCCGCCACGACCGCCGTCACCAGCAGCCAGCTCCGCAGCCGCGGCAGCGTCCCCTCCCGCCACAGCCGGATCCGCCAGTTCACGAACACCGCCAGCACCCCCAGCAGCGCGCAGAACCCGATCAGCCACCACGGCAGCGCGAACGCCGCCCGGTCGGCGACGCTCGTCCGCAGGACGCGCAGCTCGGTCTCGGCCTGCCGCCTGGCCTGCACGGCGGCGTCGAGCTGGCGCTGGAGCTGCGCCACGGTCTTCTGCTGCCGGGTGGGCGGCGGGGCCGCGGGCTCGGCCGGCAACATCCGCGCGACCACGGTCAGCATGATGGCCACGAACGACAGCGCCAGCACGATGGCCATGAACAGGTCGATGAAGCGCAGGTCGAGCGGCGGCGCGAACGGCCTGGCGGCCCGTCTCCTCACGGCTCCCTCACCAGCGTGTACCGCTGGGGCGCGCTCTCGGCGGCGGCCAGCCGCTCGACCGCGGTGCGGAGCGCGTCGAGGCCCTTGACCAGCTCCTCCGTCCGCCCCCTGGACATCGCCAGCTCGTGGGCCAGCCCGCTCACGGCGGAGGCGTTGACCGCGGGCGCGTCCTTGCCGCCCGGCAGGCGGGCGAGGCGGGCGAGGAACACCTCGTCGGCCGCCGCCACCGCCTCCCGCTCGGCCCGCTCGACGGCGGCCATCGTGCCGAAGGCGAGCACGCTCAGGAACAACGCGATGAGCGTGACGCCGAACGCGGAGGCCAGCTCGGGCAGCACGTGCTGCTTGAGCGCGCTGATCAGCACGCCGGGGTCGCCCTGGCGGTCGAGCGCGGCGGAGAAGGAGGTGACCATCCCGGCCATGGTGAGCGCGGTGCCGATGAACCCGAAGACCGGCAGCGCCCAGATGAGCGCGTGGTCGAGGTGGTGCTTGTTGGCCATCTCGCCGTCGTCGAGGGCGGAGCGGGCGCTCAGCACGGCCTCGCCGTCGGCGCCCGCCTCGGCCGCGTCCCTGAACAGCCGGAGCCGGCGCGCGACCAGCGTGTCCCCGCCCGGGTCCACGGTGTGCAGGCCGATGCGGGCGCGGGCGGTGGCCGCCGTCTCGCGCCGCAGGCCGGGAACGGCCCGGACGATCCTGAGCACCGCGGTCAGGAACACCGCGAAGATCAGCGTGACCACCAGCTCCGCGCCCGCGGGCGCCGTGGTGGCCCCCACGGACTTCAGCAGCGCCGCCACCGCCCCGGACGCGAGCAGCGCCCCGGAGACCACGATCCCGGCCACGGGCGCCACCGCCGAGTGCCGCCAGTCGTACCTTGACACCCTTTAACCCCATCTAGCCACATGAGTTGTCAAAGGAACACCTAAGCACACGTAGCGCAATCAGCGGTGTGATTTGCGTGGCCATTTCGTCTCGTTACCACTTTGAGCCCAACACCGGCTACCCTTTGTGGATGCGTTATGTCCCTTTTGTCCTGGTTGCTGCCGGTTTGCTGGCGGGCGCCCCTGCCCTGCCCGCGGCCGCCATCACGAACGGCTCGGCTGACGGTAACGCGCACCCCGAAGTGGGCGCCCTCGTCGCCGACCGGCCGCACTCCGACGGCACCTGGACGTACTGCACCGGCACCCTCGTCTCCCCGACGGTCTTCCTCACCGCCGCCCACTGCGGCGAGAAGGGCCAGAAGACCGCCCGGGTCACCTTCGACTCCCAGTACCGGCCGGGCGGCGTCCTGCACGACGGCCGCTACATCCCCGACCCGCGCTTCAAGGACGAGTCGGACCTGCACGACATGGCCGTCGTGGTCTTCGACAAGCCCGTCACCGGCATCCGCCCGGCCCAGCTCCCGGCGCCCGGCCTGCTCGACCGCCTCAAGGCCGAGGGCGAGCTGGCCCGCTTCACCCCGGTCGGCTACGGCTCCCTCGCGCCCCGCAAGAAGGCGCACGAGGAGGTCTACGAGTACACCGACACCCGGCGGCAGGCGACGATCTCCTACAAGGGCATGTCCCCGCGCTGGCTGGACCTCTCCCTGGCCTCGAAGAGCGACGGCAGCACCTGCTTCGGCGACTCCGGCGGCCCCAACTTCCTCGGCGGCCCGGACTCGCACCTGCTGGTCGCCACGTCCATCAGCGGAGCCGACGACGCCTGCAAGGGCACCAACTACGACTACCGCCTCGACAGCCCGTCGGCCCGCAAGTTCCTCGGCCGGTACGTGACCCTGCCCAGCGTCAAGGCCACCACCGACGACCGGGCCTGACCTCAGAACCTGGTGGCGGCGTCCACCTTCGCCACCGCCCGGATCCGCCGCTCGCTGAGACCGGTGACGTTCCGCAGGTCGGCACCCGTGAGATCCGCGCCCGCCAGCTCCGCGCCCGCCAGGTCCGCGCCGCGCAGGTCCGCGTTGCACAGATCCGCGTGGACGAGCCTCGCGCCGGTCAGCCGCGCGCTGCGGAGGTCGGCGAAGCACAGCTGGGCCCTGCCCAGATCGGCCGAGGTCAGGTCGGCCAGGCTCAGGTGCGCCCAGTTCAGCGTCGCGTGGCGCAGCAGCGAGCTGTACAGCTTGGCGCCGTCCAGGCGCGCCTCGCTCAGCCCTGAGGCCCGCAGGTCGGCGACGCCCAGCTCCGCGCCGCGAAGATCCGCCTTGAGCAGCTGGGCGTCCTTCAGGTTCGCGTCGAACAGGCGCGCTCCCCGCAGGTCGGCGCGGTACAGGTACGCGCCGTGGAGGTCCGCGTCCTCCAGGTCGACGCCCTTCAGGGCCGCGTCCCGCAGGTCCGCCCGGGGCAGGCGCACCTGCACGAGGTCGGCGGGGGGCAGCCCGTCGCCGGACAGCGCCACGGCCACGGCGAGAGCCGCCCGCACGTCCGCCGGCGGGCGCGCGAACGGCACGAACAACAGCTCGCCCGACTTCGTGACCCGGCACGCCTTCGTCAGGGCCGCCCGGCCCGGCATGCAGAAGTCGTGGCCGCGGACGTAGGCGGCCAGCACGTCCCGCACCGTCGCCCGGTCGCGCGGAGAGTCCTTCGCCACGCGCTGAAGGGCGAAGATGCCGCCCAGCCGCACGTCCTGCTGGGCCGAGCCCAGCTCCTCGATCGCCTGCGTGTACCGCTCGGTGACCTGCCCTTCCTGGGCGGTCCGCACGGTCTGGGCGGTGTAGTCGAGGGTGCGGGCGGTGTACCAGAGGCCGAGCGCGGTGAAGACGGCGCCGCCGATGACGACGAGGCCGGTGGCGGCCTGGATCAGGGTGTGGCGGGCCGAGTTCAGCGCGTCCATGCGCTCGGTGGCCGTCATCTGGCCGCGTTCGGCGGCGGTGAGCGGGCGGCGCTCGCCGGACAGCCGCCGCGCGAGCGGGCCGATCAGCAGCGCGACCAGCAGGGACGCGGTGACGGCCAGCGCCAGGCCGCCGAGGGCCCAGCGCGTCCAGACCGGCGGTCCCGGGACGGCCGCGGCCCGCGCGGCGGCGGCGACGACCCCGAGCGCCGCCATCAGCCCGAGCCCCCGCACCCACCGCCCCCGCACCCACCGCCCCCGCATCCACCACCGCCGCCCCGCTCGCGCCGGGCCTCCGGCGGGCCCGGCCGTCCTGAGGACGGCGCCGCCCCCTCCCGCCCGGCGGCGACGGCCCCGGCGGACGGCGCCACGCCCTCCCGCCTGGCCGCGACGGCCCCGGCGGACAGCGCCGCCCCTCCGGCCGCGGCCGCGGCGAGCGCCGCCGTCACCAGCGCCGCCCGCCGCAGCCCGCCCCGTCCGCCTCTCATGCGGCCATTGAGCCCCCATGTCCTTGCAGACGGGTGAAATCCCAGGCCGATGACGGCACGCCCCGACCGGTGCAGGATGACCTCATGATCGACTACTACCGCGACCTGATGCGGCGCTACGGCTGGCTGGAGCACGGCCTGCGCTGGATCGTCGTCCAGCCTCTCGACGAGGAGCTGACCCGCGACGACCTCCTGTGGCGCCTCAACGGCGGCCGCGACCCCGAGCGGCGCGTCGTGCCGCACCCGGTCGAGGCGAGCGCGAACGAGGACGGCGCCCTCGTCTTCGTCGTCGAGGGCGACGGCGCCTGGGGGTTCCTCGACTTCACCGGCAGCACCGTCCCCGACGAGCTCCTGGCCAAGCTCAGCGCCGGGGCCCGGGTGTGGTGCACGGTCTGGACCTTCAACCGGCACGACAGCCTGTGCTACGCGGCGGGCGGCCGGGTCCGCGCCCGGATGAGCGAGTTCGCCTTCGCCGACCATGTCAGGCAGGAGGGCGAGGTCGTCATCCTCGACGACCCCTTCCCCTGAGCCTTGAAAACCTCGTCTCCATACGAGACGATGTTGGCGGACGGTTGCCGGAGATCTCTATCGACAAGCAGGTGCCCCCATGCCCGAGCACTACCTCGGCGTCGTCGGCCTGGCCGAGGCCCTGGGAGTGAGCAGGCACGCGGTGCACAAATGGCGCACTCGCCACCCGTCCGGCTCCGACCACCCCTTCCCCGAGCCGGACGTGGAGGTCGACGGCGCGCCGGGCTGGCTCCCCGGCCGGGTGGCCGACGTCGTGCGCTGGCGCGACGGGCTGCCGGGCCGGGGCGCGGGCGGCGGCCGGCCGACGCTGGCGCTCCAGGAGTACCTCAAGGAGGCGGCGGCCCGCGGCTTCGACCGCGACGAGGCGCTGCGCGCGCTCGCTACGTTCGCCGCGGAGTTTCCCGAGATGACGGAGCAGGAGCTGTGCGCCTGGATCGTCGGGAAGTGGCGCTGACCCCTCCGCTCCCATGAGCTCCGTTCCCATGAACGACGTCACGGAAGGCGATGACGCATGTCCGGAATCAGCGGGATGACCGCGCCGGGATTCGAAGCGGTACGCGAGGCGTTCGAGGCCGGCCTGGCCGCCGGGCTGGAGGTGGGGGCGGCGGTCAGCGTGTACGTGCACGGCCGCCAGGTGGTGGACCTGTGGGGCGGCGTCGCCGACCCCGCGACCGGCCGGCCCTGGGAGCGCGACAGCCTCGCCGTGATCTTCTCCACCACCAAGGCGGTGACGGCCGCCTGCGCCCACCTGCTGGCCCAGCGGGGCGAGCTGGACCTCGACGCGCCCGTGGCCCGCTACTGGCCGGAGTTCGGGGCGCACGGCAAGGACCGCCTGCCGGTGCGCTGGCTGCTCACCCACCAGGCCGGGCTGCCCGCCCTCGACCACCCCGTCACCAAGGCCGAGGCGATCGCCGGCGCGCCCGTGGTGCGCGCGCTGGCCGCGCAGCGCCCGTTCTGGGAGCCGGGGACGGCCCACGGCTACCACGCGCACACCTACGGCTGGCTCGTCGGCGAGGTGGTGCGCCGGGTGAGCGGCCGGAGCCTCGGCACGTACCTGGCGGAGGAGATCGCCGGGCCGCTCGGCCTGGACCTGTGGATCGGGCTGCCCGAGGCGGAGTCGCACCGGGTGAGCCGGCTGGTCACGACGCCGATCGACTTCGCCGCCCTGGCCGCCCTCGACCTGGCCGCCCTCCCCGAGCCGATGCGCGACGTCATGGCCGCCTACGCCGACCCCACCTCGCTGACCAGGCGCGCGATGATGCTCGTCGACCCCCCGCTGAACCACGACGACCCGGCCGAGCAGCGCGCCGAGATGCCCGCCACGAACGGCGTCTGCACCGCCCGCGCCCTGGCCCGCTTCTACGCCGCCCTCATCGGCGAGGTGGACGGCCGCCGCCTGCTCAGCCCGGCCACCCTGGCCGCCGCCACCGAGGAGCAGGCGAGCGGGCCCGACCTGGTGCTGCGGGTGCCGGTACGTCTCGGCACCGGCTTCGGCCTGCCCACGCCGGACGCCTTCTGGTACTCCCCGACGGCCTTCGGCTTCCCCGGCCACGGCGGCTCGATCGGCTTCGCCGACCCGGCGAGCGGCCTCGCGTTCGGCTACGTACCGAACCGCCTGGAGGACGGCCCCCAGGACCGCCGGGCCGCGTCCCTGGTGGCCGCCGTCCGCGCCGCGCTCTCCTGAGACCCCGCGCTCGGTGCGCGGTGACCTCCATGAACGCCTCCACGAACCCGCTCGGCAGCCGGGCGGCCGGGACGGCGTCAGCCGCCCGTGGCGGGCGCCCGCCCGGCGATGAAGACCCGCAGCGGGTTGTGCGGGAGCTGGAACTCCTCGGCGACGGCGAAGCCCGCCTCGCCGATGGCCGCGGACATGGCGGCGGCGTCCGGCACCTCGCCCCCGTGCGTCCAGGCCAGCATCAGGACCGAGAACAGGTGGGGGTTGGGGTCGTCGGCGGGCGGCTTGTCCCCGCAGGTGATGGCCACCGTCACCAGGCGGCCGTCCGGGGCGAGCGCGCCGGCCATGCGGCGCAGCAGTTCGACGGTGCGCTCGTGGGACAGGTGGTGCAGGACGTTGTTGACCATGATCAGGTCGTAGGGCCCGTCCAGCGGGGCCTCGAACATGTCGCCGGGGATGCGCGCGACCCGGCCGGCCACGCCCAGCCGCTCGGCGTTGCGCAACGTCACGGGCAGGACGTGCGGCCAGTCCAGGCACGAGACGTGCGCGCGGGGGTCGTGGCGGGCGATGGTGAAGCCGTACATGCCGTGGCCGCAGGCCACGTCGAGGACCCGCAGCGAGTCACGGGAGCCGGCCCAGGCCACGGTGCGCTCGGCGATGGCGTCGGCGATGGGCTGGGTGTTGCGGGTGCTCAGCTCGGCGAAGTCCAGCCAGAACGCGAAGTCGGGGCTCTCGGCGTTCTCCTCCATGACGGTGCCGCCCTTGCGGACGGCGTCGGCCAGGCGGCGCAGGGCGTCCCACTCGTAGTCGCTGGCGGCCAGGCGCAGGGCGTCGCCGTAGTAGTCGGGGCTGGTGGTGACCAGGAGCCGGTCGGCGCCCTCGGCGGGGGCGTACCGGCCGTCCTCGCCCACGTCCACCAGGCCCGTGGCGGCCAGCCCGTTCAGCAGGATCCTGGTGGCGCGCGGGTCCGCGCCGATCCGCCCGGCGACGGCCGCCGCGCCCGCCGGCCCCGGCGTGAGCGCGTCGAAGACGCCCAGCTCCACCGCGGCCTTCAGGATGAAGGTCTTGCGTACGGTCACCATCATGTCCAGCAGTCGCTGGCGGGTCACGGGCTCCCTGCTCATGTGCTCTCCCTGGAGGTGGCGGCGGCGAGGCCGGTCAAGGCGGTCACGATCTGGGCCGGGGCGGGCTGCTCGGCGATCTCGCGGCGGATCTGCTCGGTCCTGGCCAGGCAGGAGGCGTCGGCCAGCAGCCCGGCCACGGCCTCACCGGCACGGTGCGCCGCGTCGTTGGCGAGCGTGTGGGCGGCTCCCGCCCCGGCCAGCAGCCGGGCGTTGAGCTGCTGGTCGAACATCTGTGGCAGCACGACCTGGGGGACGCCGTGGCACAGGGCCGTGAGCATGGTGCCCGCGCCGCCGTGGTGGACGACGGCGGCACAGCCGGGCAGCACCGCGTGCAGCGGCAGCGACTCGGCCACCCGCACCCCGGGCCCGCTGCCGGCCAGCCGCGCCCGGTCCGCGGCGGTCACCACGGCGACCACCTCCATGCCCTGGTCACACAGCGACCCGACGACGGCGGGCAGGTGCGCCATGCTGTCGTCGTCGGTCGCGTCCGACGTCCACGTGCCCCAGGTCACGCACACCCTGGGCCGCTCCCCCGGCGTCAGCGCCCAGGAGGGCACCGCGCCGGGCCCGTTGTACGGCACGTAGCGGACGGGGATCGTGCGTTCCCGCGAGGGCAGGCGCAGGCTCGGCGGCGAGAGGTCGACGACCACCGACTCGAACCGGTCGGGGACGGGCGCGCCGTGGCGGCGGTACACCGGTTCGAGCCGGCCCAGCATCTCGTGGGCCAGCCAGACGCCCTTGTCGGTGCCGTACACGTCGGGCCCCCAGGTGTGCCGCACCAGCGGCGCGCCGACGGCCTGGGCCGCCACCGAGGCGGCGAACGCGACCTGGTCGCGGACGACCAGGTGCGGCCGCCAGGCCCGCGCGAAGGCCACGACGTCGTCCACCATGAGCTCGGCGACGTCGTGGAACATGTCGATGACGGCCGTCCTGGCCCGGTACTGGCGGCCGGGGTCCGGGCGGCCGGCGACCTTCCCCTGGTGCATCGACACGAAGTCGAGGTCGTCCCCGGCGGTGACCGCGGGCAGGCCCGAGGCCAGGACGACCGGCGCGACCGCCGGCTGGGCGCACACCCGCACCTCGTGGCCGGCCGCGTGGCAGGCCCAGGCGAGCGGCACCATGCCCAGGTAGTGCGAGGGGAGGGCGGCCGTCACGAACAGGATGCGCACGCTCGTTCCCCCGCTCAGCCGTTCTTCACCGCGACGAGCACGCGGTCGGACGCGACGGTGTCGATGGGGACCACCCGGTCGAAGCGGAAGCCCGCCTTCTCCACCCAGGACCGGCAGTCGGCGACCGTGTACTCGGAGCCGCCGTCCCGGATCATGGCGCAGATCAGGCTCCGGATGTGGGCGTCCGCCTCGTGGGCGGCGTCGTCGATCATGGCGTCGTAGATGAGCAGGGCGCCGCCCGGGCTGACCGCGGGGTAGGCGCGCTCGATGAGCGCCTGCCGGGTCTCGGGCGGCCAGTCGTGCAGGACGTGGCCGAGGATGAGCACGTCCGCCGGCGGCAGGTCGTCGGTGTGGAAGTCGCCGCCGTGGAAGGTCACCCGGCCGGTCGTGCCCAGCGCCTCCATGTGCTCGTCGAACAGCGGCTCGACGCCGGGCACGTCGAAGACGGCGCCGCGTAGGTGCGGATGGGCCCGGACGAGCTCGGCGGCGACGTTGCCGCGGGCGCCGCCGACGTCCAGGAAGCCGGTGTGGCGGCTCCAGTCCAGGACGCGGGCCAGGTGGGGGGCCACGAAGGCGTTGAGCGCGTCCATGTGCGCCAGGAATCTGCGGGCCCGGTCGAGATCGGGCCGCTGCCCGGCCGCCGCCCCGGCCGGGGTGTCCGGGCCGGAGGCGGCGCGGCCGTCACGCAGCGCCCGGGTCAGGTCCTCCCACAGCCGGTAGTGGACCCTGCCGTGCTGGAGCACGCTGCCGCCGAGGTAGCCGGGGCGGCCGCAGATGAGGTAGCGGCGCGCGCCCTCGGCGCAGCGGTAGCCGTCACCCTCGCGGACGAGCAGGCCCAGGCCGGTCAGCGCGCCCAGGAAGTCGGCGGCCAGGCGCGGGTGCAGTCCGTGCATCTCACAGATCTGCTCCAGCGTGGCGGGCGCGTGCTCAAGAGGGGAGAACAGGTCCAGCTCGACCGCGGTGTGCAGGATCCTGGCGCCGGCGTAGGCCGTGTTCAGCCTGGCGATCATCCTGGCGGCCGCTAGATTCGTGGTCATCGCATCCCACCTCGTGGCGTTACGTCGTCGCGCCGACGCTCGCAGCCGCGTCTATATCTTCGCTTGAGGCTCGGCGGACGCCGGTGATCTCCGCCGTGCTTCAAGCGCCCCTCCGGCCGCGCCCGCCAGAATCGGCCCCCGGGTTCGAGACGGGAGACGCGATGAACACCACCTGGCACGAGCCGGCGCCCGCCGGCGGCTACGAGGAGCGTTACGAGAACGCCTACCGCAGCGGCGTCCCCCTGCCGTGGGATCTGCCGGGGCCGACGCCGTTCGTCGTCGCGCTGGAGGCCGCGGGCGGTTTCCGGGGCGCGGTGCTGGACGCCGGGTGCGGCACCGGCGAGAACGCGCTGTTCCTGGCGGCCCGCGGGCACGCGGTCACCGGCCTGGACATCTCCGCGACCGCGCTGGACCGGGCCCGCGCCAAGGCGGCCGAGCGCGGCCTGACGCTGGAGCTGGCCCGCGGCGACGCCTGCGACCTGGGCGCGTACGCCGGCCGCTTCGACACCGTGCTGGACAGCGGCCTGTTCCACAACCTGTACGAACCCGACCAGGACCGCTATGTCGCCCAGCTCCACCTGGTCTGCCGCCCTGGAGCGGTGCTGCACCTGCTGTGCATGAGCGACGACCGGCGCAACTGGGGCGACGTGCCGTGGAAGCCGAGCTGCGGCAGGGAGGGCGTCGGCCGGGACCGGCTGCTGGCGGCCTTCTCCGACGGCTGGCGGGCGGCCGAGCTGTCCACGGAGACGATGACCGTGGACGTGCCCGCGGTGGGCCGGCGTGAGCGGGCCTTCTGGCTCCTGCGGGCCGAGCGCGTATGACCATGGGCGCCCGCGGGGCCCGGGACACGGGCGGGACCGTTGACGTGCTCGTCGCCGGGGGCGGCATCGTGGGGTTGTCGGCGGCGCTGTTCCTGCGCCGGCACGGTGTGCGGGTGCTGCTGGTGGAGCGGCACGAGGGCGCCTCGCTGCTGCCGCGCGGCCGGATCCTGCACTCCCGGGCGATGGAGCTGTACCGGGCCCATGGGCTGGAGGAGGACATCCGCCGCGCCCCGGCCTCGGTCTTCCGCGACTTCCCCGAGCTGGCGAGGGCCGAGACGCTGGCGGGGCCCGAGACGCTGCGCGGGGCGCGCCGGCCGCCGGACAGCAGCCGCGGGGTCAGCCCGTGCGAGCCGGTGCTGATCGACCAGAGCACGCTGGAGCCCATCGTGCGGGCGGCGGCCGAGGCGGCGGGCGCGCGGGTCCGCTTCGGCACGGCCATGCGGTCGTTCACGGCCGGCCCCGGCGGGGTGACGGCCGAGCTGTCCGACGGCACGTCGGTGCGGGCGCGTTTCCTGGTCGCGGCCGACGGCCACCGTTCGCCGGTGCGCGAGCGGCTCGGCATCGCGTTTCCCGGCCGCACGCTGCGCCACCTGGCGACGATCGCGTTCGAGGCCGACCTGGGCCGGGCGCTGCGCGGGCGGCGGCTGGCCCTGTGCTACCTGGGCTCGCCCGCTCCCGGGACGCTGCTGGCGCTGCTGGACCGGCGTGACCGGTGGGTGCTGATGGTGCCCTACGACCCCGGCCGGGGCGAGGGCGCCGCCTCCTTCACGGAGGAGCGCTGCCTGCGGATGGTGCGCGCGGCCGTCGGCCTGGACGACCTGGCGGCCCGCGTCCTGCCGGCCGTCCCCGGGGACCCGGCGCCGGTGCACACCTGGGAGATGTCGGTCCGGGTGGCCGAGCGGTACGGCGCGGGCCCGGTCTTCCTGGCCGGGGACGCCGCGCACGTGATGCCGCCGGCCGGGGGGTTCGGCGCGAACACCGGCATCCACGACGCGCACAACCTGGCCTGGAAGCTCGCCCTGGTGCTGCGCGGCCGGGCCGGCACGGAGCTGCTGGCCAGCTACGAGCACGAACGCCGCCCGGTGGCGCTGCTCACCTGCGAGCAGGCGGCGCTGCGCCACGAGGCCCGCGCCGGCACGGACGGCACGGGCGGCGTCCTGCTCGATCCGCTGGAGGTTGACCTCGGCTACTCCTACCGGTCCGAGGCGCTCGTGGACCGCCCGGCCGGGCGGGCGCCGCACCTGGAGCTGACCGGGGACCGCCGCTCGGTGCTCGACGTGCTCGGCCCCGGCTTCACGCTCCTGGCCGGCGCGGACGGCGACGGCGGCCGCGCGTGGGCCGAGGCCGCCCGCCGGGCCGGCGACCGTCTCGGCCTGCCGGTCGGCTTCTGGTGCGCCGGCGCCGACAGCGCGGCCTGGAGCAGGGCCTACGGCGTGTCCACCGGCGGGGCGGCACTCGTGCGGCCGGACGGTTTCCTGGCCTGGCGCTCCCCCGGCCGTCCCGCCGGCGACCCCGCCGAACTGGTTGAAGCGTGCATCACACGTGTCCTCCACCAGGGACGGGGAAGACCGGCCAAGCACTTAATATGACGTGACCCGGAGGCAATTCGTGAGGGAGCGCCCTGATGAAGCACCACCGACGGTTACCCGGAATGCTCGAGGACGAGGTGCTGGCCGCCCTGTGGGCCGCCGGCCACCCGATGAGCCCGGGCGAGGTGCAGGCGGAGCTGCCGGACTCGCTGGCCTACACCACGGTGATGACCACGCTGGCCCGCCTGCACGACAAGGGCCTCGTCTCGCGTGAGCGGGCCGGCCGGGGCTACGTGTACCGGCCGGTGATCAGCGAGGCCGAGTACACGGCGGCGGCGATGACGGATCTGCTGCACCGCCGCAGCGACCGGGCGGGCGTGCTGGCCAGGTTCGTCTGCGCCCTTTCCCCTGACGACGAGAAGATGCTGAGACGCTTCCTGGGATGGGGCTCCTGAGGTGACCCCGGCCGCGTACGTCCCGCTGCTGATCGCCACGGCGCTGGCCATGGCGCTCCCGCGGGCGGCCGGGCAGCTGCCGCCGCCCGGCGCCGTGCGGCTGATGGTGGTGATGGGCGGCGCGTGCGCGGTGGCCTTCACGGCGACGCTGGCGGCGCTGGCGGTCGGCTCCGCCGGCCGCCTGGTGGCGGTCTCGGCGACGGTCTCCCTGGCCCTGAGCGCGGCGCTGACCCTGCGGCTGTGCGCGCGCCTGCTGCGCGAGTACGTCCGCGCGCGCCGCCTGCGCCGCCTGCCCGCCACCACGGGCGGCCTGGTGATCGTCGACGACGCGCGCCCGGACGCGTGCGTCGTGCCGCTGGCCGGGCGGATCGTGGTGACCACCGGCATGCTGCGGTCGCTGGACGCCGCCCAGCGGCGGGTGCTGCTCGCCCACGAGCGGGCCCACCTGCGCTGCCGCCACCACCTCTACCGGGCCGCGGCCGAGCTGGCCGCCTGCCTCAACCCGCTGCTGCGGCCCCTGTCGCGGGCGGTCGCGCAGACCACGGAACGGTGGGCGGACGAGGAGGCGGCGGCCGAGGTCGGCGAACGGGCCCTGGCCGCGCAGGCCATCGCGCACGCGGCCCTGGCGACGGCCGGCCGGGCGCGTCCCGTGCGGGCCGACCGGTGCCGCTCGCCGGTGCCCTACCGGGTGCGCGCCCTGATGGCCGGCCCGCCCGCGGCCCGCCCGCTGATCACCACGCCGGTCTACGCCAGCCTGGTGGCCAACGCGTGCGCCACCAAGGACGCGCTCCAGTCGATCACGGCCGTTCTGGGGTGACCGCGGGGCTCTCCTTGCGCCAGTAGACGCCGCTCAGGTCGATCGGGACGATCTTGTCGTCGATGCCGTGCTCGCGGCGGTACTCGTGGACCGCCTTGCGGCAGGGCGCGATGTTGTAGTCGTCGATGATGACGAAGCCGCCCGGGGACAGCTTCGGGTACAGGCTGGTCAGGGCGTCCACGGTGGACTCGTACAGGTCGCCGTCCAGGCGCATGACGGCGAGCGTGTCGATGGGCGCGCCGGGCAGGGTGTCGCGGAACCACCCCTCCAGGAACTCCACCTGCTCGTCGAGCAGTTCGTAGCGTTTGAAGTTGGCGCGCACCTCCTCGGCGGGGATGGACAGCACGCTGTTGATCTTGTGCAGGGCCATCTCCTGGTCCAGCGGGTGGCTGTCGGCGTCGGTCACGGGGACGCCCTGGAAGGAGTCCGCGACCCAGACCTTGCGGTCGTGCACGCCGTGCGCGCGCAGGATCGCGCGCATCAGGATGCAGACGCCGCCGCGCCAGACGCCGGTCTCGATGAGGTCGCCGGGAACGCCGTCGGCCAGCACGCGCTCGACGCAGAACTGGACGTTGTCGAGCCGTTCCATCCCCACCATGGTGTGGGCGGCGGTCGGGCAGTCGAGCCCCATCCGCCTGTTGACCGAGTCGTAGTCGGGGTCGCCCCACCAGGGGACGGGGGCGTCCTCGTAGATCACGTTGGTGAGGACCTTCTTCAGCAGGTCCAGGTACAGGGTGCCATCACGGGTGGTCATGGGCCTCTCCCTCAGGTCGCGCGACGGGTGGTGCCGTGGAGCGTCTCGACGTCCGCCGGAGCGGCGGTCGCCGAGAGGTAGCGGTCGACGACGGCCCGGTAGTAGGCGTCGTGGAAGCCGAGGCCGTCGACGGCGGGCGCGAGGGCCCGCAGCTTGGCTATGGAGACGGGCGGGTCGGGCGGCACGTCGGCGTACTGCTTGTCGCACACCCGGCCGAGCCGGTGCTCGAGGTGCCGCACGATGTCCTCTACGGGCGCGGCGAACCCGCTGGCGACGTTGACGACCTCGTCCGACACGCCCGCGGTGAGCAGCGCGTCCACGATGGTGACGACGTCGCGGACGTCTATGAGGTCTCGTCTGGCGCCGCGGCTGACCCGGACCGAGCCGCCGGCGACCTGCCGGACCATGGCGGGCAGGAACTGGTGGGAGCGCTGCCCCGGTCCGGCCGGGTAGGCCAGGCGCAGGATGAGGTGGGCCGCCCCGTGCCGGGAGATCAGCGCCTCCATCGCCAGCTTGTGCCGGCCGTAGGCGGAGGTGGGCGCCACGCCGCCGTCCTCGGTGCCGAGCCGCAGGCGGGGGCCGTAGACGGCCGAGGACGCGGTCGAGAAGTACACCAGCCGGTCGCCGGCGGCGCGGCACCGGTCGAGCGTCCGGCGGACGGCCTCGGCCTCGCGGTCGAAGCCGTCGTGGCTGACGCTGCCGCTGCGCGAGACGCCCGCGGCGAACACGACGACGTCGTGGTGCCGGTGCGCGATCAGGCTCAGGTGGCCGGCCAGGAACCCGGAGCCGACGATCCTCATGGGCGCGCCTCCCCGGCCGCGGCCATGACCTCGTCCACCAGGGCGGCGTGGGCCACCGTGTCGCGCCGTTCGGCCGGGTCCAGCCCGCCGGCCGCGATCGCGGCCGCGAAGGACTCCAGCGCGGCGACGGCCTGGTCCGCGGGGGGCACCTCGGTCTCCACAGGGGGCAGGTCCTGCCGGTCGAGCCGCAGCCGCGCGACGTGCTCCGGGGGCGGGGTGTAGGCGCGCTCCGCCCGGGTCCGCCCGCCGCCGCCCCAGACGTCGTAGCTGGCCTGGTAGGCGTGGCCCAGGCCGAACGTCACGGTGACGGTGATCCCGCTGGGCGTGCGCAGCAGGGCGCTGCCGTGGACGTCCACGCCGTGGCCGGCGTCGCGGCGCAGGCTCGCGCCCACCACCGTCAGCGGCTCGCCGAGCAGCAGCCGGGCCGCGCGCAGCGGGTAGACGCCCACGTCGAGCAGCGCGCCGCCGCCGAGCGCCGGGTCGAGCCGCACGTCGCCGGCCGGCCGCGGCGGGATGCCGAAGACGCCGTGGAAGGCGTGGACCGGGCCCAGCTCCCCGTCCTTGATCCAGTCGCGGATCCGCCGGTGCTGGGGGTGGTGCCTGAACATGAAGTTCTCGGCCAGGACCAGGCCCCGCTCCCCGGCCAGCCGCATCAGCCGGGCCGTGTCGCGGTAGGAGGTGGTGAGCGGCTTCTCCGCCAGCACGTGCTTGCCGGCCAGCAGGGCCCGTTCGACCCATTCCGCGTGCAGGCCGGCGGGCAGCGGCACGTAGACGGCGTCCAGGCCGGGCAGGTCGAGCAGCGCCTGGTAGCCGGTCACCGCGCGGACGCCGGCGCCGGCCGCGGCCCGCTCCGCCTTGGCGGCCGTGCGGCTGGCCACCGCGACGGGCTCGATCCCGGTGGCGGCGCGCATGGCGGGCAGCATGCGCCGCAGGGCGAAGCTGGAGCAGCCCAGCACGCCGACGCGCAGCCCGCTCATGAGGCCACCGCGACCGGGGAGAACCCGCCCGCCCACAGCGCGTACAGGCCGCCGATGAGCGTGCGGGCCTGCACGTTGAGGTAGTGGCCGTGCCGCAGCAGGGCCGCCGCCTGGTGGACGGTGACCCAGCAGAAGCCGGCGGGCGGCTCCTCCTGCCAGCCGGGCGGCATCTCGGCGATCACGTACCGGTTGGTGGCGTCGCTGAACCTGCCGCCCTCCTCCGACTGCAGTGTGTCGTAGCGGATCTGGCCGGGAGTGAGCTCCCTGACCTCGCGCAGGAACGCCGGGGCCGTCCCGAGCGCGCTGTAGGAGTGCTCGTCGCACTGCACGGTCGGCGCGAGCTCGGCGACGGCGGTGGTGCCCGCCTCCGCGCGGGCCTGCAGCAGCAGGTGCAGCACGCCGCGGCGACGCCGGACGAACAACGCCACCAGCCCGCGGCCCGTGGGCTGCAGCAGCGGCTGGCTCCAGCGGCGCACCTCGCGGTTGGTGGCCGACACCGAGGCCGCGATGATGCGGAAGTGCCGGCCGTCGTCCCGCTGGATCACCTCGTCGGTCCTGGTCCAGCCGCGCACCTGCGCCAGCGGGATCGTCCTGGTGACGATGTCGATGCGGGCGCGCCGGTCGGTGAGCCAGCTCAGGACCTCCGGCAGGGACCGCGCCGCGGGCGCGTCCGGCCGCATCGAGGCGTCCAGCGCGCGGGCGAAGCCGCCCTCCGGCGGCGACTCGCCCGCCGTGTACGGCAGGCACGCCAGCACCGAGCGCAGGTCCATGTTGACCAGGTGGTCGACGGTCATCAGGCGCTGGATCTCGCCCAGGCTCATCCACCGGAAACCGGGCTCCACGGGCACGTCCCGGTCGGTCAGGGTCACCATGTTGCGGTTCTGCTTGCGGTAGAACCACGCGCCCTGCTCGGACTGCAGCACGTCCACCACCGTGCGGGTGCCGCCCTCCGAGCCGAGGAAGAACTCCAGGTACGGGATGCCGCTGCCGCCGTGGACCTTGGTGAAGTTGCTGCGGGTGGCCTGCACGGTCGGCGACAGCTGCACGGCGACGGGGTCGCCCGGCTCGCTCTTGGCCTGCACCAGGCAGTGCAGGACCCCGTCGAAGCGGCGCATCAGCACGCCGAGCACGCCGATCTCCGGCTGGAGGAGTATGGGCTGCGACCACTGGCGGACCGGTCCGTGGTCGGTCGTCACCGACACGCCCTCCACGGTGAAGAACCGGCCGCTGCGGTGCCCCAGGTTCCCGGTGACGGAGTCGAACGACCAGCCCTCCAGCTTGCTGAACGGGATGCGCTCGACGTGGAAGGCGTTGGCGGCGGCGCGTTCGCGCAGCCACTGGGCGGCGCCCGCGGCGCCCAGGACCGAGCGGGCGCGGGCGGAGCGGGCCAGGTCCTCGCCGAGCGCGGCCGGGTCGAGGAGCCCGGCGCGCCCGCTCATCCGGCCCTCACCACCCGCGTGGGCTGCCCCTCGGGCAGCACCGCGTCGCCGGCGGGCCAGGTGTCCAGCACCGGGTCGCCCGACAGCATGGCCTGGTGCAGCCGCCTGAGCCGCAGCGACGGCTCCAGCCCCAGCTCCCGCACCAGGCTGGCGCGCAGTCGCTGGTAGGCGTGCAGGGCGTCGTTGCGCCGCCCGCAGCGGTAGAGGGCGATCATGTACTGGGCGTGCAGGTTCTCGTGCAGCGGGTGCTGGGCGGCCAGCCACAGCAGCTCGCCCAGGACCTCCTGGTGCAGTCCGAGCTGGAGGGCGGCCTCGATGTGCTTCTGGCACACGGTGAGCCTGCTCTCGTGCAGCCGCGACACCTCGGCCTGGAGCAGGCGGCCGGCCCGGACGTCCACCAGGGCGGGCCCCCGCCAGAGCGCGAGCGCCGACTGGAGGGTCTGCATGCCGCCGGCGACGTCGCCCTCGCCGAGCTGCTGCTGCCCCCGCGCGGACAGGCGGGTGAACTCGTACAGGTCGACGTGGTCGGCCTTGAACTGGTAGGCGCCGGACCAGGTGCACAGGATGTCGTTGCTGACCTCGGCGGCGCTGAGCCCGAGCGTGCAGCGCAGGACGCGGCGTATCTGGACGATGTAGGTCTGCAGGGTGGTGGGTGCGCTGGGCGGAGGCTGGTCGTCCCACAACTCCGAGATCAACGCGCTGACCGGCACGACGTGGTTGGCGTGGACCAGGAGGAGGGCCAGCACTTTTCTCGGCATCGGCGCCGAGATGTTGATTCTTGTATTACCGGATCGCACCGTCAGCGGGCCCAGTAGCGCGATGTCCATTGGAGTGGTCTCACCGACTCTCATGCGTCTTGTGCTTCCTGAAGAACTGTCGGGAAGTGCGACGGGCAACCTCCGATCAAGTATCCATGGGGACACCATGAAAGCGTGATCGGCGCAGGTCGTGCGGGAATTGTCCGGTGGCCGGCCTGATCAGGCCATTGTCAGCCGTCGACCACGGTACGCATGGGCGAAAAGTCGATCCCCGGTGAACTCATTCCGCTTTTCTATTTTCAGATAAGTGCCCCATGCGCGTCCGTCGCCTTCCGTGTCCACTTGACTACCACCTCGGCCGCTACGGCCGGCCCGAAGGGCAATTTACGTACCCGCGAGCATAAATACAAGTGGCTTGAGGCGCAGTCAAGAAACGCGTGAGACGGCCCGCGGACTACTACTGAAATAGAAATTCGGCCCTGACGGGCCCATTTACCCGTGCTGACAATGACCGCTGGCCGTCCTTGAGGGAACCTCAGCACGCGCGCGCGACACTCGAGCCCGTCGAATCCGCCGGAGTGAGGAGCAGCGCACATGGAACTCGGGCTGAGGGGCCGCACGGTCCTGGTCACCGGGGCCACCGGAGGCATCGGGCAGGCCCTGGCGCGGGCCTTCGCCGCCGAGGGCGCCAAGGTGGGGCTCGCCTACCGGACCGGCCGGGAGGCCGCCGAGAAGCTGGCCGCCGAGCTGCCGGGCGGCGGGGCGCTGGCGGTGCGTTACGCGCTGGACGAGGCGGGCTCCCCTGCCGCCGCCGTCGCCGCCGTCGAGGCCGGGCTCGGCCCGGTGGACGTCCTCGTCGCCAACGCGGTGCGCCGCGGCCGGCGGCGCCCGCCGGGGACGCCGTTCGAGGACGTCCCGCCGCGGGAGTGGGAGCCGGTCGTGACCGCGAACCTGGCGCCGGTCATCCGCACCGCGCAACTGGTGCTGCCGGGCATGCGGCGGCGCGGCTGGGGCCGCATCGCCCTGATCTCCTCGCACAACGTCCGCGACGGCGCCCCCGGCCAGGAGTTCTACGGCGCGGCCAAGGCGGGGCTGCACGGCCTGGCCCGCAGCCTCGCCTGGGACACCGGCCGCGACGGCGTCCTCGTCAACGTGGTCTGCCCCGGCCTGACCGCCACCGACGGCGTGCTGCGCGACCTGCCCGCCCCGGTCAGGGAGCGGGAGATCGCCCGGACGCCGACGGGGCGGCTCAGCACGCCCGCCCAGGTGGCCGCCGCCGTGGTGTTCCTGTGCTCGGCGGCCAACGAGGGCATCACCGGGGAGAGCGTCACCGTCGCGGGCGGCCGGTGAGCCGCCCCGTCACAGGTCCACCGTGACGTCGTACGCCGCAAGCCACTGGTTGAGCCAGAGCATCAGCTCCATGCTGCCCCGGTCGTAGGAGCGGCTGACCGCGCCGAGCGGGCGGGACAGGGCCCGGCGCGCCCGCTCGCGGTCCAGCAGCGGCAGGACCGGGGCGTGCCGGTCGGCCAGCAGCCCGGCCATGCGGGCGCGCAGCGCCCGCTCGTAGCCGGCGTCCTGGGTGGCCGGGTAGGGCGTCTTGGCCCGCTCCAGGACCGAGGCCGGCAGCAGGTCGGCCGCCGCCGCCCGCAGCAGGCTCTTCTCCCGGCCGTCGAACGACTTCATCGGCCAGGGCACGTTGAAGACGTACTCCACCAGCCGGTGGTCGCAGTAGGGCACGCGCACCTCCAGCCCCACCGCCATGCTCATGCGGTCCTTGCGGTCCAGCAGGGTCTGCACGAAACGGGTCAGGTTGAGGTACGTGATCTCCCGCATCCGCCGCTCGCCGGCCGGCTCGCCGGCCAGCACCGGCACCTCGGCCAGCGCGTCCCGGTAGCGGTCGGCCCGGTAGCCGGGGATGTCCAGCTTCTCCTTGACGCCCTCGTCCAGCAGCGCCAGACCGCCGAAATAACGGGCCGAGCCCGAGGTCAGCCAGGGGAAGGTGGCCGCCTGCCGCACCGCCGGGTTACGGAACCACAGGTAGCCGCCGAACAGCTCGTCGGCCGCCTCGCCGGACAACGCCACCGTGCACGCCCGCCTGATGTCGGCGAACAGCAGGTAGAGCGAGGGCCACATGTCGCCCCAGTAGGCGGGGGGCAGGTCGGTGGCGGCCAGGACCGCGTCCCTGACGTGCGGAGCGGCCAGCGCGTCGGCCTGCAGCAGCACCTCGGTGTGGTCGGTGCCGGCGTGCGCGGACATCTCCCGCACGTACGGGGCGTCGCTGGCGCCGCGTACCGCGTCGGCCAGGAAGCCCTCGGCGGCGCCGACGAAGTCCACCGAGAACGTGCGCAGCCGGCCCCGCCCCTGCGCCGCCAGGCCGCGGGCGGCCAGCGCGGTGACCGCCGAGGAGTCGAGCCCGCCCGACAGCAGCACCGCCAGCGGCACGTCGGCGACGAGCTGCCGGTCGACGGTGTCGGCCAGCAGCTCGCGCACGGTGGCGACCGTGGTGGGCAGGTCGTCGGTGTGCTCCCGGGCCGTCAGGCTCCAGTAGCGGCGCTTGGTGAGGCCGCCGCGTCCCACCCGGACCACCTGGCCGGGCCGGACCTCGCGCATGCCGGTGAAGACCGCGGCCTCGGGGGTCTTGACCATGTCCAGGATCTCGCGCAGGCCGTCGGCGTCGACCCGGCGCGGGACCGCGGGGTTGGCCAGGACGGCCTTCGGCTCGGAGCCGAACAGCACCCCGGCGGGCGTCGGGTAGTAGTAGAGCGGCTTGATCCCCATCCGGTCGCGGACCAGCAGCAGCTCCTCGGACCTGGTGTCCCACACGCCCAGGGCGAACATGCCGTTGAGGTGGCCGGCCAGGTCCTCGCCCCACTGCAGGTAGGCGCGGAGCACCACCTCGGTGTCGGAGCGGGTGCGGAAGCGGTGCCCGTGGGCGCTCAGCTCGGCGCGCAGCTCGCGGAAGTTGTAGATCTCGCCGCAGAAGGTGACGACCGCCGCCGTGCGGCCGTCGATCTCGGCGGTCATCGGCTGATGGCCGTGCTCCAGGTCGATGACCGCCAGCCGACGGTGGCCGAACAGGACGTGCCGGTCGTGCCAGTGTCCCTCGGCGTCCGGCCCGCGGCAGGCCATCGTGTCCGTCATGGCCCGCAGGGTGGGACGCTCGCGCGACAGGTCCCGCGCGAAGTCCACCCAGCCGACGATCCCGCACATGCTCCCCGCCTTTCATCCGAGCCGGTCGTTGACCGCCTTGATCAGGGTGCGCGGGGTGTCCAGGACCGTGAGGTCGTCGCCCAGCGCGATGTCGTGGTCCCGCTCGATGCTGTTGATGGTGTTGAACAGGGCCAGCGAGTCGTAGCCCAGGGACTCGAACGGCGTGTCCATGATGTCGCCGGTCAGGTCCACGTCCTCGTCCAGGCCCGCGAACGTGCGCAGCGCCTGGACCAGGTCGCCGATCGTGAACTCGCTCATGGTGTCCTCCTTGTCGATGTGCGCAGCACCATGGCCGCGTTGAAGCCGCCGTGCCCGCGGGCGACGACCAGGGCGGTGCGCAGCCGCGCCGGCCGGGGCTCGCCGAGCACCAGGTCGATCAGGTCGCCGTGGGCCGGCCTGGCCACGTTGGCGGTGGGCGGGACGAGTCCGTCGCGCATCGCCAGCAGCGCGGTGGCCAGGTCCAGCGGGCCGCCGCCGGCCAGCAGCCGGCCCGTCATGGTCTTGGGCGCGGTCACCGGAACCCCTCTCGGGCCGAACACCGCGGCCAGCGTCTCGGCCTCCAGCCGGTCGTCCTCGGGCAGCCCGCCCGCGTCGGCGAAGACCACGTCCACGTCCCCGGGGGCCGTCCCGGCCCGCCGCAGGGCGAGCTCCACGGCCCGCCGCAGGCCGGGCGGGCGGCCGGAGCCGGGCGCCGGGTCGAACGTGGCCGCGTGCCCGGCCACCTCGCCCCACACGCGGGGGGCTCCCCTGCGCCGCGCGGCCTCGCGTTCCTCCAGGACCAGCAGCGCCCCGCCCTCGCCCGGCACCTGGCCGGCCGCCGCCTCGTCGAAGGGCAGGTACGCCCGCGCGGGATCGGCGCTGGTGCTCAATCTCCCCGACCGGATCAGGCAGATCCACGACCACGGGCACAGCGAGCCGTCCACGCCGCCGGCCAGCATCAGCTCGGTGTCCTCCCGCAGGTGCCTGGCGGCCTTGGCGACGGCGTCCAGCCCGCCGGCCTGCTCGGCCACCAGGGCGCCGCCGGGTCCGCGCATGCCGTGCCTGATGGAGATCTGGCCGGTGTTGACCGGGTAGAACCAGGCGAAGGACTGGTAGGCGCTGACGTACCGGCCGCCCTTGCTCCACAGGGCCTGCAGCTCGCGCTGGCCGAACTCGAAGCCGCCCGCCGAGGCGGCGGTCACCACGCCGGCCGCGTACCGCGGCAGGCGCGCCGGATCGGCGCCCGCGTCGGCCAGCGCCTCCTCGGCCGCGACCAGCGCCAGGCGCGTCATGTGGTCGGTCTGCGGCACCAGCCGGCCGGGCACCCGCCCGGCCGGGTCGAACGGGATCTCCGCCGCGAGCGTGGCCGAGTACCCCGACGGGTCGAACCGGCCGATCCGCCGGATGCCGCTCTCCCCGCGCAGGGTCGCCGCCCAGTACGCCTCGGTCCCCAGCCCGTTGGGCGCCACCACCCCCAGCCCGGTGACGACCGGGGCCGCGCCGGTCACGCCCGGCCCCGATGCGGGGCGGTCAGCACGATCGCGCTCTGGAACCCGCCGAACCCGCTGGCCACGCTGAGCGCCGCGGACACCCGCTGCTCCCTCGCCACGAGCGGCACGTAGTCCAGGTCGCACTCCGGGTCGGGATGGCGCAGGTTCGCGGTCGGCGGGATGACGCCGTGCTCGATCGTGAGCGCGCAGGCGGCGACCTCCAGCGCGCAGATGGCGCCCAGCGAGTGACCGATCATCGACTTGATGGAGCTGACCGGGGTGCGGTAGGCGTGCGCGCCCAGGGCGGCCTTGAACGCGTTGGTCTCGTGCAGGTCGTTCTGCCTGGTGGCCGAGCCGTGGGCGTTGACGTAGTCCACGTCCGTGGGGTCCAGGCGGGCGCGGGCGAGGGCGTGCCGGATCGCCTCGGCCATCTCGGCGCCGTCGGGACGCAGCCCCGTCATGCTGAAGGCGTTGCAGCGGGCGGCGTGCCCGGCCACCTCGGCGTACACGTGGGCGCCGCGACGCAGGGCGTGGCCGCGTTCCTCCAGGACGAACACCGCCGCGCCCTCGCCCAGGGCGAAACCGTCCCTGGTGCGGTCGAACGGGCGGGAGGCGCTCTCCGGCTCGTCGTTGCGGGGCGAGGTGGCCTTGATCGCGTCGAAGCAGGCGACGGTGATGGGGGAGATCGCCGCGTCCGACGCCCCCGCCACCATCACGTCGGCCTCGCCGTCGCGGATCAGGTCGGAGGCGTGGCCGACGACGTCGATGCCGGAGGTGCAGCCGGCCGAGACGATGCCGACCGGCCCTTCCGCGCCGGCCAGCCAGGCGACCTCGGCCGCCATGGACGACGGGACGAAGTAGTCGTAGAGGTAGGGGCTGCCGTGCGCCTCCTCCACGAGCCAGGCCGCTCCCTCGTCGCTGACGATCGCGTACTCGCGGTCGAGGCTGATGGTCATCCCGCAGGCCGTGCCGATCATGGTGCCGGTGCGCTCCGGGTCGCACTCCCCGGCGATCCCGCTGTCCTCCAGCGCCTCGCGCGCCGCCACCACCGCGAACTGGGTGGTGCGGTCCCAGCGCCGGATCTGCCGCTGGGTCAGGCCGGCCGCCACCGGGTCGAAGTCGCACTCCGCGGCCATCCGGGAGCGGAAGGCCGACGCGTCGAAGGAGGTGATGGTCCTGGTCGTGGTGCGTCCGGAGGTGAGCAGGTCCCAGAACTGCTTGGTCCCCGGCTCCCCGGGCGCGACCACGCCGATCCCGGTGATCACGGCGCGGCGCGCGCCGTCTGGTACAGCCACCGTTGTCTCCCCTGTCCGCAGGTTGCCCGTGCACCCGGGCCGATCTCCCGGGCCGATTTCTTGGGCCGGGTCAGGCGAGCATGTCCCGGCCCGCTCAAGGAGCCGCTGAAATCCGCATGACGCTCGCCGCAGGCCACGGGGCACAGCCGGATCTCCGACGGTCCTCAAGGTGGCGGGCCCACGCTCGGGCCCGACGCATCCGAGCACTGCGAGGTGGCATGAGGTGAACGACGCACTGGTGGTCGGGGCCGGGCCGGTCGGCCTGACCGTGGCCTGCGAACTGCGGCGGCGCGGAGTGCGCACGCGACTGGTCGACGCGGCCGACGGGCCCGCCGCCACCAGCCGGGCGACCTCCCTGCACCCGCGTACCCTGGAGACCTTCGACCAGATGGGCATCGCCGACGAGCTGCTGGCGCGCGGCCTGCGGCTGCGGGCGTTCACGCTGCACCAGGACGGGCGCCGGCTGGTGCGCCTGGGCAACGACTTCACCCCCAACCCGACGCGTTTCCCGTTCACGCTGGGCCTGGACCAGGTGAGCACCGAGGAGGTGCTGCGCGCCGCGGCCGAGAAGCAGGGCCCGCCCGTCGAGTGGGGCGTCCGGCTGGTGGGGCTGGAGCAGGACGGCGAGGAGGTCAGGGCCACGCTGCGGCACGCCGACGGCACGGAGGAGGTGGCGCGGACCGGCTGGCTGGTGGGCTGCGACGGCGGCCACAGCACCGTGCGCAAGGAGCTGGGGCTGCGGCTGACCGGCGAGACCAGCGAGACCTGGATGCTCGCCGACGCCGACGTGACGGTCCCGCTCCCCCGCGACAGCCTGCACCTGGTACGCGCCCGCGGCCGCAACGTGCTGATGGTGCCGTTGCCCGGCGAGCGGCGCTGGCGCATGATCGACACCGCGGACCCGGCCGAGTCCGGCACCGGCGCCGACGCCGTGCGCGCCCGGCTCACCGCGCGCCTGTCCCGGGGGCTGGGCCGCCGGGTGGAGATCGGCGAGCCGTCGTGGATCTCGGTGTTCACCGCGCAGCAGCGGATGATCGACCGCATGCGCGTGGGCCGCTGCCTGGTCGCCGGCGACGCCGCGCACGTCCACAGCGCGGCCTCGGGCCAGGGGCTGAACACCGGGATCCAGGAGGCGTTCAACCTGGGCTGGAAGCTTGCCATGGTGGTCAACGGGCAGGCCGGTCCCGCGCTGCTCGACACCTACGGCGCCGAGCGGCTGCCGATCGGGCGGGCCCTGCTGGCCTCCACGAAGAACGCCACCAGGCTGGTGGCTCTCCGCAGCGCGGTCGCCGGGGCGCTGCAGCCGGCGTTCTTCTCCCTGGTACGGGCGCTGCCCCCGCTGCGGACGAAGATCGAGCGGCAGATCCTCGGCAAGATCTCCGCGCTCAACGTCGCCTACCGCGACGGCCTCCCGGACGGCGACCCGTACGGCGGAAAGGGCGGCGGCAAGGACGGCGGAACGGCGGCGGTGCGGCCGCGCGCCGGCGAGCGGGTGGCACAGGTGATGGCCGAGGACGCGGCGGCCCCGGGCTGGCAGGCGCTGGTGGAGGAGCTGCGCGACCCGCGGTGGACCCTGCTGGCCGGGCCCGGCGCCGGGCCGGCGGCGCTCGCGGCGGCGGAGGGGCGCGCGGACTGGCTGTCGGCGCGGGTGGTGGACGGCGCGGCCCCACGGGCTGGCGGACCCGGGCGGGCGGCTGTCGGCCGCGCTGGGGCTGGGCGGCGAGGGATGGCTGCTGATCCGCCCGGACGGGTACCTCGCCGGGCGGGGCGGGCGGCTGGCCGCCGACACCGGGCGGCTGGCCGCGACGTTCGCCCGCTACGCGATCCCCGTGTGAGGCCCTGTGCGGGGCCCCGTGTGAGGCCCCGTGTGAGGCCCTGTGCGGGCCGGTCTTCGTGCCGCGGCCCTGTCACCCGTCGCGGGTGGCAGGGCCGCGGCACGTCAGTCGTCCAGCAGCGCCACGGCGCGGGCCCAGCCCGCCCCCGCCCCGGCGATCTTCACGGGGAAGCAGCAGACGGTGAACCCGTGCGGCGGCAGCGCCGCCAGGTTGGCCAGGCGCTCGATCTGGCAGTACTCGTGCCGCCGCCCGGCCAGGTGCGCGGGCCACAGCACCCGCCGGTCGCGGGTCCGGCGGTACCGCTCGATGATGTGCGGGAACGGCGCGTCCAGGCTGAAGGCGTCCGTGCCGATGACCCGGACGCCCAGGCCGAGCAGGTACTCCGTGGCCTCCCCGTCGAGCCCGGTGAACTCGGCGAAGTAGGCGGGGGTGCCCTGCCGCGCGTCCGCGCCCGTGTGGAGCAGCGCGATGTCCATGGGGCGGGGGGCGTACCCGGTGCGCTCGATCGCGGCGCGGACCTCGGCCGCACCGGCCGCGCCCGTCCCCGCGCCGGTCAGGTCGAGGACGAAGCCCGGCCGGTGGAACCAGTCCAGCGGCACCTGGTCGATGGTGCGGGGCGGGCCGTACACGGGTTTGCTGCCGTAGTGGGCGGGCGCGTCGACGTGGGTGCCCGTGTGGGTGGTGGCCCGCACGAAGTCCAGGTCGAGGAACTCGCCGTCGGGCAGGTCGGCGGGGTCCAGCTCCAGCCCGTAGCGTTCGCGCATCCCCTCGGACATGTGGCGGGCCCCCTCGGCCGGGGTCATGCGCTCGTGCACGACCGGGTCGGGCTCCCAGCCCCGGGCGTCGATGGGCGAGGACAGGTCGATGATCCGCATCTGCTGCTCCAGGTGTCGTACGGGCGGACGGGCGGCCGGACGGGCGGGCGGACGGGCGGGCGGCCGGGCGGGCACGGCGGGTTTCAGGCCATCAGGCTCAGCCCGCCGTCCACGGTGATCACCTGACCGTGGATCCAGGCGGCCTCGTCGGCGCAGAGCAGCGCCACGGCGTCCGCGACGTCGGCCGGCGTGGTCAGCCGTCCGGCGGGGGTGCGGCCGGCCAGGAGCCCGATGACCGGCCGGTCCTCCTCGCGGTTGGACGGGCCCTTGTCGAGTTTCCCGGTGGACACGGCGTTGACGCACACGCCCTCCCCTGCCAGTTCGGCGGCCAGGTAGCGGACCAGGCTCTCCATCGCGGCCTTGGCCACGCCCAGCCCGGCGTAGGCGGGGATCACGCGGCGGGCGCCGATGCTGGTCACCGCGATGATCCGGCCCCGCCCGCGCGCCGTCATCAGCGCGGTCAGCCGCTTGGTGTCGGCCAGCAGCGGGGTCAGCGCCAGGTCGAGGTCGGCGCGCAGCTCGTCCGGGTGGAGCGAGTGCGCCGAGGCCGGGCGGAGCGAGGCGGCGCAGTGGACGAGGACGTCCAGCGCGCCGTGCTCGCGTTCGAGCTGTTCCAGCAGGTCCCGCACCACGGTGGGGCGGCGCAGGTCGCCCTTGAAGGCGGCCACGTTCCCGCGTACGCGGGGGTCGCCGCGCAGCTCGGAGACGGCCAGGACGGCGTCGCGGTCGTCGCCCGCGTAGGCGAGCAGCACGTCGCAGCCCTCGGCGGCCAGTTTGCCGGCCACGGCCAGCCCCACTCCGCGGGTGCCGCCGGTCACCAGCGCGATCCTGCCGTCCAGTCCCAGGCTCACTGTCGTCACCTTCCGTCGTTCATGGCCGCCACCGTGCCGGGGGCGGGGGTGGAGGGGCGCGTGCTCGCGCGCCGTGCCGCGCCGATGGCCGCGGCGTGCCAGATGGCGTGGAGGGACTCCTCCAGCGGGCGTTGCGGCGCCCAGCCCAGCAGCCGGCGGGCGGCGCTGATGTCGGCCTGGACCCAGCCCAGGCCGACGCTTCTGACCGCGCGGCTCTCCTCGTCCGGCGGCGCGGTCTCCACGACGTGCGCGGCGATGCCGCTCACCGCGATGAGCATCTCGACCAGGCGGCGGACGCCGACGACCCGGCCGCCGCCGATGTTGAGCACCTGGCCGCTGACCGGGGCCGCCACCGCCGCCCTGACCGCCCGCACCACATCGCTGATGTCCACGAAGTCGCGTTCGTCCTGTAGCGGGGTGAAGTGCAGCACGGCCGGGCCGTCCCCGCCGGCGGCCAGCAGTTGCTCGCAGGTGCGCCCGAGCAGGCTGTCGCGGGGCACCCCGGGCCCGATGGTGTTGGAGACCCGGAGCACGAGGCCGTTGACGCGGCCCTGACGGGAGGCGGCCAGCACGGCGCGCGACCCGCGCAGCTTGGTCGAGCCGTACCAGCTCACCGGCCGGGTGTCGGTGGCCTCGTCCACCGGGCGGCCCTGCGGGACGGGGCCGTACTCGTACATCGAGCCGAGCTGGATCAGGCGGGGCCGCCACGGCACGTCCGCCGCCGCGGCCACCAGCCGCTCGACCAGGACGGCGTGGACCGCGGTCATGTCCTCGTCCGTGGCGCCCCAGACCGCGCCCGTGGCGTTGACCACGGCGGTGGCCCGCTCGGTGATGAGCAGCGCGGTCAGGTCGGGCACGGCCAGCTCCAGGAGGTCGAGCGCGAGCAGCGGCACGGGCGGCGCGGTGACCGGGCCCGAGGCGACCGCCAGCACGTCGTCGCCGGCCTGGGCGAAGGCCGTGCAGAGGTGACCGCCGATGAACCCGGTGCCGCCCAGCACGAGGACGCGGCCGGGGCTGTTCACCCCTGCACCTCCACGGTCGAGGTGTCGCCGATCACGAGCCGGTGGTGCGGCACGTGCGCGGCGGCCGTGCGCACCTGCGCGGCCCGGCCGATCAGCGAGTCGCAGATGTGCCGGACATGGCTGACCGCGACCTCGGCCAGCAGGATGGAGGAGGCCACCCCGGAGTCCCTGATCACGCAGCCGCGGCCGAGCGAGGCGTAGGGGCCGACGGAGCTGTCCTCGACCAGCGTGTCGGCGCCGATGATCGCCGGGCCCTGGATGCGCGAGCGGACGATCTTGGCGCCCGCCTCGATGATCACCTGGCCGGACAGCTCGCTGTCGGCGTCGATCTCGCCGTCGATCCGGCCGGTGATGTCCTCCAGCAGGACGCGGTTGCACCGGAGCACGTCCTCGATCCGGCCGGTGTCCTGCCAGAAGCCGTCGAAGCGGCGGGCCCGCACCTCGTGCCCGGCCGCGACCAGCCACTGCAGCGCGTCGGTGATCTCCAGCTCGCCCCGGCCGCTCGGCTCGATCGCCGCGACGGCCTCGTGCACCGCCGGGGTGAAGAAGTACACGCCGAGCACCGCCAGGTTGCCGACGGGCCGGCGCGGCTTCTCCACCAGGGCGGTGACGCGCCCGGAGGGGTCGGTCACCGCCACCCCGAAGGCGCTGGGGTCGGGCACCGGCCGGACCAGGATCTGGGCCGCGGGCCGCCGCGCCCGGAACTCCCGCGCCGCCGCGCCGATGCCGCCGGTCAGCAGGTTATCGCCCAGGTACATGACGAAGTCGTCGGCGCCGAGGAAGTCGCGCGCGACCAGCACGCAGTGGGCCAGCCCGAGCGCCTCGTCCTGCCGCAGGTACGTGATGCGCAGGCCGAGCGCCGACCCGTCGCCGAACTCCTCCCTGATCTCCTGGGCGTGGCCGCCGACGATGACGCCGACGTCGCGCACGCCGATCTCGGCGATGTCCTCCAGGCAGTGCAGCAGCACCGGCTTGTTGGCGATCGGCACGAGCTGCTTGGGCATCGAGTAGCTGAGCGGCCGCAACCGGGTTCCGGTGCCGCCCGCGAGCACGAGGGCCTTCATGGTCAGGTACCTCGCTGGTCGTCGCGGTGCACCCGGCGCTCGCGGACGAGCAGCCGCCCCTCGACCCGGACGAGGACGTCCTCGCACACGCAGCTCAGGTGCGTACGGGTCGGCCCGCCGCTGGGCGTGGCCAGGATCAGGGCGTAGCAGCGGACCAGGACGGCGCCGTCGGCCGCCCGCGGGGTGATCTCGATCATGCCGTGCCAGTGCCGGTGGACCTCGTCGGCCTCCAGCAGCCGCCGGTAGCCCGCGCCCACGCCGCCGGCCAGCGCGGCGCGCCCGCGTACCGGCTCGCGGCCGCCGGGGGGATGGAAGACGCCGTCGTCGGTGAAGGTCAGCGCCCATTCCTCGGCGCGTCCCTCGTCGAGGAGGTGGAAGTGGGCGGCGTAGAACTGCTCGACCTCGGCGCGCAGCTCGGCCGGGGTGATGATGCCGGTCGTGGTCATCGTGCTCTCCTCACTGGTCCGCGACGGTGAACAGGTCCGTGCGGACGGTGATGCCGGGGTTGCCGAAGGCGATCCAGGAGGTGATCGCGTCGTCGGCCGGGGGGCTGCGCCGCGGGCCGCCGTCGCCGAACATGCTCTCGGCCTGGGCGAGCTGCACGGCCAGCACCTTCTCGACGTCGGGCCGGCGGGCGATCTCGAAGGCGGCCAGCGCCCCGGCGTCCGGCGCGCCGTCGGCCAGGGCCTCCACCAGCAGCGGGTGCAGCAGCGCGGCGTCCTGCACGGCGAGGTTGATCCCCTGCGCGCCGAGCGGGCCGTGCGTGTGGGCGGCGTCGCCGATCAGCACGAGACCGTCCGCGGCCCACGCGGTGGCGCAGCCGGAGAAGACGTCCAGCAGGGTCAGGTCGGCGAGCCGGGTGATCTGCTCGTCGATGGCGGCGGCGTACCGGGGCAGGGCGGCCCGCAGCTCGTCCTTGATGGGGCCGACGCCCTCGGCGGCGAGCGCGGCGTAGCCGCCGTGCGGCACGACCCAGGCGATCTGGACCCGGTCGGGGTAGGAGTCGTGCAGCAGCACCGCGCCGCCGGGGCCGCGGTCGATGCGGACCAGCCCCGGCCGCTCCGCGGGCGGCAGCTCCAGGCGGAACCACAGCAGGTCGTGCTCGAACGCGTCCAGCCGCTCCTGCCCGATGCCGGCCAGCCGCCGCGTCTTGGAGTAGCGGCCGTCCGCGCCCACCACGCAGCGCGCCCGGACGCGCGCGGTCCTCCCGCCGGAGGTGACGACGCCGGTGACGCGGCCCTCCTCGGTGAGCAGGCCGCCGATCCCGGCGCCGGCCAGCCGCACGAAGCCCGGCAGGCGTTCGCACCGCTCGGTCAGCTCGGCCAGCACGTGCCGCTGCGGCACGCTCAGCAGGTAGTTGTACGGCCCGGGCAGCCGGGTGTAGTCGATCTCCAGCCGGGTGACGCCTCCCGCGGTGAACCGGAACCCGCTCAGCGGGCAGGCGCCTCGCGCGCGCGCCCCCTCCAGCGCCCCGAGCCGGTCGAGCACCCGCGCGCCGCCGGGCTGCAGGATCTCGCCCCGGTAGTGGCGCTCCAGCGTCGCCGACCGTTCCACCAGCGTCACGCCCAGACCGGAGCGCAGCAGCAGCAGGCTCAGGGTCAGACCGGCCGGCCCGCCGCCGACCACGCAGACGTCCGTCGTGATCTCGTCCACGGGCTCAGCTCACCCCCGCCTGTTCCTCGGCGTACTGCTTGGCCAGTCGCAGGTTGGTGGTGCTGTTGGCGCTGAGGTGGCGGCGCAGGAAGCGGCGGGCGTCGGCCACGGTGGTGCCGGGGCCGAGCACGTCGAGCCGGTCGGGGCGGATCGTGCAGGTGTGCCGGGACTCCAGCACCACCCCCTCCGGCGTGGGGGTGAACCGCCAGTGCCCGGTGTGGGCCGACATCAGCGGCGGCGGCGTGATCTGCTTGTAGACGATCAGCTCGTGGGGCAGGCAGACCCGCACCGACCGGGTGGTGACCGACCCGCCGCCCTTGACCGGGGTGACCATGTCGAAGAACTGGATGTTCGGCACGTTCTCCGTCATGTCGAGGCTGATGACGTGCTCCAGCTTCTCCGGCCACTTGTCGGCCTCGTAGAGCACCTTCCAGGCGTCGCGCACGTCCCCGCCGGCGAAGACGGGGTCGCGGAAGTCGATGGTCAGCTCGTCCGGCAGTTCCGCGGCGGCCTTCAGCTCGGCCAGCCGGTCGCGCAGGCGCGCCTCCCGCCCGGCGGGGCCGTCGGCGGGGCCGTCGGCGGCGGGGCCGGTCACGTGGAGCGACACGTCCGTGCCGCCGTCCGGGCGGGCGCCGAACACCCACTCCTCCGCGCCGGCGGTGATCCGCAGCGCGGCGGCGTCGAGGGTGCGCGCGGCCCGCCACGTGGTGACGGTCTCGCCGGCGCCGAGCTCCCAGACCTGGATCTCGTCGCGGTCCGCCGAGCGGGCGGCGCGGTCGGCGTGCACCACGGGGCCGAACCACTGCGGCCAGAACCGCACGTCGGCGACGCGGTCGAACACGGTCTCGGGCGGGGCCTGGACGGTGATGCGGTACTCGGCCCGGTGAGCGGTGGCCTGGGTCATGGCGCGTCCTTCCGTGCTTGCTGCAGGGGCAGGGTCCGAGCGTCGGGGAGGCACCTCAATGTCCGCTTGAGGCGGAGCGCAAAATCAGCGGTTTCCACCATTCGGGGTGGTCCCGGTACCAGGTCACGGTGTCCGCCAGCCCCGTGGCGAAGTCGATCCGGGGCGCGTACCCCAGCTCGCGGCGGATCTTGCTGTCGTCGACGCTGTAGCGGTAGTCGTGGGCCTTGCGGTCGGTCACGTGCCGCACCATGTCGGCGCCCGCGCCCAGGTGGCCGAGCAGCAGGCCGGTCACCTCGCGGTTGGTGAGCTCGGCGCCGCCGCCGACGTTGTAGACCTCGCCGGCCCGGCCGCGGCGCAGCACCAGGTCCACGGCCCGGCAGTGGTCGTCCACGTGCAGCCACTCGCGGCGGTTGCCGCCGTCCCCGTACAGCGGGACCGGGACGCCGCGCAGCAGGTTCGTGACGAAGAGCGGGATCAGCTTCTCCGGGTACTGGTAGGGGCCGTAGTTGTTGGAGCAGCGGGTGATGCTCAGGTCCAGGCCGTGGGTGCGCCAGTACGATCGGGCGATCAGGTCGCCGCCCGCCTTGGACGCGGCGTAGGGCGAGTTCGGGGCCAGCGGGGCGTCCTCGGCGCACGAACCGGACGCGACCGAGCCGTACACCTCGTCCGTGGAGACGTGCACGACGCGCGCGATCCCGGTCCTGCGGCACGCCTCCAGCAGGGTCTGGGTGCCGCACACGTTGGTGACGGCGAACGCGGCACCGTCGGCCACCGAGCGGTCCACGTGCGACTCGGCGGCGAAATGGACCACGGCGTCGTGCCCGGGCAGCACGTCGAGCAGCAGCGGCAGGTCGCACACGTCGCCGCGGACGAACGTCAGCCCCGGATGCTCCGCCGGCAGGTTCTCCCTGCGGCCGGCGTAGGTCAGCTTGTCCAGGACGGTGACCCGCGACCCGGGCGGGCCGTACCCGCCCTCCAGGACCTGGCGCACGTAATGGGAACCGATGAAGCCGGCACCGCCGGTGACGAGAATCCTCATCTCCACCTCCGGCGTCCGATGGTCGGGCCGGCCGGTTGAGAACAGGTCGAAGGACCGCGAAGCCCGCCGCCGCGTCAGCCGGGCCTCAAGCGTGTCTTGACCGCCGCGGTGCACAGTCGCAGCGCGGAGGACCGCCACGTCCCAGTTAGGGGGAGACCCGGTGCCCGAACCGACCATCAGCCCGGCCAGGCCCGTTCCCGGCCCGCTCACGGACCTTCCGCCCGACCTGACGCTCGACGGGGTGCTGAGCCGCGCGGCGGCCGCCGCCCCAGGACGGGACGCGGTGCGCACGGCCACGGCGGCGGAGACCAGGACGGTGACGTTCGCCGAGCTCGACGCGCAGGCCTCCCGGGTCGCCGGAGCCCTGTCCGGCCTGGCCGGCCCGGCCGGCGCGGCGTCCGGCGCCATGGTCGCGCTGGCCCCGGCGCCCGGCCTCCCGTACGCGGCCGCCCTGCACGGCATCGTCCGCGCCGGTCACGTGGCCGTCACGGTGAAGCCGATGCTGAGCGCGGACGACCTGGCCCGCGTGCTGAGGTCCACCGGAGCCCGGGTGGCCTTCCTCACCGAGGCGCTGGCGGCGCGGGCGGACCCGGCCGCGCTGGACCGCGTGGTGGTGACCGACCGGGACGAGCCCGCGGCGGGCTGGCCGGCCGGCTGGACGACGTACGCGCAGGTGCTGGCGGGCGCGGACCTGCCGGGGCCGGGCGGGCCCCGGACGGACCCGGAGTCGCCCGCGCTGGTGCACTTCACCCACGGCACGACCGGCACGCCGAAGGGCGTGCTGCTGTCCCACCGCAACCTGGTGGCCAACGCCGCGCAGACCGCCTGGGCGCACGAGCTCGACCGGTACGACGTGGTGCTCAACCACCTGCCGATCCTGCACTGCATGCACGTCAACGGCCCGATCTGGGCGGGCGCGACACAGGTGCTGTGCCTGGACCCCGACGTGGAGTCGGCGATCCGGCTGGCCAACGAGCACGGCGCCCGCTGCTTCTACGCCCAGCCGGGCCAGCTCGTCCGGCTGGCCGCCGACGAACGGCTCGACCGGCTGCGCCTGACCACCGTCGAGGTGATCCGCACCGGCGGGACGCACCTGCCGGCGGCCACGGCCCGCACCCTGTCGGAGCACTTCGGCGTGCCGGTGGTGCAGGGGTACGGGCTGGTGGAGACCAGCAGCCTGACGCACTCGGACCTGCGCGCCGCACCCGGCCCCGGCACGGTCGGCCTTCCGGTGCCGCACACCGAATGCGTGATCGCCGACCCGGACACGGGACGGCCGCTGCCGGCGGGCCGGCGCGGCGAGGTGCGGGTCCGCGGCCCCCAGGTGGCGCTCGGCTACCTCGGCCGCGACGACGCGCCCGTCGACGCCGACGGCTGGCTGAGCACGGGTGACGTCGGTTACCTCGACGGCGGCCGGCTGGTGCTGGTGGACCGGATCGGCGACCTGTTTAAGGTCGGCAACGAGCTCGTGTCGCCGACCGAGGTCGAGCAGGTGCTCCTGGCCCAGCCGGTGGTCCAGGAGTGCGTGGTGGTCGGCTACCCCGACGAGGTGCTGGGGCAGGTGCCGTACGCGCTGGTCGTCCCGGAGGACCGGGCGAGCGACGCGCAGCTCGCGGCGGCCGTCGCGGCGGCCAACGAGCGCCTGGCCCCGCACCAGCGCATCCGCCGCGTGTCGGCGATCTACTCCATCCCCGGGGCGGCCACCGGCAAGGTCAACCGCCGCGCCCTGCGGGAACGGGTGATCGCCGGCGAACCGTCCCGCCGAGATCGAGGAGCGCCAACGATGATCGTCCTGATGAACAAGGTCACGGTGACAGGTGACATGGCGGAGTTCGAGCGCGCGCACGACGAGATCGCCGCCTTCATGCGCGCCCAGCCGGGAGCGCGCGGGTTCCGCCTGCTCGGCTCCCTGGACGAGCCGAACGTGTTCGTCGAGCTCGCCGAGTGGGACAGCCAGGAGGCGCACGCCGCCGCCGTCCGCTCGCCCGGCTTCGTGGAGCGCGCGCGGGCGCTGCGCGCGGTGGCGGAGCTCGATCTCGGCAAGTACCGCGTGGTCCGCGCCGAGCGGGCCTGACGGATCTTCCTCACCCGGCCCCGCCGGCGGCCTGTGTCATCACCCGGACCAGGCGCCGGCCGCGCTCCGCGCCGCCGGCCGCGCCATCCACGGCCGGCCGGCGCGGCGCAGGGGGCCAGTCGTGGCGTGCCGCCCCGCGTGATCCGCGGGCGCGGCACGCCACGGTCACTCCCGCCCGACCCTGACGGCACTGGAGGTGTGCGTACGTGCATCGGCTGATCGACGACGAGCTCGGCCGGACGGCGTCCGGCGGAGCGCCGGACCCCGGCGTCCGGTCGGAGGAGGTGACGGTCGAGCCGTGGGTGCTGTGCGAGCGGTGCCGGGCGATCGTCTACGGCCCCGCCCTGGCCCGCGCGCAGCGGGTGTGCCCCGAATGCGGCCGGCACGCCCGCCTGACCGCGCCGGAACGGCTGCGGACGCTGCTCGACCCCGGCTCGATCGTCCCGCTGGAGGCGCCGCCGCGCGCCGAGGACCCGCTGCGCTTCACCGACACCCGCCCGTACGCCGACCGGCTGCGCGAGGCGCGGAAGCTGACCGGCCTGGAGGAGGCGGTGGTGTGCGCGCGGGGCGCGGTGGACGGCCGCCCGGTGGTGGCGGCCGTCATGGACTTCCGGTTCCTCGGCGGCAGCCTGGGCGGGGCGGTGGGCGAGCTGATCACGCTCGCGGCCGAGGCGGCGCTGCGGGACCGCGCCCCGTTCGTCATCGTGAGCGCCTCGGGCGGCGCCCGCATGCAGGAGGGCGTCATCTCCCTGCTGCAGATGGCCAAGACCAGCCGGGCGCTGGCCGAGCTCGACCGGGCGGGGGTGCTCACCGTGTCCCTGGTCACCGACCCGACCTTCGGCGGGGTGGCCGCCTCGTTCGCGACGTTGTGCGACGTGATCGTGGCCGAGCCGGGCGCGCGTCTCGGTTTCGCCGGCCCCCGCGTCGTCCAGCAGACGATCGGCGCCTCGCTGCCGCCGGGCTTCCAGACGGCGGAGTTCCTGCTCGGCAAGGGGTTCGTGGACGTCGTCCGGCCGCGTGCCGGGCTGCGGGAGACGCTGTCCGGGCTGCTGGCGGCGGCCGGAGGCGGGCGACCGGCCCCGGCGCGGGGAGCCGACCCGGCGGTCACGGACCCGAACCTGCTGCCCGACCGTTCCCCCTGGGACGTGGTGCGCCTGGCCAGGGACATCGAGCGGCCCACCACCCTGGACTACGTGCGCCTGCTGCTCGACGACTTCACCGAGCTGCACGGCGACCGGCTGTCGGGCGACTGCCCCGCGATCGTCGCGGGGCTCGGGCGGATGGACGGCCGGCCCGTCGCGGTGATCGGCCACCAGAAGGGCCACACGGCCGCCGAGCTGGCCGCGCGCAACTACGGCATGGCCTCGCCCGCCGGGTACCGCAAGGCGGCCCGGGTGCTGCGGCTGGCGGCCAAGCTCGGCGTCCCCGTGGTCACGCTGATCGACACGCCGGGCGCGCACCCGGGTGTCGAGGCCGAGGAGAACGGGCAGGCCGTGGCCATCGCCGAGAACCTGCGGCTGCTGTCGCTGCTGCCCGTTCCCGTGGTGGCGGTGGTCGTCGGGGAGGGCGGCAGCGGAGGGGCGCTGGCCCTGGCCGTCGCCGACGAGGTGCTGATGTTCGCCAACGCCGTGTACTCGGTGATCTCGCCCGAGGGCTGCGCGGCGATCCTCTGGAAGGACCCGAAGGCCGCGCCGGACGCCGCGGTGGCCCTGGGCGTGGACCCGCGCCGGCTGCTCGCGCTGGGCGCGGTGGACGGGGTGCTGCCCGAGCCCGCGGGCGGGACGGGCGCCGACCCGTCGGCCGCGGCGGAGACGCTGCGGCAGGCGCTGTCCGTCCGGCTGGCGAGGCTCGCGCAGCTGCCGCCCGACCGGCTGCTGAGCGAGCGCGCGGCCCGGCTGCGCGCCGCCGGCGAGGGCACGCGATGACCCCGGTCTCCCCCGGCCCCGACCTCACCGCAGCAACGGGAGGAACGCCATGAGCGCACCGCACGGCAACGGAGACGGCCCGCCGGCCCTGGCCGGCCCCCGGCACGACAGCGCGCACGAGCGCGGGGACGGCGACACGCTGGGCGCGGTCCGCGAGACCGCCCTCCAGGTGCTCGGCGCGCTGCCGCACCCGCCCTCCGCCCTGCGGATCCAGGTGGGGGCCGTGACGCTGGAGCTGGACTGGCCGGTGAACGCCGCCCCCCAGGGCGCCCCGCCCGGGCCCGCCTCGCCCGCGGCGCCCGCCGCGGGCGCCGCGGACCACATCGGCGCGGTGTCGGTCGGCGTGTTCTACCGGGCGCCGGAGCCGGGCGCGGAGCCGTTCGTCAGGGAAGGGTCGGTGGTGGCGGCCGGCCAGCAGGTGGCGATCGTGGAGGCGATGAAGCTGATGATCCCGGTCACCGCCACGCGCGCGTGCCGCATCGTGAGGGCCCTGGTGGAGGACGGGAGCGCGGTGGAGTTCGACCAGCCGCTGTTCGAGATCGCGGCGGCGGGGGCGTGATGGGCGGCGCGGAACGGCCCTTCCGCACGGTGCTGATCGCCAACCGCGGGGAGATCGCGCTGCGCGTCGCCCGCACCTGCCGCGACATGGGCATCAGGACGGTGGCCGTGCACTCGACCGACGACCGCGACTCGCCGGTGGTGCGTTACGCCGACGCGGCCGTCCAGATCGGCCCGGCGCCGGCGCGGCGCAGCTATCTGAACATGGCGGCGATCCTGCAGGCGGCGCTCGGCAGCGGCGCCGACGCCGTGCACCCCGGCTACGGCTTCCTGTCGGAGAACCCCGACTTCGCCGAGGCGTGCCTGGCCAGCGGGCTGACGTTCATCGGCCCGTCCCCGGCGGCCATGCGGCGGCTCGGCGACAAGTCCGCGGCCAGGCGGCTCATGGCGCAGGCGGGGCTCCCGCTGCTGCCGGGCACGCTGGAGCCGACCGGCTCGCTCGCCGAGGCCGAGTCGGCGGCCGCCGGGATCGGCTACCCGCTGATCATCAAGGCGGTGGCGGGCGGCGGCGGCCGCGGGATGCGGGTGGTGCGGCGGGCGGCCGACCTCGCCCACGCCTACCGGACGACCAGGGCCGCCGCGCAGACCCTCTTCGGCGACGGCCGCGTCTACCTCGAACGTTTCCTTCCGCACGCCCGGCACGTGGAGATCCAGATCCTGTGCGACGCGTACGGCGGGGCGTTGCACCTGGGCGAGCGCGACTGCTCGGTGCAGCGCCGCCGGCAGAAGCTCATCGAGGAGACCCCCGCCCCCGGCGTGCCCGCGGGCACGCTGGAGCGGATGTGCGCGGCGGCGATCGCCGGGGCGCGGGCCGCCGGCTACTCCGGGGCCGGGACGTTCGAGTTCCTGGTGGACCCGGCGGGCCGCTTCTTCTTCATGGAGACCAACTGCCGGATCCAGGTGGAGCACCCGGTGACCGAGATGGCCACCGGCATCGACCTGGTGAGGGAGCAGATCAGGATCGCGGCGGGGCTGCCGCTCAGCCTGTCGCAGCAGGACGTGCGGCCGCGTGGCGCGGTCATCGAGTGCCGGGTCAACGCCGAGGACCCCGACCGTGACTTCGCGCCCGCGCCCGGCAGGCTGGCCGGGTTCGCGCCGCCGCTGGGGCCCTTCATCCGGGTGGACACGCACGCCTTCCCCGGCTACCGGGTGCCGGCCGCCTACGACTCGCTGCTGGCCAAGGTGGTCGTCTGGGCTCCGGACCGGGAGCAGGCCGTCGCCCGGATGCGGCGGGCGCTGGCCGAGTTCCAGGTCGCGGGCGTGGCGACCACGATCCCGTTCCTGCGGCGGGTGCTGGACGACCCGGAGTTCGTGCGCGGCGGCCACGGCACCGACCTGGCCGACCGGCTGCTCGGCCGGCCGGACGGCGCGCCGTGACCGCCGCCGCCTCAGGCGCTCCGCGAGCGCCCGTCCCGCCTCACGCGTTCTCCTTGTTGAACATGCGCGTGCCGGCCGCGACGCAGGCCACGCACATGCCGACGGCCGCCACGAACCCCCACAGGACGGTGCTCCCGCTGTAGTGGCCGGAGAACAGGTCGCGGACGCCGTCCACGATGTAGCGCAGCGGGTTGAGCCGGGACAGCACGTCGAGCCATGGCGGCGCGAGGCTCATCGGCAGCAGGATGCCCGACAGCAGCATGATCGGCAGGGCGGCGAACGTGACGACGGGCGCGAACTGGTCCTCGGACTTCAGCCCGACGCCCAGCGCCAGCGACAGCGCGGCCAGCCCGGCGGCCAGGAACGACAGGATGACCAGCCCGAGGAAGATCCCGAGCAGCTGGGCGCGCATGCCGAGCGCGAACCCGGCCGCGGTGACCAGGACCGCCTGCACGATCATGATGGTCAGGTTGTTGAGCACCCGGCCCATCAGCATGGCCAGCCGGCTGACCGGAGTCACGCGCATGCGCTCGATCACGCCGGCGCGCAGGTCGGAGATGATGCTGAACCCGGCGAAGCCAGGCCCGAACAGGGCCAGGTACACGAGCACGCCGGGCACGAAGACGGTCCAGGAGTTGGAGCCGCCGCCCGTACCGGGAGTGATCTTGATGAGCAGCGGCCCGAAGAGCACCAGGTACAGGATCGGCTGGATCATCCCCATGATGATCCCGATCTTGGTCTTGAACGTGTAGGCCAGGTGGACGCGGTAGAGCATGAGCGTCTCTCTGATGATGCGCATGGTCACCTCGCTCAGGCGTTGACGGCGCCGTCGCCGGCGCCGGTGAGGGTGAGGAAGACGTCGTCGAGGGTGGGCCGGTCGACGTGGATGGCGGTCACGTCGGCGCCGGACTGGTCCAGGGCGCGCACCGTGGCCATGATGGCGCGCTCGCCCACGTCGGTGCGGAAGCGGAGCCGTCGCTCCTCCTCCACCAGGTCGCGGACGAACGGCTGCGCCTTGAGCCGTTCGAGCGCCGGGCCGAGGTCGCCGTCGATCTCGACGGTGACGGCGTCGCCCGACACGCGCCGCTTGAGCGCCTCCGGGCTGTCCTCGGCGATGATCTTGCCTTGGTCGAGGATGAGCACCCGGTCGCACAGGGCGTCGGCCTCGTCCAGGTAGTGGGTGCTGAGGAAGACCGTGGTGCCCAGGTCGTCGCGCAGGCGGCGGATGTAGGACCACAGATGGTTGCGGCCGGCCGGGTCGAGCCCGGCGCTGGGCTCGTCCAGGAAGATGAGCCGGGGCTTGTGCACCAGGCCGAGCGCGATGTCCAGGCGGCGGCGCTGGCCGCCCGACAGCGTGCCGATGATCCGGTCGCGCAGGTCGCCGAGCTGGAGGAAGTCGCAGACCTCGTCGGCGGCGCCGGCGGCCGCGGCCGGGCTCAGGCCGTACAGGCGGGCCTGCAGGACCAGCTCGGTGGTGACGTCGTAACCCGGGTTGGCGCCGCCGTTCTGCGACACGAAGCCGATCCTGGCGCGGATCTCGGCGGCGCGGGCGCGCAGGTCGAAGCCGGTCACGGTGGCGCTGCCGCTGGTCGGCGCGAGCAGCGTGGTCAGCATGCGCATGGTGGTGGTCTTGCCCGCGCCGTTCGGGCCGAGGAAGCCGACGATCTCGCCGTCGGCCACGGTGAAGTCCACGCCGCGCACCGCGTGGACCTCGCCGTGCTTGGTGGTGAACGTACGCGCTAGTCCCTTGGCCTCGATGAGTTGCATGTGGGGCTCCTCACTGGTCGTTGCCGGAGTCGGATGGCGTGGCCGGCGCCGCGCCGGTGAGCACCGGCGCGAACTCCTCCAGCCAGCGCAGCTCGGCGTCGAGCTGGAGCTGGCGGCGGCGGAACATGGCCACGTCGATGGGACCGATGTGGCCGGCCTGTTCGAGGCGGGCGCACTCGGCGGCCAGCGCGTCGCGGGTGGCGGCGAGCATGGAACGCCGCTTGTCGAGCAGGGCGATCAGCTCCTCGCGTTCGGCGTCGCGGCCGAACAGCAGCGCGACGCCGAACACGTCGGGACCGATGTGCAGGTCGCAGATGGCCTCGCGGCGCATGGCCCGCAGGACCTCCTGCCCGGCCTCGGTGATGCGGTAGACGGTGCGGGCCGGACGGCGGCCGACCTGCTCGGTGCGGACCGTCTCCAGCAGGCCCTCCTCCACCATGGCGCGCAGCTCGCGATAGAGCGCGCCGATGCTCACGCCACCCCAGTTGCTCGCGTTGGCCGCCTCGGCCTCCAGCCGGAGCTGGTGGCCGTGCCGCGGGCCGCTCCTGGCCAGCAGGCCGAGTGCCATCAGACGATTAAGGTTCACGAGATTAGTATCGTGAGAGTAGTATCGTGTTGTCAATTGGACCGGCCGACGGGAGACACAGTGACCGACAGCACCGGCGGCGCCGTCGAGGTGACCGGCGCGCGGACCCACAACCTGCGAGGGATCGACGTACGGCTGCCCCACGGCAGGATCGTCGCGTTCACCGGGGTCAGCGGCAGCGGCAAGACCTCGCTGGCGATCGACACCGTCCACGCCGAGGCGCAACTGCGTTACCTGGAGGGGCTGTCGCCGTTCGTGCGACAGTTCATCACGCCCAAGGACCGGCCGAAGGTCGACCGGATCACCGGCCTCGGGGTCACGCTCGCGGTCGACCAGCGCAACGCCAACCGCAGCCACATGTCCACCGTCGCCTCCCTGACCGGGCTCGACGACTACCTGCGGCTGCTGTTCGCCCGGCTGCCCGGCCTGGCCACCGGCGCCGGCGCGGCGACGCGGGCGCTGACCACGGCCCACTTCGACCGCTTCAGCCCCGAGGGCCGCTGCCCGGCCTGCCTCGGCCTGGGCGGCACCTCCTCGCCCGACCCCCACCGGCTGATCGAGCGGCCCGGCCTGCCGCTGCTGGCCGGCGCGACCACCTGGTTCGACCGGCCCGGCGCCGACGCCGAGGCCATGGCCGCGCTGGCCCGGCTCGACGGGGTGGACCTCGCCCTGCCCTGGCGCGACCTGCCCGCCCGCTTCCGCGAGCGGGTGCTGCACGGCACCGGCGAGGAGGGCGTGCGGTACACGAGCGTCATCCGGCACAAGCGGACCGGCAACGAGGTCACCATCGAGCACGGCGAGCCGTTGCCCGGGCTGCTGGCCGAGGTGGACCGCCTGTACCGCGCCTCCGGCACCGACAGCGCCAGAGCGCGCTACGAGGCCTACATGTCGACGGCGACGTGCCCGCGGTGCGGCGGCAGCGGGTTCGGGGAGAGCGCGCGCTCCGTCGCCCTGGCCGGGCACACCTACCCCGAGCTCGTCGAGGGCACCGTGGACGACCTGGCGGCCTGGGCCGCCCTCCTGCCCACGGGCCTCAACCACGGGCAGCGGGAGGTCGCCGACACCGTGCTGGCCGACCTCGGCACCCGGCTGTCGCTGCTGTCCCGGCTGGGCATCGGCCACCTCCAGGTCAACCGCACCGCACCGTCCCTGTCGGGCGGCGAGCTGCAGCGCACCCGCACCGCCGCCCAGCTCAGCACCGCCCTCACCGGCGTGATCTTCGTGCTGGACGAGCCCAGCGCCGGGCTGCACCCCGCCGACAAGGAGCCGCTGGAGCACATCGTCAGGGAGCTGCGTGACGCGGGGAACACCGTGCTGCTCGTGGAGCACGACCCCGACCTGGTCGCCGCCGCCGACTGGGTGGTGGACATCGGGCCGGGAGCGGGCCGGCACGGCGGCCGGCTGGTGGCCGCGGGGACGCCGGAGCACGTCGCCGCCGTCCCGGAGTCGGTCACCGGCCGCTACCTGGCGAGCGACGCCCCGCGCATCCGCCGCCGGCGGCGCCCGCCCACCGGCCGCCACCTCGTCCTGCGGGAGGTGGACGTGCACAACGTCCACCTGGCCGAGGTGGCGCTCCCGCTCGGCGTGCTGACCTGCGTCACCGGTGTCAGCGGCAGCGGCAAGAGCAGCCTGTTGCACGACGCGCTCGGCCGGTCCCTCGCGGCCGCGCTGAACGGCGGCGACGACCCGGGCACCGTCGGCCGCCTCGACGGCGCCGACCGCCTCACCTGGGTGCGCACCGTGGACCAGCAGCCGATCGGCCGCACCCCGCGGTCCAACCCGGCCACCTACACCAAGGCGTTCGACCACATCCGCAAGCTGTTCGCCGCCACGCCGCAGGCGCGCGCTCGCGGGCTGACGGCCTCGTCGTTCTCCTTCAACTCCCCCGGCGGCCGCTGCGAGGACTGCACGGGCTACGGCCGCCGGCTGATCGACCTGTCGTTCCTGCCCGGCATGTGGGTGACGTGCGAGACCTGCGACGGACGCCGCTTCACCCCGCCCGTGCTGGAGGTCGCCTACCAGGGGCTGGCCATCGACCAGGTGCTGGAGCTGACCGTGGAGGAGGCCGCCCGGGTCTTCGCCGGCACGCCCGCGGTCGCCCGGGTCATGGACGCCCTGACCCGCGTCGGGCTGGGCTACCTCGCGCTGGGCCAGAGCGCCATGGAGCTGTCGGGCGGCGAGGCCCAGCGGATCAAGCTCGCCGCCGCGCTGCTCCAGGGCGCCCAGGAGCGCGGGAACGGCCTGGTCATCATCGACGAGCCGCTGGCGGGGCTGCACCCCGCCGACGTGCAGCGGATCTTCGACGGCCTGGACGCGCTCCTGGACCAGGGCACCACGGTGGTCATCGCCGAGCACGACCTGCACGCCGCCGCGGTCAGCGACTGGCTCATCGACATGGGGCCGGGCGCCGGGCCCGCCGGCGGGCGCGTCCTGGCCGCCGGCACCCCCGAGGAGGTCGCGGCGGCCGACACCCTGACCGCCCGCTACCTGCGCGACCTCAAGAGCTGAACGCGGACCGGGCAGGGGGGCGGCTCTCAGCCGGCGACCTTCGCCGCGATGCGCGCGGCGAGGCCGTCGAGCAGGCACTCCAGCCCGGTCTCGAACCGCGTCCCGGGGTCGGGGTGCGGCGCGCCCGCGGTGAGGAAGCGCGCGTACACCGGGTAGCGGCCGCACCGGACGGCCTGGTCGAAGCACGAGGCCAGCAGGTCGTGGAAGTCGTGCTCGGTGTAGTCGCCGATCCACTCGCGCTGCGCCTCCAGCTCCATCCAGGCCAGGGCGCCGTCACCGAACACCATGCCGGTCACGAGCCCGGCGTAGCAGTCGACGGTGACCGGGTCGAGGCCGAGCCCGTCGAGCGAGGCGAAGGCGAACTCGATGTGCCGCAGCGCGTTCGGCCCCAGCAGCGGCCGGGTCTGCACCAGGGCCGCCAGCCACGGGTGGCGCAGCAGCGTGCGGCGGGTGGCCACGGCCAGGGTCCGCAGGTCGTCCCGCCAGTCGCCGGCCGGCCTCGGCGGCAGCTCGACCTGCCCGAGCGCGCCGTCGAGCGCCAGGTCGAGCAGGTCGACGGGGAGTTCGAGCTGGCGGTCCATGCCGGGGGCGCGGGGGCCCAGGACCGCGGCCACCCGTTCCGGGGTGACGGCCGCCGGGCCGCCCTCGTCGGCCAGGGACATGGCGATCCCGGCGAGGTCGGCGCGGGTCACTGGGCAGGACGGGTCGGGCGCCGCCTCGGGACGGTCCCAGATGAAGCTGATCCTCACCGGCCCACCACTTCCTGCAACCGGGTGACCACCTCGGACGGGGCGGGCTGGGCGTGGATCTCCTCGCGCAGCGCCTTCGCGCCGTCGTCGCAGCCGCCGTCGAGCAGGGTGCCGATCCGGTCCCGCAACGTCTCGGGCGTGACCTCCTGGACCGGCAGGTGCAGCCCGGCGCCGGTGCCCGCCATGGCGGTGCCGTCCTTGACCTGCTCCGGCAGGTACGTCAGCGCCAGCTGCGGCACGCCGTAGAAGCCGGCGGTCAGCTGCGTGGTCGAGCCGCCCTGGTGGACGATGGCCCGGCACGAGGGCATGAGCAGGTGCAGCGGCAGCCGCTCCACCACGCGCACCCGGTCGGAGCGGGGCACGGAGTCGCGCTCGCCGACGTTCACCGCGGCGATCACCTCGACGTCGAAGCCGGTCAGCGCGCGGACCACCTCGGGCACCAGCGACGCCTGCTGCCCGGCGGTGCCCGCGGTCGAGGTGCCCCAGGTGACGCACACCCGGGGGCGTTCGGCGGGTTTGCCGAGCCAGGCGGGGGCGACGCCGGGGCCGTTGTAGGGCACCCACCGAAGCTGCCAGCGTTCGGCGGGCGGCGGCTGCATGCTCGGCGGGCAGGGGTCGATGGTGGCGGTCGCCGGGTCGCCCGTCACCTCCAGGCCGTGCTTCTCGTACGGCTCGTAGAAGCCCGGCAGGTCGGCCAGCACCTGGCGGCCGACGACGGAGCCGAGGATGTCCGGCGCCCACAGGTGCCGGAAGCCGGGCACGCCGGTCGCGTGCGCGGCGACCAGGCCGCCCGGCGACATGGTGTCGGCGACGATCAGGTCGGGACGCCAGTGGCGGGCCAGCTCGATCAGCTCGTCCACGTTGCCCAGCGTGGCCTCGCGCCAGCCGTCGAAGACCTTGCCGATCTCCGGGTCCTCCGGCTCGCCCGGGCCCGGCCGTCCCCGCATCTCGACCTCCAGGGTGCGCCGCCGGATGGCCAGGTAGTCCACGTCGGCGCCGACCGGGAACGCCACGAGACCCGCCTGGGTGACGGTCGGCACCATGGACGGCTGGCAGGCGACGCGGATCTCGTGCCCGGCCGAGCGCAGCGCCCAGGCCAGCGGCACCACGGCGAAGAAGTGCGTGGGCCAGGCGGAGGAGGTGAACAGTACGCGCATGACTCCTACATTCCTTGGGAGAGTGACGGTGCGACGGCCGGCGCGGGCACGGCGACCGGGCGGGCGCCGCGCGGGCGCAACAGCCGCTGCGCGGGAAGCTCGACGAGCCTGAACAACATCCAGGCGACCGGCAGCGCGATCGCGAAGTCCAGCAGCATGAACGGCACCCACTGGTACCAGTGCCAGGGCCCGGCGGCCGGCACCCAGCCCAGGCCGTGCAGCCACTCGCCGATCCGTCCCACGATCTGCTCCTGCACGATCAGGTGCGAGGCGTAGAAGGAGAAGGAGAGCTCGCCCAGCCACACCAGCGGCCCCCACCTCAGCGGCGAGCGCGCGGCCGACAGGTCCGCCGTGGCCAGCGCCGGGACGAGCAGCGTCCAGGGGATGAGCATCCCGGCGATGACGTGCAGGTAGCCGGGCAGCAGGTTGTTCAGCTCCCAGCCGGCCACGCAGATCACCAGGCTGGCCGGCAGGTTCGGGCCGCGCCAGCGCCCCTGCTTGACCAGCAGCGCCAGGGCGATCCCGACGACGAACTCCGGCAGCCGCATGAGCGGGAAGACATGGACGAACCAGTACAGGAAGGGCCCGCCGGTCACCGAGGTCGGCACCATCTCGAACGGGTCGGGCCGCGTCACGACGAACACCCCCGACACCAGGTACGGCACGACGAAGACGCTCGCCACGCAGCCGGCGACCGTGGCGTACAAGGCGCCGGTCCTGGCCCGGTTCAGCACCGCCAGCAACGCCGGGAAGCACAGGTAGAAGAACGCCTCGCAGGACAGGGACCAGGTCACCCCGTTGAGCCCGAAGTAGGAGAACTCGCTGGGCACCCAGGCGTGCAGCAGCAGCAGGTGCTGGGCGACGACGGTCCAGGCCGGCCAGCCGAAGGCCGCCACGAGCAGCGCCAGCGCCACCAGCGTGGTGATCAGGTGGATGGGGTACACCTTGGCGAAGCGCCGCCGGTAGAAGCGGCGCACGGTGTCGTCCGGCCCGGCGATCCACGTCAGCACGAACCCGCTCAGGATGAAGAACGCGCTGACCGCGACGGTCGCGTTGGCGAACAGCGCCTCCAGGAGGCCGTGCCCGGCCGACTGCCGCGTGGCCTTCTCGTCGAAGGTCAGGTTCAGGCCGAGGAAGTGGTTGCCGAACACCACGATGGCGAGCACGCCGCGCAGGCCGGTGAGCGACAGGATGTAGTTGGCGGGGCCGGGCGGCCGCGCCGGGGACGCGTCGATCATGATGGGGCCTCCCATGGGTGAAGAGCCTGCTGGACGCCGCGACGGCGCGGAGGGGTCCGCCGGGCCACGAGGACGGTTCCCTAGACCAGGGCGGCGAGGACGGGGACGAGCTCGCTGGGCGGCGGCATGGCCTGGATCTCCGCCCGCAGCCGGGCCGCCGACTTGGCGTGCTCGCCGTCCTCCAGCAGCAGGCCCAGTTCCTCGCGCAGCAGCCGCACCCCGTCCTGGCCGGCGGGCAGTTCGTCCAGCGTGTGGTTGAACCCGGCGCCGGCGTCGGCGACCCGGCTGCCGTTGAGCGTGGGCTCGGGCCGTCCCGTGACGGTGATCTGGGGCACCCCGGCCGCGGCGGCCGTCATCGTGGTCCCCGAGCCGCCGTGGTGGACCACGGCGGCGCAGGTCGGCAGCAACCGGTCCAGGGGGACGCGCCCGGCCAGCCGCACCCGCGGCCCGGCCAGGTCCAGCAGCAGCTCGCGCTGGTCCTCCGGGGTGGCCACGACCACCTCGGCCGCCAGCCCGGCGGCGGCCAGCACGGCCTGGCGCAGCGGTTCCGCCGCGGCCTCGCCGAGGAACTTGCCGGTGGTGGCGCCCCACGTGACGCAGACGCGGGGACGGCCGCGCGGCGGCGTGCTCACCCACTCGGGCGGGGCCTGGGGCGGGGCGCCGTTGTAGGGGACGTAGCGGACGGGCAGCGGCTCGACGGGCGAGGGGTGGTTCATGCTGGGCGGGCACGGATCCACCCACCTGGTGGGCCAGATCCGCACCGGCGCGCCGTACGGGTCGAACAGCCGCCGGTAGGCGGGCTGCGGGCGTTCCAGCAGGTCGGACATCTCCAGGCGCTGCAGCCCCGGCGCCCCCCACAGGTTGCTGACGCTGGGCAGCCCGAGCGCGGCGGCGGCGACCGGCCCCGCGTAGCTGACCGCGTCGTGCACCACCAGCTCCGCCCGCCAGCGCCGGGCGAAGGCCACCAAATCGCCCGCCATCGCCTCCGCGTTGGCGCACTGCCGCCGCCCGAGGCCGGCCAGCAGCTCGCGCTGCTCGGGGCCGAGCCGTTCCGGGTACTGCGGCCAGCCGTCGGGCCAGCGGCCCTGGTTGTGCCAATGGGACAGCCCGGGGTCGCGCCAGGTCTCCTCCTCGCTGCGGTCCGTGCCCACCGCGACGGCGGGCAGCCCGGCGGCCAGGATCGCCGCGGACAGCCCGGGCGTGCTGGCCACCGTCACCTCGTGGCCCGCCGTACGGAACGCCCAGGCCAGCGGCACCAGCGGGTTGAAGTGCGAGGGGGACGGGAAGGTCGTGAACAGCACCCGCATGATCGGCTCCCGGGTCGGTAGGCGGTCCGGTCACCCTTTCTCCCGCCCCTTTCCGGAAGCCCGGCGGAAGGTCGCTTGAGGGGGAACGGAGGCCGCCCCCGTCCGCCCGGTTGATCGCCTACCGTCCGGAACCATGCGCTTCCTCCTGACGACCGCGCCCATGCACGGGCATCTGATGCAACTCGTCCCCACCGCCTGGGCGCTGCGCGCGGCCGGGCACGAGGTCCTGGTGGCCGCGCCCGCGGGGTTCGACCCGGCCGTGGCCGCGGCGGGCCTGCCGGCGGCCGTGGTCTCGCCGGCCGTGTCGATGGAACAGATGATCGGCCGCGACCGGGACGGCGTGCCGGTCCCGTGGCCGGCCGACCCCGCCGCCAAGATCGCCAGGAGCGGGCGGGGGTTCGCCCGCCTGGCCGCCCGCACCCTGCCCGGCCTGCGCGCGCTGGTCCGGTCGTGGCGTCCCGACCTGCTGGTCTGCGAGCCGACCGAGTACGCCGGGCCGCTCGCGGCGGCCGCGGCCCGGCTGCCGTGGGTGGAGCAGTGGTGGGGCCTCGCCCTCGACCCCGGCTACCGGCGGGCCGCCGCCGAGGAGCTGGCGCCCGAGCTGGACCTGCTCGGCCTGCCCGGGTTGCCCACGCCGGACCTCGTGCTCGACGTGTTCCCGCCGTCCCTGCAGGCCGAGGGGGTGCCGCCGCGGCGGCTCATGCGGCACGTCCCCTACAACGGCAGCGCCGTGCTCCCCGCGTGGGTGCACGAGCCACGGGACCGGCCCCGGGTGAGCGTGACGTTCGGCAGCGTGATGCCGGCGTTCGCGGCCCGGCTTCTCGCGCGGGCGGTGACCGCGCTCGACCGGCTGGGGGCGGAGATCCTGCTGGCGGCGGCGCCGGAGGTCGTGCGGGAGCTGGGCGAGCTGCCGCGATCGGTCAGGTCGGCGGGCTGGCTGCCGCTGTCGGCGGTGCTGCCCGGCTGCGACCTGAGCGTGCACCACGGCGGGCCGGGCTCGACGCTCGCCTCGTTCGCGGCGCGGCTCCCGCAGCTCATCGTGCCGGGCGCGTCGGACACCCCGGCCTACGCCCGGCTGGTGCGCGAGCGCGGCGCCGGGCTGAGCTGCACGCCGGACGACCTGGAGTGCGACGCGTTCGCCGCCTCCTGCCGCGCGCTGCTCCGGGACGACTCGCCACGGCGGGCAGCCGCGGCCGTGGCCGCCGAGATGTCGGCCATGCCCGCCCCGTCCGAGCTGGTCCCCACCCTGACGGCCCTCGCCGGCGCCGCCCGGTGACGACGCCCGCCCGCCCCGGCCCCGACCGGCCGCCCGAGGCCGCCCCGGCGGTTCTGTAGTGGCCCTCAAGGGAGGCCGCGCAAGCTGCTGATCGCACCTCTCCCGGCGAAAGGACGTGCAGCGATGACCAGATGGCTGGTGACGGGTGCGGGCGGGATGCTCGGGCGGGAGATGGCCGCCGCCCTGTCCGCCCGCGCCGCGACCGCCCTCGGACACGACGAGCTGGACATCACCGACGCCGACGTGGCCGAGCGGGCCGTACGCGGGCACGACGTGGTGGTCAACTGCGCGGCCTGGACCGACGTCGACGGCGCCGAGCGCGACGAGCGAGGGGCGTTCGCCGTCAACGCGCTGGGCCCGCTGCGCCTGGCCGAGGCGTGCGGGGCGCGGGGGGCGGCGCTGGTGCACGTCTCGACGGACTACGTCTTCGCCGGGACCGCGCGCGTCCCGTACGGGACCGCGGACCGGATGGCCCCGCTGTCGGCCTACGGCCGCACCAAGGCCGCCGGCGAGTGGGCGGTGCGGTCGGCCGCGCCCCAGAGGTCGTGGATCGTCCGCACCGCCTGGCTGTACGGCGCCCGTACCACGGGTTTCGTGCCCACGATGCTCGGGCGGGCCAGGGACGGCCGGCCCAGCGACGTCGTGGCCGACGTACGCGGCCAGCCGACCTGGGCCCGGCACGTGGCGGCCCGGATCGTGGAGCTGATCGACCGGAGCGCGCCCCCGGGGGTCTACCACGCGGTCTCCTCGGGCGAGGCGACCTGGTACGAGTTCGCCCGCGCCATCTACGAGGAGTCGGGCGCCGACCCGGCCCTGGTCCGCCCGGTGAGCGCGGCCGCGGTGCCGCGGCCCGCGCCGCGCCCCGCGTACTCGGTCCTGCACGACCACGGCGAACGGCTGGGCCTGACGCCGCTGCCGCACTGGCGGGCCGCGCTCGCCGCGGCCCACCCGGAACTGGCCACCGGCACAGCAGTGCCCGATCTTCGGTGAAGGAGACCACATGCGCCCTCTACGGGTCCACGACGCCTGGCAGGTGAGCCTGCGTCCGCACTTCGACGAGCGCGGGACCTTCGTCGAATGGTTCAAGCAGGAACCGTTCGAGCAGGCCACCGGCCAGCCGCCGCCCCTGGCTCAGGCGAACGTGTCGGTGTCGCGGCGCGGCGTGATCCGGGGCGTGCACTTCGTGGACGTGCCGCCCGGGCAGGCCAAGTGGGTGTGCTGCCTGGCCGGCGAGATCCTCGACATGGTGGTGGACGTCCGGGTCGGCTCCCCCACGTTCGGCCAGTTCGACGCGGTACGGCTGGGCGGCGGCGAGTGGAAGGCGGTCTACCTGTCAGCGGGGCTCGGCCACGCGTTCATGGCCCTGACGGACGAGGCCATCATGGCCTACCTGTGCTCCGAGCCGTACGTGGCCAGCCGGGAGCGCACGATCAACGCGCTCGGCTCCGACCCGGCGCTGCCCTGGCCCACCGACCTGGACTGGATCGTCTCCCCCAAGGACGTCACCGCCCCCACGCTGCGGGAGGCCATGGAGGCCGGGCTCCTGCCGAACTACGCCGACTGCGCGCTGCCGGGCGCCCGGCTGCCCGGGGCGGAGGTGCGGACCCGATGACCACCGACCGCCGGGACCCGGCCCCCGCCTCCCCCACCGCCGGCGGGGCCGCGCCGGCCGCTCCCCTCGACGGCAGGGCCGCGCCGGCCGCGGCCGGCGCGGGAACCCTGGCGGCGAGGAATTACCTGCCGTCGCTGACCGGCCTTCGCGCGGTGCTGGCGTTCGTCGTGTTCGGCGGGCACTTCACCGCCCTCGGCCTGACCGCCCCGCACGGAACCGAGGCGAGGTCCTTCCTGCAGCGGGCCCTCGAGGTCCTGTTCTCCTACCCCAGCGTCGCCGTGTCGGGGTTCTTCGTGCTCAGCGGGTTCGTCCTGACCTGGATCGCCAAGCCCGCCGACCGGGCGCGCGACTTCTACCGGCGGCGCGTCGCCAAGATCTACCCCGTCCACCTGGTGACGACGGTGGCGGCGCTGGTGGCCGTGGTGGCGGCGTTCGGCTGGCCGGCCTGGACGATCCTGGCCTCGCACGCCCTGATGCTGCACGCCTGGATCCCCAGCCAGTTCGCCTACTTCGGGCTGAACGTCGTGTCCTGGTCCCTGTCCTGCGAGGCGTTCTTCTACCTGTGCTTCCCGCTGCTGCTCGCCCTGCTGCCGCGGATCCGCGCCCGGGGCCTGTACGCGGTGCTGGGCGTCTGCCTGCTGTCGATCTTCGGGCTGCCCGCCCTGGTCGGCGGCACTTTCGCCCTCGCCCGCCCCGACTCGTTCGAGATGGTGCCGACGGCCGGCGGCGGGGGGCCGTTCGTGTTCTGGTTCGCCTACCTGTTCCCGCCCGCCCGGCTGCCCGAGTTCGTGCTCGGCGTCGTGATCGCGCTGCTGCTCAAGCGCGGCTCGTGGCGCGGCCCGAACGTCGCGGTCAGCCTGCTGCTGTGCGTCGCGGGCTGGGCGCTCAACTACAACCTGCCCGGCTACCTGCACTTCCAGGCGGGCATGGTGATCCCCTGGATGTTCCTGATCGCGGCCCTGGTGCGGGCCGACCTGGAGGGCCGCTGGTCACCGCTGCGGTCGCGGACCATGGTGTGGCTGGGCGAGGTGTCGTTCTCCTTCTACGCCTGCCACCTGCTGGCGCAGGAACAGCTCTCGATCCGGATCGGCATCTGGATGTACGGGCGGGGGTGGGTGCCCGACAACACGGTGACCTGGCAGTGGTACCAGGCGCTGCCGTTCATGCTGCTCGAACTGGCGGTGGCGCTGCTGGTCGCCTGGCTGCTGCACCGCGTGGTCGAGCTGCCGCTGCAGCGGTTGCTGCGCCCCAGGCCGCGCACCCCGTCCGCGCCGGCCACCGCCGCCGAGGTCCCGGCGGGAACCGGCTGACCGGTCGCACCCCGGACAAGACGAAGGCCCGTGCGGCGGAAGCGGCGCTTCCGACCACACGGGCCTCAACCCGTCGCGCCGAAAGGTCGTGTCACGGCGACTACGTTCACGAGCTGCCCCAGACCGTCGAAGTCCTTGGGGTTCGCGGTGAACAACGGCAACTCGTTACTGGCCGCCGTCGCGGCGATCATCAGATCGGCCGTCCGGCTTCGTGGCTGTCGGCCCTGTGCGTACACGACGGCACAGATCTGCCCGAACATGCGGGCCGCCTCGGCGTCGTACGGCAGGGGGTCACCGAATGCCGCCTCGGCGTGCTGAAGCGCCGCAATTGTGCCCGCGCGCTTGACCGCGTCATCGGTGGCGTACGGGCCGCGCGACAGTTCGCCGAGCGTGATCGCGGTGATCGCTGACTCCGCGGGCAGTTCGGCGGCGTCGAAGAGCTTGAAGGCGGCCACGATGTTCGTGTCGAGGACGCCTCGCTCATGCCGGATCACAGACCGGTCCCGTCGAGCGGATCGCGTAGCTCGTCATCGATCATCGCATCCAGATCACCTCGCACCTCGTTCCAGTCGATGGCCGGGGAGGTGGCGAAGACGGCCTGCGCCTCAGCCGTAGGAACGAAGCGGCGGCGCTTGATCGGCTTCACTTCGGCGAGCGGCTCACCGTTGATCGTGAGTATGTACCGCTTTCCCTCGCGCAGACCTCGCGTGACGCTGCCGGAGTCGTTGACGAACTGGCGCACACTCACCTCGGTCGGACGAGCCTTCGGAGCGTCCATAGTCCGACTGTACCCCCTCGTACCACGGTGTGGTACGGGGGAATCTGCCCTGCTCCCGGGTTGCCCGAGAACGCGAAAACCGCCCCCGCCTGCCGACATTTCGGCAGGTCAGAGGCGGTCCAGGCGGAACAGTGGAGGTGGCGGGAATCGAACCCGCGTCCTTCAACCCCAAGTCAGGGCTTCTCCGGGCGCAGCCTGCTGTGTTTTTCTCAGCCCCGGCGATCACGCAGGCGAGTCGCCGACGGGCTCAGCCACTGTTTGTTTTCCCGATCTCCCCCGTGGCCGGGTCGATCGGTTGAGCCTTCTGACGATGCCAGACACCGGGCCGAAGGCAGTCCCGGGCTGACAGTGGTTTCGCTACTTAGGCAGCGAGGGCCAGGGAGTCCTGGCCGACCACAGTGCGCTTAGAATTGGCACTTGTTGTTTGCGGTCACAGGATTAACGAGGTTATGTCCGCAGTCCTCGGCCCGCTTCACCTGGCTTGCAAAGTCGAAGTCGAAGCCAGTCACCCCCTGTGCAGTTGTCAACACCACCCCGCCCTGCTGATGGGGCGGACGAGGTGAGCAACATGAATGTACACGGGACAACGCCCCCAACGCCAACTTAATTCCCCGTGGCGCGCCCGGTCGCGGGCATGCCGAAACCCCCGGGAGCGCGGCGTGAACGCACGCGCCCCCGGGGGCCGACCGGCAGGGTCGAGCCGGTCCGGACGGCAGGGCTTCCCCCGAGATGAAGCCCTGATCTCATCACGGCGACTGGGACCGCAACCCCCCGAGCGGGCCCAGTCATCATGTAAGACGCCTGGCGGGCTCCCGATGGTTGCTCGCCGTGACGACAATTTCACGAAGAGGTGCGAAGGGCCGAGAAGAAGCCGCCCGCGACGGCCCCCGCGTTGTAGTTCTTCGACAGCACCGCGACGGCCAGATCGCCCTGCCAGCCGACGAACCAGGTGAGCTGGTTGCCCGCCGTGGCCGTCACCCCGTACACCGGGGCGCGGCCCGCCTGGGCGGGCGTGCCGAGGGCGCCGGCCCGCATCATCTTGGTCAGGGCGGCGCGGACCTTCGGGTCCATCGGCACCGGGTCGGGCTGGGCCCGCGGCACGGTCTCGGCGGCCGGGTCGGGCGAGGTGGGCTCGGTGACGAGCACGGGCGGCCGCCAGGTGCCGGACGCCACCGCCGCCCCCACCAGCGCCATGCCGAGCGGGCTGACCTGCACGGTCTGCCCCGCGATGGCCTTGGCCTTGTCGGCGTCGCCGTCCAGCGACGGGAACGAGCCGCTGAACGACTTCAGCGGCAGCCGCCACTGCCGCCCCACCCCGAACGCCTCGGCGCTCTTCTTCAGGTCGTCGGCCTTGACGCGGCGGGCCAGGGAGGCCAGCGCGGTGACGCAGCCCTTGGCGAAGTTCTCCTGGAAGGTGCCCGCGGCGCCCCCGACGCCTCCGGTGCCCGTCGTCGTCTGCCCGGCGTGCGCGAACTTGGCCCCGCCGACCGTGCGCTCGGCCGGGCAGTCGAGCCGCTGCTTGGGGCTCACCCCGGCCTTGAGCAGCGCGTCGGCCGCCACGACGGAGAACGCCGTGCCCGCCGGGAACTTGCCGGCCAGGGCGTCCTTCTCCTGGTGCATGCCCTTGGTGGCGACCGCGCGGATCTCGCCGGTGTTCTTGTCGACGACGACCAGCGAGCTGGTGTCGGAGTCGGCCACGGCCTGCTCGGCCGCCGTCTGCATGCCGCGGTCGAGGGTGGTCTTGACCGAGACGTTCTGCCGGCCGGGCCACTCCTTGAGCTGCGCGGCCTCCTCGCCGGTCTTGAGGTCGAGCGTGATGACCTTGGTCTCGGTGGAGCCGGTCAGGTAGTTCTGGTACGCCTGCTGCAGGCCGCTCTTGCCGACGGAGTCACCGGCCCGCTGCGGGCCGCCGAGCTTCTGCTCGGTCTCGGGGGTGAGCGCGCTGACGCTGCCGACGATCTGCCGGGGCGCGTCGGGGTTGACCGGCTGGTCCTGCGGCACGACCTTGATGCCGGGGATGGCGCCGAGCTTGGACTGCAACGCCTGGTAGCGCGTCCGCCAGAAGGTCACCAGCGGCACGAACTTGTCCGGCGGGGACGACCTGATGCGGCTCAGCAGCCGGTCCTGGGCGTAGTCGGTGAGCTCCGACAGCCGGGCGACGACCTCCTCGGCCCGGTCGCCGAGCTGCGCGGGGTAGACGCCGGCGACGTAGAGCACGGTGTCGGTCTGCAGCGGCTCGCCGCTGCGGTCGACGACCGGCTGACGCGGGTTGGGCGTGATGTCGACCGCGAAGCGCTCGCCGTCCTTGAGCTGCGGGTGCAGCACCGACGGCGACCAGCGCACCTTCCACGACCCGTCGACCAGGTGCAGCGGCAGCACGCCGTCGTACTCCCAGAGCGGGTTGTTCTCGCCCAGGTCGACCTCGGCGCGGAAGTCGGCCTTGGACGCGTCGCCGTCCACCGTGACGCTCTTGATCTTGAAGCGGAACGAGGCCGCGTCGAGCTCCAGCTTGGCGTCCGACAGGGCCTTGCGCACCGTCGCCTGGTCGCCGTCGGTGCGGCCGGCGGCCAGCTCGTAGTCCTCGGTCTGCCAGCCCACGAGGAAGTCGCGCACCGCGTCGTGCGGCGACGGCTCCTCGAAGCAGCCGGTCAGGGTGGTGCACGCGACCGCCAGGGTGACGGTCGCGGACAGCGTGCGGCGGGCGCGTCTCATCGTGGGCGGTGCCGCGTCTCTCATCTGCTGCGGTAGCGCAGGGCGCGGGCCATCTCCCGCTTGGCCTGCTGCTCCGCCAGCGACTGCCGCTTGTCCCAGTCCTTCTTGCCGCGCGCGAGGCCGATCTCGACCTTGGCCCGGCCGTCCTTGAAGTACAGCGACAGCGGGACGATCGTCAGCCCGCCCTCCTTCGTCTTGACGGCGAGCTTGTCGATCTCCTTGCGGTGCAGCAGCAGCTTGCGCTTGCGGCGGGCCGAGTGGTTGGTCCACGTGCCCTGCGCGTACTCGGGGATGTGCACGTTGAGCAGCCACGCCTCGTCGCCGTCGATGCTGGCGTAGCCGTCGACGAGCGAGGCGCGGCCCTCGCGGAGCGACTTCACCTCGGTGCCCTGCAGCACGAGCCCCGCCTCGAAGGTGTCCTCGATGTGGTAATCGTGCCGAGCGCGTTTGTTCTGGGCGATGACCTTCCGCCCGGTCTCACGTGGCATGCTTCGACTTTACCGGCGTTCCGTCACACTCTGAGGTAGCGGCGGAGGGTGACGAAGGACGCGAGCACACAGATCACCACTCCGATGATCATCGTGAACGTGATCGTCTGCGCCACCGCGTCCCAGCCGAGCTGGGCGGTCGGGCCGCCGACGAACGAGCCCAGCTCCTCGAACAGCATCACCTTCGTGACGATCAGGATGACCGCCGCGAACACGCCGCCGATGAGGCCCGCGATCACGCCCTCCATGATGAAGGGCAGCTGGATGTAGAGGTTGGAGGCGCCGACCAGGCGCATGATGCCGGTCTCCCGCCGCCGGTTGAACGCCGACAGCCGGACGGTGTTGCCGATGAGCAACGCCGCCGCCAGCACCAGGATGATCGCGACCGCGAGCGCGTAGTAGGCGAGCTTGTCGAGCATCTGGAAGAACGGCCCGACGAGCTGCTTCTGGTCGGTCACCTGGGACACGCCCGGCTGGCCCTGGATGGCCTGGATGACCGACTGGTAGTTGTTGGGGTCGGCCACCTTGATCCGGAACGAGGTCGGCATGTCCTCGACCTTGGTGGCGCTCAGCAGGGCCTTGTTGGAGGCGAAGGCCTCCTGGAAGTTCTGGTAGGCCGTGGACTGGTCCTCGTAGAAGACCTCCTTGACGCCCGGGGTGCCCTGGAGGTGCTGCTGGAGGGTCTTGGTCTGGGCCTGGGTGATGGCCTTGCCGTTGCACGCCTCGACGGCCGACCCCTTGGTGCACAGGAAGACCGAGATCTCCACTTTGTCGTCCCAATACCCGCGGATCAGGCCGACCTGGGCGTTGATCATCAAGCCGACGCCCAGCATCGCCATACCGACCGCAACGGTGATGACCACCGCGATCGTCATGGTCAGGTTGCGACGGAGGCCGATCCAGACCTCGGAGAAGATGAAGTTCGCCCGCATGTTCTGTCTACAGCTCCCTGTCAGTACGCCTGGCCGTAAACGCCACGCGACTGGTCACGGACGATCTTGCCGTCCTCCAGCTCCACCACACGCTTGCGCATGGAGTCGACGATGGCCGCGTCGTGCGTGGCCATGACGACCGTGGTGCCAGTCCTGTTGATGCGGTCGAGCACCTTCATGATGCCGATGCTCGTCGCGGGGTCGATGTTGCCCGTGGGCTCGTCGGCCAGCAGGATCATCGGCCGGTTCACGAACGCGCGGGCCATGGCGACGCGCTGCTGCTCGCCACCGGACAGCTCGTCGGGCATGCGGTGCGCCTTGCCCTCCAGGCCGACCAGCTCGATGACCTCGGGGACCACCTTGCGGATGAACCGCCGGGGCTTGCCGATGACCTCGAGCGCGAACGCCACGTTCTCGTAGACGTTCTTGTTGGGCAGCAGCCGGAAGTCCTGGAACACGCAGCCGATGCGGCGGCGCAGGTGCGGCACCTTGAAGTTGGAGAGGCGGGCGAGGTCCTTGCCGGCGACGTGGATCGCGCCGGAGTTGGGCCGCTCCTCCTTGAGGATCAGACGCAGGAACGTGGACTTGCCTGACCCCGAAGGGCCGACGAGGAACACGAACTCGCCCTTGTCCACGTCTACGGATACGTGGTCGAGGGCGGGCCGGTTCTGGTTCGCGTAGACCTTGGTGACATTATCGAAATGGATCACGAGAGCATCACGGCATGCCAGTCTAGGGGTCAGGACGGAAGCGAGGGTGGCACATGCCCCTTCCCGCCACCGGCCACTCGGCGGCCGTCGCCTTTACCGATGATCGACGTTCCGATTGGCCAGACGACAGTCTAGGGGGAAGACTGGCATGGAACGTCCATAACGGAAACAAAACGATTGTGCGGCTAGACTTGGGGCTGACATGAGTTGCGAACACCTCGTATGCGCGCAGTGCGCCCACCCCGTCATCGAGGGCCGCTGCCCGCTCTGCCGCGCCGCTCGCGAGCGGATGCACCAGCACGGCTTCGCCGGGCTGTCGCCCGCCCTGATCGCCCTGCTCCTCGTCGTGCTGCTCTTCGCGACGCTGGCGGTCAAGCACCTGAGCGGCCTGTAGCCGCCGGGCCGCGAGCCGCCGGCCGGAGCGACCGGGCGGCCCATTCCGGCCGGTCGGCTACTCCGCCGCGCCCGACTCCTGCCGGCGCATCCAGCGGATCTCCGACTCGATGAACCCGTCGAGGTCGCCGTCGAGCACCGCCGACGGGTTGCCCGCCTCGGTGCCCGTGCGCAGGTCCTTCACGATCTGGTACGGGTGCAGCACGTAGTTGCGGATCTGGGTGCCCCACGACGTGGTGGTGGCCCCGCGCAGCTCCGACATCTTCTCCGCCTCCTCCTGCCGCTTGCGCTCCAGCAGCTTGGCCTGGAGCACCGCCATGGCGGTGGCGCGGTTCTGGAGCTGCGAGCGCTCGTTCTGGCAGGAGACCACGATGTTGGTCGGCAGGTGGGTGATGCGCACGGCGGAGTCGGTGGTGTTGACGCCCTGGCCGCCGGGGCCGCTGGAGCGGTAGACGTCGACGCGGATCTCGTCCTCGTTGATGTCGATGTGGTCGGTCTGCTCCACGACCGGCACGACGTCGACGCCGGCGAAGGAGGTCTGCCGCCGCCCCTGGTTGTCGAACGGGCTGATGCGGACCAGGCGGTGCGTGCCGTGCTCGCCGCGCAGCGTGCCGTAGGCGTAGGGCGCCTTGATGGTGAAGGTGGCCGACTTGATGCCGGCCTCCTCCGCGTAGGAGGTGTCGTAGACCTCGGTGGCGTAGTTCTTCCGCTCGGCCCAGCGCAGGTACATGCGCAGCAGCATCTCGGCCCAGTCGGCCGCGTCGACGCCGCCGGCCTGCGCGTTGATGGTGACCAGGGCCTCGCGGGCGTCGTACTCGCCCGACAGCAGGGTGCGGACCTCGAGCGCGCCGATGTCGGACCTCAGCGAGTCCAGTTCCTTGTCGGCCTCGGCCCGCGTGTCGGCGTCGCCCTCCTCGGCCGCCAGCTCGTAGAGCACGCCGAGGTCGTCGAGGCGGCGCGCGACGCCCTCGACCCGGTTGAGCTCGCCCTGGAGGTGGGACAGCTTGCTGGTGACCTTCTGGGCCTGCTCGGGGTCGTCCCAGAGGTCGGGCGCGGCGACCTGCTGCTCCAGCTCCTCGATCTGCTTGCGCATCGCGTCGAGGTCGAGCACGTCCTGGATGCTGCGGAGCGTGCCCGCGAGCTCGTTGATCTCTTCTGCCGGATCGATGCCTGCCACGTCTCCCAAGGGTACGCGACCCTCGCGTGCCCGAATAACATGGCGAGGTGCGTGCATACGGGCGGCGGTGGCTCCTGGCGCTCGCCTGCGGCATGCTGGCCGGGGCGACCGCCTGCTCGGGCGCGGCCGCGCCGCCCCCTCCCACCAGGTCGGCGGCCGCCGTGTCGGCCACGCCCACGCCCTCGCCGAGCCTGGTGGCGATCACCAGGGCCGAGGCGGGCGAGGTGTTCCGGCGGATCATCCTCACCGACGACCGGCTGCGCGTGAAGAGCCCGCTCGAAGGCCGGCTCGGCCTCGCGGCCGACCTGACCACCGGCGGGCAGACGCCGCTCAGCGTGGCCGCGTACCTGTCCACCGGCTACGCGCCGCCCCGCCACCGGTGGGGCGCGCCCACGCTCTACGTGCCCAGGTTCGCCCCCGGCGAGACCGCGCCCTGGTTCAGCGCGCTGGTGACCCGCGACGGGCGGCCCGCGTTGCTGACCTTCGCCCGTTCCGACGACTGGCGGCTCAGCTCGGCGGCCGAGCTGCTGCCGGGGCAGCGGGTCCCGGACATCGCGCTGGACGCCGAGGGCTACGCGACGGCGCTGGCCGCCGACGACAGGACGGTCACGATCAGCCCGCAGTTCATGCAGCCGGTGCACGCCAGCGTGGCCGAGACCGGCAAGTCGGGGGTGACGGCGGGGCTGGTGGCGGCGGGGCCGTACACCACGGAGATCGCCGAGCAGATCGCGGAGCTGCGCGAGAAGGCGAAGGCCGACGGCTACAGCTACGACTCCATCTTCAGCGCCGACAACTTCCCCGTGTACGCCCTGCGCACGGCCGACGGCGGGGCGCTGATCCAGTACTCGCTGTCGCGGACCACGACCACCACCACCAAGACCGCCGAGGACGACTGGGGCATCCCGGTGCCCGACACCGCCCGCTGGGCCGTCGACCCGCCCGTGCGCCGCTCGCTGCGTCTGGTCGAGACCCATCAGTTCGCCACCGCGGTGCCGCCGATCGCCAAGGCCGGCGCGGCGGCCGTCATCGCGCACGACGGAGGGTTGACGCGCGCCTCGGGCACCTGACCCTTTGAGCAACTCAGGTTGACTAAGCGGCGCTTAGTCAACTACGGTTGCTTGTATGCCGGCAGAAGACCCCACCGTTCCCCAGGACCCCGCCGACGCGCTGGCCGCGGTCGTCGCCCTGCGACGGCTCGCCGACCGGCTGGAGGACGCCGCCGTCGAGCAGGCCATGCGCGCGGGCTGGAGCTGGCCGGAGGTCGCCGAGGCACTCGGCGTGACCCGCCAGGCGGTCCACAAGAAGCACGCCCCGCGGCTGATCGCCGCGGGCGTCGCGCTGAGGAGACGACAGTGAGCCGGATCGACCACTACATCGACGCGATCATCAAGCGGGGCATCACCGAGGCACGCGAGGACGGCTCCACCGCCGTCGAGGCCCACCACCTGCTGCTCGGGATCGCCGCCACGGACGGCACGGCCGCCCACCGCGTCCTGACCGCCGCCGGTCTCGGCCGGGCGGACGTCAGGCGGGCGCTGGACCGCGAGTTCGAGCACAGCCTGGCCGCCGTCGGCGTCCAGCCCGCCGCCTACGGCCTGCCCCGGCCCTCCCCCGACCCGGAACGAAAGCCGAAGCTCGGCGCCTCCGGCCGGCTCGCCATCGAACGCGGCTTCGCCCTCGCCACCGGCAAGCGCGACCTGCGCCCCGCCCACCTGCTGCTCGGCATCCTGGAAGCCGAGGTCGGCACCGTCCCGCGCGCCCTCGCCCTGGCCGGCATCGACCGCACCGACCTGCGGGCCCGCACCCGCGACACCCTCGCCCGCGAAGCCTGGTAGCCCCCCGGCCCCGCACAGCCCCTCCCTCGCGACGCGCCCGGACGCCGGGCGACGCCGCCGTGCCCGCGCGCCCGGAAGCCGCGGGCGACCCCAGCTCCCTCCTCCGACGAGAGGCCCCCTATGACCCAGGACGACAAGCTCGTGCTCGACGTGGACGGCCTGCGCATGCGTTACGGCGACACCGACGTCCTGCATGACGTGACCTTCCAGGCGCGCCGCGGCGGGACGAGCGGTGGCGGGCGCGGCTCGGGATCGTGCTGCAGTCGTGGCGCGACCACGGCAAATGGCGGGTGCGGGAGCTGCTGGCCCACCTCGGCGGCTACTACGCCGCCTGGGCCACCCCGGAGATCCCGCGCCCGTGGGACGCCGACGAGCTGATCGCGGCCGTCGGCCTGACCGGGCACGCGGGCAAGAAGGTCAAGACGCTGTCGGGTGGCCAGCGGCGCCGCCTGGACGTGGCGATCGGGCTGGTGGGACGTCCCGAGGCGCTGTTCCTGGACGAGCCGACGGCCGGGTTCGACCCGCGGGCCAGGCACGAGTTCCACGAGCTGGTCCGCGGCCTGGTGGCCGACGGCGCGACGACGGTCCTGCTCACCACGCACGACCTGGACGAGGCCGAGAAGCTGGCCGACCGCATCCTCGTGCTGACCGGCGGCCGGATCGTCGCCGACGGCACCGCCGCCGAGCTGGCGCGGAGCATCGCGAGCGAGGACGAGGTGCGCTGGCTGCACGGCGGCCGGCGGCACGCGCGGCGGACCCAGGACTCGACCCGGCTGGCGCGGGAGCTGTTCGCCCGGCACGGCGAGGAGGTCCAGGAGCTGGAGGTCCGGCGGGCCTCGCTGGAGCAGTCGTACCTGGCGCTGGTGCGGGAAGCGGAAGGGGCGGGCCGGTGAACGCGGCGGTGTTGCGTGCGGGCTGGTCCCGCGGCCTGATCGAGCTGCGGCAGTTGTTCACGAACGGGGCCGAGCTGTTCTCGCACGTCCTGTGGCCGGCGCTGATGGTGGCCACCTTGTTCTTCCTGCGCGACCTGTCGTTCGGCGGCGTGCCGCTGGGCGTGCTGGCGTTACCCGGCATCCTCGGCATGAACGCCGCGACCGGCATGATCGGCATGTCCCAGCAGCTCACGGCGGACCGCGAGGACGGCACGCTGCTGCGGGCCAAGGCGACCCCGCACGGGATGCCCGCCTACCTGCTGGGCAAGGTGATCGCGGTCGCCGGCGGGCTGCTCGCCGACCTGCTGATCTTCCTGGTGCCGGCCGTGCTGGTGGTCGGGGACGGCCTGGCGGTGCGGCCGGGGTCCTGGCCGGCGCTGGCGTGGGTGCTGGTGCTCGGGCTGGCCGCCACGCTGCCGGCCGGGGCGGTGCTGGGGGCGGCGTTCACCAGCGCGCGGGCGCAGGGGCTGGTCCAGCTTCCGTTCCTCGCGGTGATCGGGATCTCCGGCGTCTTCTACCCGATCGTGGTGCTGCCGGTCTGGCTGCAGGCGGTCGCGCAGGTGTTCCCGGTCTACTGGATGGGGCTCGAGATGCGCGCGGCGTTGCTGCCGGACGCGGCGGCCGCGGTCGAGATCGGCGGGTCGTGGCGGCCGGTGGAGACGGCCGCCGTGCTGGCCGCGTGGGCGGTGGCGGGCCTGCTGCTCGCGCCCGCCGTGCTGCGGCGGATGGCGCGCGGTGAGTCGGGCGCGAGCGTCGCGGCCCGCCGCGAGCGGGCGCTGCGGCGGATCGGCTGACCCCACCACAGCACCCGCGAAGCACCCGCGCGCCGCGCTCTATGCCTCCGTGTGCGGCAGGTTGCTGGCGGCCACCAGCGTGCGGATGGCCCGCAGCGCGACCGACAGCGTGGCCAGGTCGAAGTTGTCGCTCTCCCAGATCTCCGACAACGTCTGCCTGGCCCGCGAGACGGCCGCCGAGTTGGCCTCCGACCAGCGGGCCAGCCGCTCCTCCGGCGGCAGGCCCGGCTTGCTGTGGGCCAGCACGTCCCTGGTCAGGGAGGCGTGCGCGGCGTAGAGGTCGTCGCGCAGCGCCGAGCGGGCCATGGAGTTCCACCGGTTGTCGCGGGGCAGCGCGATCACGCGCTCGCGCAGGCGGGCGAGCTGGAGCCGGTCGGCCAGGTCGAAGTAGACCTCGGCCACCTCGCTGACCGGCCGCTCGGTGAGCGAGGCGATCTCTACCAGGTCGAGCGTCGAGTACGCGGGCACCATGGCGGCCACCCGCTCGGCCAGCTCCTGCGGCACGCCCCGGGCCAGGAACGAGTCGCGGCGCTCCTCGTAGGCGGCCTGGTCGGGCCCGGTGAGCAGCTTGGGCACGTGGGCCATGAGCCCGTTGACGCCCTTGACGAAGAAGCTCGCCGACCCGGCGAGGTCGAGCGGCGGCCGGCGGTTGGCCAGCAGCCAGCGGGTGCCGCGCTCGACCAGCTTGCGCGCCTCCAGCAGCATCGCGATCTGGGTGGCGGTGTCGACCTGGTTGTCCAGGGCCTCCACGGCCCGGTAGAAGCCGGGCAGGTCGAAGACCTCCCGCGCCACCAGCCAGGCCCGCACGATGTCGGGGGCCGAGGCGCCGGTCTCCTCGCCGAAGCGGTGCATGAACGTGGTGCCCATGCTGTTGACCAGCTCGTTCACCACGCAGGTGGTGATGATCTCGCGGCGCAGCGGGTGCGCGTCCATGTAGGTGCGGAACCGCTCCCGGAGGGCCGACGGGAAGTACGAGACCAGCCACGACTCCAGGTAGGGCTCGTCGGGCAGCTCGGAGCTCAGCAGCTCGGCGTCCACGACCAGCTTGGTGTAGGCCAGCAGGACCGAGAACTCGGGCGCGGTGAGCCCGAGCCGGGCCTGGCGGCGCTCGGCCAGCGTCTTGTCCGAGGGCAGGAACTCCAGCTCCCGGTTGACCAGCCCCTCGCGCTCCAGCCGCCGCAGGTAGCGGGAGTGGATGTGCAGCATCTCGACGGCCTGGGTGCGGGCCGCGTCGAGGACGACGTTCTGGGCGTGGTTGTCGCGCAGCACGAGGTCGGCGACCTCGTCGGTCATGGACGTGAAGACCTGGTTGCGCTGCTTGTCGGTCAGCTCGCCGTCGCGCACGACCTGGTCGAGCAGGATCTTGATGTTGACCTCGTGGTCGGAGGTGTCGACGCCGGCCGAGTTGTCGATGAAGTCGGTGTTGACCAGCCCGCCGCCGCGCGCGAACTCGATGCGGGCGAGCTGGGTCAGGCCGAGGTTGCCGCCCTCGCCGATGACCTTGCAGCGCAGGTCGGCGGCGTTGACGCGGAGCGCGTCGTTGGCCTTGTCGCCGACGTCGGCGTGCGACTCGGCCGTGGCCTTGACGTAGGTGCCGATGCCGCCGTTCCACAGCAGGTCGACCGGGGCCTTGAGGATGGCGCTGATCAGGTCGTGGGGGGCGAGCGAGGTGACGCCGGACGGGATGCCGAGCGCCTCGCGCATCTGCGGCGTGATCTGGATGGACTTCGCGGAGCGGGCGAACACCCCGCCGCCGGGCGAGATCAGCTTGGCGTCGTAGTCCTCCCAGGAGCTGCGCGGCAGCTCGAACAGGCGCTGCCGCTCGGCGAAGGAGCGGGCGGCGTCCGGGGAGGGGTCGACGAAGATGTGCCGGTGGTCGAAGGCGGCCACGAGGCGGATGTGCCGGGACAGCAGCATGCCGTTGCCGAACACGTCGCCCGACATGTCGCCGATGCCGGCCACGGTGAAGTCGGTGGTCTGGGTGTCGACGCCCATCGTGCGGAAGTGGTACTTGACCGACTCCCAGGCGCCGCGGGCGGTGATGCCCATGGCCTTGTGGTCGTAGCCGATGGAGCCGCCGGAGGCGAAGGCGTCGCCCAGCCAGAAGCCGTAGTCCTTGGCGACGGCGTTGGCGATGTCGGAGAAGGTCGCGGTGCCCTTGTCGGCGGCGACGACGAGGTAGGGGTCGTCGCCGTCGTGGCGGACCACGTCGGGCGGCGGCACGACCTTGCCGTCCACGAGGTTGTCGGTGACGTCGAGCAGGCCGGAGATGAACGTGCGGTAGCAGGCCACGCCCTCGGCCAGCAGCTCCTCGCGGCTGCCGCCCACCGGGGGACGCTTAACGACAAATCCACCTTTAGACCCAGTCGGCACAATAACGGTGTTTTTCACCATTTGCGCCTTCACCAGGCCCAGGATCTCCGTCCGGAAGTCCTCCATCCGGTCCGACCACCGCAGCCCGCCGCGCGCCACCTTCCCGAACCGCAGATGCACGCCCTCCACCCGCGGCGAGTACACGAATATCTCGAACTTCGGCCGCGGCAACGGCAGCACGCTGATCGCCTGCGGGTCGAATTTGAGAGATATGTACGATTTGCGGTGCCCATCCACCTTTTGGAAGTAATTGGTGCGCAATGTCGCCTGGATCATCTCCAGGTACGCCCGCAGGATGCGGTCCTCGTCCAGCGAGGCCACCTCGTCCAGCGCCCCCAGGATCTCCTCGCGCAGGGCGTCCACCAGGTCGGCGCGCAGGTCCTCGTCGCGCCGCGGGTCGAGCCTGGCCTCGAACAGCTTGACCAGCAGCCGCGCCAGCCGCACGTTGCCGGTGAGCACCTTCTCCATGTACGGCTGCGAGAACGTGCCCCCGGCCTGCCGCAGGTACTTGGCGTACACCCGCAGGACCTCGACCTGCTCCCAGGTCAGCCCGCCCCGCAGGATGAGCGCGTTGAGGTCGTCGGCCTGCACCCGTCCCTTCCACAGGGCCCGCAGGCCGTCCTGGAACAGGCGCTTGAAGTCGTTCCTGTCCACCTCGGCCGAGGGCGTGTAGCGCAGCCCGAAGTCGTAGATCCAGGCGTTCTTGGTGGCCGGGTCGTTGTCGCGGTCGACTTCGTACGGCCGCTCGTCCACCACCTCGACGCCGAGCCGCTGGATGAGGGGCAGCGCGTGGGAGAGCGAGATGGGCGAGCCGATCTTGTAGATCTTGAGCCGCCGCTCCCCCTCGGCCGCGTCGTACGGCTCGTAGAGGTTGATGCCGACCTCGTCGTCGTCGCCCGCGGCGACCAGCCCCTCCAGGCGGCGCAGGTCGACCACGGCCACCTTGGGCGGGAAGTCGGCCTTGTAGCCCTCGGGGAAGGCGGCCGAGTAGCGGCGGGTGAGCGCCGGCGCCTCCTCCTCGGAGGTCATCTCGCCGAGCGCGGCGGCCAGGTCGTCCTCCCAGGAGCGGGTGATCGCGGCCAGGCGGGCCTCCAGCTCCTCCACGTCCACGCCGGGCTGCGGGAGCTGCCGGCCGCGCTCGCCCCGCACCACCACGTGCAGGCGGGCCAGCACCGACTCGCCGATCATCGCGCTGTAGTCGAGCGAACGGCCGCCGAGCGCCTTGAGCAGCACCTCCTGCATCTTCAGCCGCACCTTGGTGGTGTAGCGGTCGCGCGGCAGGTAGATGAGGCAGGAGATGTAGCGGCCGTAGTCGTCGCGGCGCAGGAACAGCTTGACCTGCTTGCGCTCGCGCAGCCGCAGCACGCCGAGCGCGATCGGCAGGAGCTGCTCGATCGAGGTCTGGAACAGCTCGTCGCGCGGGAAGGACTCCAGGATCTCGATGAGGTCCTTGCCGTCGTGGCTGTCGGGGGCGAGGCCGGCCCGGTCGAGGACGTCGGCCAGCTTGCGCCGCAGCACCGGGATGCGGGAGATCGACTCGTTGTAGGCCACGTGCGTGAACAGGCCGAGGAAGCGCCGCTCGCCGACCACCTCGCCGTCCGGCGAGAACAGCTTGACCCCGATGTAGTCGAGGTAGGTCGCCCGGTGGACGGTGGCCCGCGAGTTGGCCTTGGTGATGATCATGAGCTGCTTGTCCCGCGCCCTGGCCCGCACCTCGGCGGGCAGCGCGGAGAAGCTCTCCGAGCCGATCTTGTCGTCGCGCAGGATGCCCAGCGCCGCGCCCGGCTGGGCCAGCAGCGCCGCGCCCTGGTCGGTGTCCTCCAGGCGGTACTCGCGGTAGCCGAGGAAGGTGAAGTGCCCGTCGGCGAGCCAGCGCAGCAGGTCGATGCTGTCCTCGACCTCGGCCGGCTCCAGCGGCGGCGGGTTCATGCTGAGGTCCTCGGCCGTCTGGACGGCCAGCGCCCGCATCTTCCTGAAGTCCTCGACCGCGTGGCGCACGTCGGTGAGCACCCGCTGCAGGTCGGTCTCCAGCGCCTGCAGCGCCGCCGGGTCGGCCTGCCGGTCGATCTCGATGTGGATCCAGGACTCCACCAGCATCTGGCCGGTGACGTCCTCCTGGCCGCGGCCCAGCATGCGGCCGGTCATGTCCCTGCGCACCCGCATCTGCGGGTGGACCACCAGGTGGGTGCCGAGGTCGTGCCGGTCCAGCTCCATCGTCACCGAGTCGACCAGGAACGGCATGTCGTCGGTGACCACCTCGACCACGGAGTGCCCCGGGTCCCACCCGTTCTCCTCCAGCGTGGGGGTGAAGGCGCGGACCACGGCGCGGCCCTGGGGGCGCTGCTCGGCGAGCTGCCGCTGCGACATGGCGGGCCCGTACACGTCCACGGGGTCGCGGTCGAGCAGGTCCTCGGGGGCCACGTGACGGTAGTAGAGCCGCAGGAAGGACAGCGCCTCCTCGGCGGTCACGTGCTCGCTGCTCGCCACGCAGCTCTCGGCCGCTCGCTGGAGCAGCTCGTCCTTGGCCTCGTCGAGGGGCATGTCAGGTCTCACTCCTTTGTGAGGGTTCGCCGTGGCCGGTCGCGGCCAGGCTTCTGGTTCCCACCGCGGCGGGAAGTAGTGCGGGCGCGGGCATCCGCGCAGGCAGAAGGCGCCCATGACGGGTCCGCCACAGGTCGTCGTGGGACCGGCGGTCTTCGGACACGGCCGGCAGCGGGGCTCACGGTCTCGTCGTCGATGACCGGAAGACCTCGCCGGGAGAGGGCGGCAGGGCAAGCATCCCACAACGCAGGACGGTCCTGGGGCGTCGTCGTCCCCAGGACATGGGCCTGCTCCATCGGCGCCGGCCGATGCGGGAGATGGGGCGCATCACCGTCGATGCCCACCGAACACCTCCCCCTGAACCGCCTTACCGCTTCCGATACCACCCGAAATGGGGATGGACGTCAACGCGACATCGACATCGGGGGGTCGTCGTCGGACGCGGAGGGGGTGTTCTTCAGCACGTCGAGCTCGTCAGGCAGCTCGACGAGCTCGACGAGCTCGCGCTGGCACTGCTCACACGTGTCGAGGTGGCGTTCGAACGCCTCGTTCTCCTCGTCATCGAGGACGCCGAGGACGTAGGCGGCCACCCCGTCGTGCATCAGCCGGCTACCCCCTTGTCCCGCAGCAGTTCGCGGAGAGCCCGGATCCCGTAGTAGAGCCGGGACTTCACCGTGCCCGGCGGTATCCCCAGAATCTCCGCCGCTTCACTTATCGTACGGTCTCGAAGGTAGGTCTGCTCAATGACTTCGCGGTGTTCTTCGGACAGACTGCGCAGCGCGTCGGCGACGACGATCGCCGACAGGGCTCGCTCAGAGCCGTCCGGCACCGCCATCATGTCGACTTCCGGCGGCTCGACCTCGTGAGGCCGGACGCTCTTGCGTCGACGTCCGTCGATGACGATCCGGCGGGCTACCGTGAGTAGCCACGCCCATAAGAGGCTTGGTTCCCATTGCAGTCTTGCCGAGTTACGCCAGGCCCGGACGAGCGTCTCCTGTACGACGTCCTCGGCCCACTGGAGGTCGTTACCTGTACTTTTGCGCACGTGGCGCAGCAGAGGGCCGCCGAACTCCTGGTAAAGCACCGCGATGCGATGCTCCGCCTCGGCTTCAGCACTCTCGAACCTGCCGTCGAGGTGACCTAGCACGGGGCACATCTTTACACCTTTGTTATCCGTCCGGTAGCCACTCCGATAACTCCAGTCATTTCTAACTATTCCCGGCCATAGCTGAACCTGGCCCGCCGGCGCCGCGTACCTCCGACCATGCACAGGCTTTTGCGAGGCGAGCTGTTCATGCTCGGCGGCTTCATCCTGGCCGCCGCCGTGACGATCGTGCTGGTCATGCCCCCGTCGATCGACCCGGCGGCCGCCCAGTTCACGCAGACGTCCGCGGGGCCGCTGACCGCCGCCGACCGAGACCTGCTCATCAAGGTGCGGCAGGCCGGGCTGTGGGAGATGCCCGCGGGCGACATGGCCCAGACCCGCGCCGAGGCGCAGCGGGTCAAGGAGGTCGGCCGGTTGATCATGGAGGACCACAAGAAGCTGGACGCCATGACCGTCCAGACCGCCAAGAAGCTGGGCGTCGCCATCCCCGACGAGCCCAACGCCGACCAGCAGCGCTGGCTGGCCCAGCTCGCCGCCGAGAGCGGCCCCGCCTTCGACAAGGACTTCGCGAACCTGTTGCGCGCCGCGCACGGCAAGGTCTTCACCGTCGTGGCGGGCGTACGGGCCGGGACCCGGAATGCGGAGATCAGGAAGTTCGCCCAGGAAGGCATCAACTTCGTCATGCGCCACATGACGCTCCTGGAGTCCACCGGCCTGGTCGATTTCGGGCAGCTCCCCGAGGCCCCCACGCCCTCCCCAGCACCACCCGTCGCTCTGGCGGTCGACACGAGGAGACACTAAATGACGAGTTCCAGACGCATGGCCGCGGCCATGTCCGCCTTGGCCGTGGTGGCTAGCGGGCTGGTGTCCGCGGCCGTCATCGGCGTCGGTCCCGCGCGGGCCGATCACTGCGACCCCGCCGAGCAGCCCTCCCAGGGCCAGCAGCAGAACAACCAGCGGCAGCGGAACGCGGACCAGCAGGGCCAGGACGACCAGCAGACCGGCGACCAGCAGCAGAACGACCAGCAGGGCCAGGACCAGCAGGGTCAAGACCAGCAGCAGAACGGCGACCAGCAGCAGAACGGCGGCCAGAACGACCAGCAGGCCGGCGACCAGCAGCAGGGCCAGGACCAGCAGCAGGCCGACGACCAGCAGGCCGCCCAGGGCGGCGCCAAGCTGCTCGACCCGGCCGCCTCCCCCGAGGCCGCCCCTGAGGACACCCCCGCGGACGAGCAGACCGCCTCGACCTTCTCGCGCCGCCGCAACAACCCCACCAGGACGGCCACCCCGGTCCCGACGAACACCCGCGGCAACGGCGGCAACAACGGCGGCAACAACAACGGCGGCAACGGCACCGCGTCGCCCACCGCCTCCCCGACCGGCTCGGCGACGAACGACCCCGACGAGGCCGAGTGCGCCGACCTCGGCCCGTTCGTCGAGGACTTCGTCGACATCCGCCAGGTCCCGCCGCAGCGGTTCGGCGTGCGCTTCAACCGGAACGGCTCGCGCGGCACCTTCGTCTCGCAGTGCGGCAGGAACGAGAACAGGCACAACAACCCCGACAACTTCATCGTGGCCCCGGGCGTGAGCAACGGCGCGCACCACATCCACGACTACGTGGGCAATGTGTCGACGGACGCCTTCTCCACCGACGAGAGCCTGGCCGCGGCGGGGACCACCTGCCGGCTGGGCGACAAGTCCACCTATTTCTGGCCGGTGCTCAGGGACCGCAAGGTCGACCAGAACACCAACGACCCCGACGGCAACGTCGGCCAGCAGCTCACCGCCCGCTCGGTGCAGCTCCAGTTCCGCGGCAACGCCACCTCCCGGGTGGTCGCCATGCCGAGGTTCCTGCGGATCATCACCGGCGACGCGAAGGCCGCGACCAACGGCCCGGCGAACGCGAAGGCCGCCTGGACCTGCACGGGATTCCAAAATCGCATAACGAACGACAAATATCCGCTTTGCCCGCGCGGCAGCCTCGTCGTTCGTATCCTGGACTTCCCGAGCTGCTGGGACGGGCAGAACACCGACAGCGCCAACCATCGCACGCACGTGGTCTTCCCCGACCAGAGCGGTGCCTGCCCGCAGGGCACGCGAGCGATCCCGCAGCTCCGCATGACGCTCACCTACTCGGTGCCGCAGGGTCCGTCGTACGCGCTGGACGCCTTCCCCGAGCAGAAGCACAACCCGGTCACCGACCATGCCGACTTCGCCAACGTCATGCCCGACCGGCTGATGCAGACCGTCGTCTCCTGCATCAACCGGGGCCGCCGTTGCTGACCTGAGAACGCGCCCGCGAAGGGTCACACCGCCTTCCGAGTCGCACCCTCACCCGACCTTGGAGGGAAATAGATGCTCCACAGACGACACCCCCGGCATCACGCCACCCAGCTGGACACCCGAAGCGTCCGGCTGGGGGCCAGCGCCACGGTCATGGCTCTCCTGCTGTCGGCGTTCGCGCTGACCAGGACCGAGCGCGGGATCGAGCTGCTCGGCCGCGGGGTCGGCTTCCTAGAGTTCTACGCGGGCGTGTTCGCCCTGGTGCTGCTGACCGCGACGGTCGCGCTCGGCATCATCACCACCGAACGCGTCTTCCTGTCCCCGGCCAACCGGGTCAGGGCGCAGCTCGCCCACCGGGCCACCGCCCTGATCGGCATGGCCTACCTGGTCACGCACCTCTCCCTCATGATCAGTCTCGGCCACGTCCCGCTGGGGGCGGCGTTCGTCCCGGTGGCCGGGATCTACGTGGCCCTCGGGACCGTGGCCCTCGACCTGATGGTGGTGGCCGTGGTCACCGGGATGGTCCGGGGACGGTTCGCGGTGAAGAACCGGCCGTGGATGTGGCGGGTCATGCACTCCGCCGCCTACCTGGCCTGGCCCATCGGCATCATGCACGGGCTCACCGCCGGCCGGCCACCGGCGGGCTGGGTGGCCTGGTCGTACGTGGCCAGCCTGGCGGCGGTCGGCGGGGCGCTGATCGTACGCGTGCTGGCCTCGCTGCGCCGGCCGCCCGTCGTCACCGAACGGGTCGAAGGGCCCGCGGTGACCGCTCCGGCCGCCGTGGGCGTCCCCGCCGAGCGGCCGCAGAAGGTCGCCGCGGGCAACGCCGCCGCCACGGCGGCGGCCATGCGGAACGCGCCGGTGAGCCTCGCCGAGGCCCGCCGCAGATACCGGGAGGCCGGATGACCCTGATTCTCATCGCGAAGGAGCGACTGTGATCCCGGCCCGAGTGCCAAGGGTGTTACGGATGGGTCCGGCCCGGCTGACCGCCGGGCTGGACCACTGCCGTCGCCTCGACCTGCCCGCCCACCGCACCCTCCACGGCGTCGTGGAGCCGCGGGAGCTGGGCGAGCTCATCTCCTACGCCAACGAGGTCGACATGCGCGGGCGGGGCGGCGCGGCCTTCCCGTTCGCGCGCAAGCTGCGGGCGGTGGCCGACGCCGCCGGCTCCAACGGCGAGAGCGTCGTGCTGGTCAACGGCGCCGAGGGCGAGCCGGCCAGCTCCAAGGACGCCATGCTGCTGACCCGCAACCCGCACCTCGTCCTCGACGGCGCGGTGCTGGCCGCCGAGGCGCTCGGGGCCAGGGAGGTGGTGGTGGCCACGGCCGGGGGCGAGGTGGCCGAGGCGTCCGTCGCCGCCGCCGTGGCCGAGCGCCGGGCCGCCAACGTCTCCGGCGGGGCCGAGAGCCGGGTGCCGATCCGGGTGGTCGGCATCAAGGAGCGCTTCATCTCCGGCGAGGGCGGCGCGCTGGTCAGGGCCGTCAACGGCGAGGAGGGCATCCCGCCGGGCCGCAAGAAGCGGGCCGCGACGAGCGGCGTGGACGGGCTGCCGACGCTGCTGTCCAACACCGAGACGTACGCGCAGCTCGCGCTGCTGGCCGAGTACGGCCCCCAGAAGTACGCCGCGGTCGGCACCAGCAAGGAGCCGGGCACGATCCTGCTCACCGTCAGCGGCGGCGCGGCGCACGGCGCGGTCATCGAGACGCCGACCGGCACGCTGCTGGCCGACGTGCTCGCCATGTGCGAGGCCGACATCGGCGACGGCGTGCTGATCGGCGGCTACCACGGCGCGTGGCTGTCGGCGGAGGCCGTCGAGACGGCGGTGATCTCCCGCGAGGGCATGAAGGCCGCCGGCGCGACGCTGGGGGCCGGCATCATCGTGCCGCTGGGCGAGTCCACGTGCGCGCTCGGCGAGGCCGCCCGGGTCGCCTCGTACCTGGCCAGCGAGTCGGCGGGCCAGTGCGGCCCGTGCCGGCTCGGCCTGCCGGACGTGGCCAAGCTGATGAACGCGCTGGTCGAGGGCGCCGGCTCGGTCGACGCCGTACGGCGGGCGGTGCGGCTGGTGGAGCGGCGCGGCGCCTGCTTCCACCCCGACGGCACCGCCAAGTTCGTGCTGTCGGCGCTGGACGCCTTCGAGGCGGAGATCGCGCTGCACCTGGAGCACGGCTCGTGCGGCCGGCCGGTGCGCGGCGTGATGCCGATGCCGGAGCGCGCGGCCGAGCTGGAGTACCGGCTGGAGGTGGACTGGTCGCGCTGCCAGGGGCACGGGCTGTGCGCGCACCTGCTGCCCGAGTTCGTGGACCTGGATGACTACGGCTTCCCGTCCTTCCGCAACGTCCCGGCGTGGATGGTCAAGGAGGCGCGGCGGGCCGTGGACATGTGCCCGGCGCTGGCGCTGCGGCTCGCGCAGTCCAGCGGGGACGGGCACGGGCCGGGCCCGTCGAAGTCGACCGGGTCGCCGCTGCGGCTGGTCAAGGACGGCGTGATGAAGGCGGCCAGCGTGCCCCGGCTGGCCCGCGCCGGAGCCGGAGGAGGGGCCGCCGGGTGACGAAGCTGTGACCAACCCGGTGCTCCATGCCGGCGTCTCACCGTTGAGCACGAGGGACGGGGAGACGTTCATGGATCGCCGGGATTTCCTGCGCGCGGCGGCGGCGGCCCCGCTCGCGGGCGCGTTCGGGGCGAGCGCGCGCGGCGCGGCCGCGCCCGACTGGGCGGGGCTGCGCGGCAGGCTGTCGGGGTCGCTGGTGCGGCCGGCCGACGCCGGGTACGCCGCCGCCCGCCGCCTGTTCAACCCGGCCTACGACCGGATCAGGCCGGGCGGCGTCGCCTACTGCGAGAGCGCGGCCGACGTGGCCGCGTGTCTCGCCTTCGCCCGGGCGGGCGGCATCCCCGTCACCGCCCGCTCGGGCGGCCACTCGTACGCGGGCTGGTCCACGGGCACCGGGCTGGTCGTCGACCTGTCGCGGATGAACGCGGTCAGTCACGCGGGCGGCCACGCGGGCGGCCGGGCCACGGTGGGCGCGGGCGCCCGGCTCATCGACGTCTACGACCGGCTGGCCCGCAGCGGCGTGAGCGTGCCCGCCGGCTCCTGCCCGACGGTGGGGGCGGGCGGCCTGACGCTCGGCGGCGGGATCGGCGTCGTGTCCAGGAAGCACGGGCTGACCTGCGACGTCCTGGAGTCGGTGCGGGTGGTGACGGCCGACGGCCGGGTGCTCGACTGTGACGCCACGCGGCATCCCGACCTGTTCTGGGCCTGCCGGGGCGGGGGCGGCGGCAACTTCGGCGTGGCGGTGTCCTTCACCTACCGGACGTTCGAGGCCGGCCAGGCCACCGTGTTCTTCCTGCACTGGCCGTGGTCGAAGGCGGGCGCGGCGGTGCGCGAGTGGCAGGCGTGGGCGCCGGCCGCCCCGGACGAGCTGTGGTCGTCGCTGCACCTGACGCGCTCGGCGAGCGGGCTGGACGTGGAGGTCGTGGGCACCTACCTGGGCGGCGCGGCGGGCCTGGAGCGGGCGCTGGCCCCGCTGACGGCGCGGCTCGGCCGGCCCGCCCGCCGGTACGTGCGCACGGTCCCCCACCTGGAGGCCATGAAGATCATGGGCGGCTGCGGCTCGCGGAGCACGGCCGAGTGCCGGCGCGTCCCGCGCACGTCGTTCGCGGCCAAGTCGCACCTGGCCTACCGGCGGCTGCCGGCGCCCGGCGTGCGGGCGCTGGTGGCCGGGGTGGCGCGCGGCGGGCGGCACTCGGTGCTGCTGGACGCGATGGGCGGCGCGATCGGGCGGGTGGCCGCGACGGCGACGGCTTTCCCGCACCGGGCGGCGTTTTACAGCGTGCAGTATTACCAGGAGGGAATGGACCGCGCTTGGCTACGCGCCATTCACGCTGATATGTCCGATTATTTCGGGAACCATGCGTATGTGAATTACCTCGACCCCGATTTACCGGACTGGCGGAGCGCCTATTACGGCGCCAACGCGGCCCGGCTGGCGGCGGTCAAGGCCGCCTACGACCCCGGCCGCCTGTTCCGCCTCCCCCAGGGCGTGTGACCGGGCTCAGCGCTTGAAGACCTTGCCGCGCACGTACACCGGGTCGCCGATCTTGACGATCTCGAACAGCCGCTTGGAGACCGACATCGGCACCCGCACGCAGCCGTGCGAGGCCGGCCGCAGCGGCACCTGCGTCGAGCCGTGCAGGGCGATGCCGCCGACGAAGTAGAGCGAGTTGAACATCGAGCCCAGCCGCCCGGTCGTCCAGCCGGGCGCGCGGCTGGACACGCGGAAGTCCCCCACCGGCGTCACGGCGTTCCCGCAGTGCCCGTTCTCGCAGTAGTGCACCTCCGCGCCCGAGGAGATGTGCGAGGTCAGCACGGGCCGGCGGTTGCGGTAGACGGTGAGGAGCTGGTCGCGCAGGTCCACCTCCACCCGGTTCGGGCCGCCGGTCGACACCATGGGCCGCTGGCGCGAGCGCCGCTCGAACGCCTTCCACACCTCCGGGCCGACCGCGCCCTTCGGCATGAGCCTGCGGGTCTTCTGGAAGGCCCAGACCGCGTACCTGGTCTGGTCGTCGTACACGCCGTTCAGCCGGCCCCAGTAGAAGCCGCCCGCGTGCAGCCTGCGCTGCAACGTCCGCACGTCCTCGCCCCGGTCGCCGGGCTTCAGCACGACCTCCGGCGCCGTCTCCGCGTACGCCGCGACCGGCACGCCCAGCAACGCCGAAAAGCCGCATCCCATAACGAGTGCCGCAATTCCCCGTACCTTTGTCCTCATGTATCGCGCGTACCCGAACCACCGAATAACCACCCACGGGTTCCGGAAAACAAGTCGCAATCCTCCCGCGCGACCCGGGAAGATGTGGTGGTATGCGTAACTGGCCGCTTTTCGACCTGTCCATCACGACTCCTCGCCTCGTGCTCCGCCTCCCGTCCCTGGCGGACCTCGACGAGCTGGCCGACCGCGCCGCCGAGGGCGTCCACGAGGAGGGCTTCATGCCGTTCCTGTTCCCCTGGACCGACGGGGAGCCGGCCGAGCGGGCCAGGCGGACCGCGCAGTACCACTTCCGCGCCTGGGGCGCCCTGACCCCCGAGGACTGGGCGCTGGAGTTCGCCGTCCTGCACGAGGGCGTGGTGGTGGGCACCCAGGGGGTCATGGCCAAGGACTTCGCCGTCACCCGCGAGGTCTCCACCGGCTCCTGGCTCGGCCGCCGCTTCCACGGGCGGGGCATCGGCACCGAGATGCGGGCGGCCGTGCTGCACCTGGCCTTCGCCGGGCTCGGCGCGCGGCACGCGGTCACGCAGGCGTTCGAGGACAACCACGCCTCGCTCGCGGTCACCCGCAAGCTCGGCTACCGCGAGGACGGCATCACCCTGCACAACCGCAGGGGCGAGGCGGCGGTCACCCAGCGCTTCCGGCTGCGCGCCGGGGAGTGGGCCGAGACCCCCGGCGTCGAGGTCCACGGGCTGGCCCCGTGCCTGCCGCTGCTGGGCCTCGACGGCTCCTGAGCCGCCGCGAATAGCCTGATTTACCGGCACTTCTGGGGAGGTTTTACCCTAGAACGGTATTCGAGCCTGGAGGTGGCCGTGGTCACGGGTGTGCTGATCGACTGGGGCGGGGTGCTCACCACCAGCCTCACCGACTCCATCGCCAAGTGGATCGAGGCGGACCGGATCGACGCCGAGCACTACCGCGCCGTCATGCGCGAGATGATCGACCACGCCTACGGCGACGGCGCGGGCGAGAGCGCCGTCCACGCGCTGGAGCGCGGCGAGCTCGACGGCCCCGCCTTCGAGCGCGACCTCGCCGCCCGCCTGGTGACGCTCGACGGGGTGCCGCCGGTCGCCGAGGGCCTGCTGGAGCGCATGTTCGCGGGCTTCGACCGGGTCGAGGCGATGTACGACATGCTGCGCGACGTACGCTCCCACGGCGTCAAGACCTGCCTGGTGTCCAACTCCTGGTCCAACACCTACCCGCGCGACGACTGGGACGAGGTCTTCGACGCCGTGGTCATCTCCGGCGAGGTCGGCATGCGCAAGCCGGAGCCGCGCATCTTCCACCACGCGCTCGGCCAGGTCGGGCTGCCGGGCGCGGAGTGCGTGTTCATCGACGACATCGAGGCCAACATCGTGGCCGCCCGCGCCCTCGGCATGGCCGGGATCCACCACCGCGACGCGGACACGACCATCGCGGAGGTCGAGTCTCTCCTACGCCTCACGCTGCGACGGGCATGATAGGTGCCCTGCACGCCGGACCGACCCCCGGCGGCTGAAGCACGAAAGGTTCGTGATGCGCGTCTATCTGCCGTGCACGCTCCCGGCCCTGGCCACGGCGGTCAAGGCGGGAGAGGTGGGCCCGGCCCCGCTGACCGGCTACGCGGTGACCCCCGCGCTGACCGAGTGGTACGCCTCGGGAGACACCGAGGAGCTGGAGTACGTGGCGCTGACCGAGGCCGCCCGCGCCTCGCTGCGCATGCTGGCCGCCGACCGCGCCGACGGCGTCGAGGCCCCGCCGCGCCGGGTGGTGATCGCCGCCGAGGTGCCGGAGGGCTCCGCCAAGGCCGGCGCCGACCTGGAGGAGCGCGCCCGGGTGCGGCTCGCCGAGGCGGTCCCGCTGGCCAAGGTGGCCGCGGTGCACATCGACGACGTGGAGGCCGCGGCCGACATCGAGGCGGCCGTCGCCGCGCTGCCCGCCGCCGACGGGGGCGACGACGACGCCCGCTTCACCGTGGACGGCGCCGAGGCCCACGAGCTGATGTGGTACGCCACCCAGGAGATCCCCGACCTCCTGCGATCATGACAAAGATCACAATTCCTTGACCGCACGGAGCGAAATCTCGCTAAGGTCCCGACGCAGCACTGTTCTCTGACACGAGGAGTCGGTTCCAAGTGAAGCTTCGCGTTGTGGCGACCGCGGTGGGGGCCGCGGCGGTCACCCTCCTGGCAGGCTCCCCCGCCGTCGCGCAGGCCGCGGCGCTGAAGCCCTACGACCACAAGGACCCGTACCGCAGCGGCTGCGGCAACTCGGCGCGGGCCGTGCGCACCGCGCCGATCAACAGCCGGGCCAACGGCCGGGTCGGCACGATCAAGCTCATGTGGTCGGGCAAGTGCAAGACCAACTGGACCGAGATCACCACCGCCACCTCGGCGAGCGGCATGATCAGCGTCTACCGGAACGGCGCCAGCGACACCTTCCACTTCAAGAAGGGCAACGGCGGCCGGCACTGGGGCAACATGCTCTACGCCAACAACGTGTGCGCCTGGGGCAGCGCCACCGTCCAGTGGAACGGCGGGCGCGGCGGCCAGAACGGCTCCGGCAGCACCGGCAAGGCCTGCGGCTGACCTGCCGCCCACCCGGGTCGCGGCCACTCCGGCCGGCGACCCGGGTCGTTACCCGGGAATGTCATCCGCGCCGCATAAGCTGACCCATGAGATGACGAAGCACATCATTTGGGACTGGAACGGCACGCTCTTCCACGACATCGACGCCGTGGTCGGAGCCACCAACGAGGTCTTCAAGCCCTACGCGCTGCCCGCGTTCACCGCCGACGACTTCCGCGCCGTCTACACCCGGCCCATCTGGGTCGCCTACGAGCGCATGCTCGGCCGCCCGCTCGACGAGGGCGAGTGGGAGCTCCTGGACAACGGCTTCCACGAGCACTACTTCCGGCTCGCCGAGATCTGCGGCCTGGCCGCCGACGCCGAGCTGGTGCTCACCGGCTGGACGGGCACGCAGTCGCTCTGCTCCATGGCCCCGCACGCGCACCTGGTGCCGAAGGTGGACTCGTTCGGCATCACCCGCCACTTCACCCGCGTCGACGGGCTGGTCGGCACCACCGGCGGCGAGAAGGCCGCCCACCTGGCCGCGCACCTCCAGGCGCTCGCCGTGGACCCCGCCGAGGTCCTGATGATCGGCGACAGCGTGGACGACGGCCTCGCCGCCCGGCACGTGGGCGCGCGGGCCGTGCTCTACACCGGCGGCATGACCACGCGGGCCGACCTGGAGGCCACCGGCCTGCCGGTGGTGGACACGCTCGCCGCCGCGCTCGACCACGTCTGAGGCCGGGCATACGGAAATCCGCGGGACGGCGGCCCCGTACCGGGCGCCGCCCGTACTCTTGCAGTGTCCCCGACAGGAGGCTGCCATCAACCGCCTTGTGCTCTGGAACGTCGACCTCACGCTGGTCGACGTCGCCATCGTGACCAGGGACGCCTACGCCGAGGCGTTCCGGGCCGTGACCGGCCGCCCGCTGGTCAAGCTCGTCCCGCCGATGGGCCGGCCCGACTCCGAGATCGTCTTCGAGACGCTCGCCGTCAACGGCGTGCGGGCCGAGGACGAGCACCTGCCCGGCTTCCTGGCCGCGCTGGCCACGGCCTTCGCCGCGCGCAAGGGGCGGCTGGCCAAGGAGGGGCGGGCGATGGCCGGGGCCAAGGACGCGCTGAAGGCCGTCGCCCGGCTCGACGGCGTCGTGCAGACCGTGCTGACCGGCACGATCAAGAGCAACGCCGTGCTCAAGCTGAAGGCGTTCGGCCTCGACAAGTTCGTCGACTTCGAGCTCGGCGGCTACGGCGAGGAGCCCTACCCCAAGGCGACGCTGCTGCAGGTCGCCCAGGGGCGGGCCAAGCAGCGGCTCGGCACGCCCTTCACCGCGGCCAACACGGTGGTGATCGGCGACTCGACGCGCGACGTGCAGGCCGCCAGGATCGGCGGGGCGGCCGTGATCGGCGTCGCGTCGGGCCGCTCGATGGCCGGCGAGCTGCGGGAGGCCGGGGCCGACCTGGTGCTCCCCGACCTGTCCGACGCCTCGGAGGTGGTCGCCGCCGTCACCGCGCTCACCACGCCGTCCGCACCCCGCAAAGCCGGCTGAGCGAGGCCGGCTGAGGGTCACTCCAGGGCGTCGAGGAAGCGCGCGGCGGCCGGGGCGGCCACCGCGGAGCCCGCGCCGCCGCCCTCGGCGATCACCGCGAAGGCCACGTCCCCCTTGTAGCCGATGAACCACGAGTGGGCGGGCGGCTCGGCGCCGGAGCCGTACTCGGCGGTGCCGGTCTTGCCGGCCGTGCCGGCCGGGAAGCGCACGGCGTGCGCGGTGCCGTCGGTGACGACGGCGGGCATGAGCTTGCGCAGGGCGTCCACCACGGCCGGTTCGAGGGGCCGGGGGCGGTCGTCCTGGGTGCCGGGCTCGGCCACGACGAGCCGGGGCGGGATCCACGCGCCCGCGGCGATCGCGGCGGCCACGGAGGCCATGTTGAGCGGGCTCGCCAGCACCCGGCCCTGGCCGATCGAGGCGGAGGCGAGGTCGGTGTCGTCCTTGGGGTCGGGGAACTCGGCCCGCACGGCGGGCACGCCCGGCGTGATCGGCGCGCCGAAGCCGAAGCTCCGCGCGACCTCGGCCAGCCGGCCGCCCTTCAGCGAGCGCACGCTCATCTCCCCGAACGTGGTGTTGCACGAGTGCGCGAAGGCGTCCTGGAAGCTGAGCGTGCCGAAGTCCTCGAACCCGGCGTTGTGGAACGGGAACCCGCCGATGTTCTTCTCGGCCGGGCAGGTCACCCGCTCGCTGGGCGAGACCCCGTCCGCGACCAGCGCCGACGCGGTCACCACCTTGAACGTCGAACCCGGCGGGTACGTGCCGAGCAGCGCCCGGTTGAACCCGCCCGGCTTGTTGACCACGGCCAGGATCTCCCCCGTCGAGGCCCGCAGCGCCACCAGCGAGGCGGGCTGCCCGACGTCCTCGAGGGCGGCCGCTCCCGCGCGGTGCACGGCCAGGTCGAGGGTGGTTCTGAGCGGCCGCACGCCGGCCGCCTTCGCCACCGTCCTGACCGCCTTGCCGTCCTCGTAGAGGTCGATGCGGGCGCGGCCCTGGGCCTTGAAGCGGTCGGGGTAGGTCTGCCTGATGCCCTCGACGAGCTGCTGCACCGAGCCGGGCGCGTCCGGGGTGTTGACCGGTGTGCCGTCGGCGGCGAGGACCTGCAGCGGGTCACCCTGCTCGGCGATCACCCGCAGGCCGCGGCCGGCGGTGGTGAGCAGCGGGTGCAGGGCGGCCGGGGTCCAGGCGACCTTCCAGGCGCGGTCGCGCTCGACGAGCCGGATCCGGCCGTCGTACTCCCAGTCCCGGACGCCGGACAGCCTGGCGTGGAAGGACAGGTAGCCGTCGTCGTCCGGCCCGTTGTCGGCGAAGGGGCCGTCGCTGATCGAGCGGGTGAAGCTCGCCTGGGTGACCTTGAGGTCGGCGCGGAAGCGCTCCAGCCGGCTCTCGAAGCCGGCCGGCGGGTCGGCGACGAGGGCCCGCATCGTCGCGTAGTCCTGGGCGGTCCAGGCGGCGAGGTAGCGGTCGGCGGTCTCCTCGGGCGTGCCCTCGGTGCGCAGCGCCCAGATCACGCCGCCCGCGGCGACGGCCGGGACCAGGAGCCCGGCGAGCAGCCAGGGCCGCCGACGGCGTCTTCTTCCATAAATCGTCCCCGTTTGTGGTGCCATACGGCTGAGCAGACCAGAGGAGGAACAGAGGTGTCCAATACTGATATGACGCTCCACAAGTTATAAATCTGGATATAGTGGCTGGTCGTGGACCTCGTGCGACATCTTCGCTACTTCGTCGCGGTGGCCGAGGAGCTGCACTTCGGCAACGCCGCCATCCGGCTCGGCATGGCCCAGCCGCCGCTCAGCCAGCGCATCAAACGGCTGGAGGAGGAGCTCGGCACCCGCCTGTTCGACCGCTCGGCCCGCCAGGTGCGCCTGACCGAGTCCGGCCGGCTGCTGCTCGGCGAGGCCCGCGAGATCATCACCCGGGTCGACCGGCTGCACGAGCTGGCCCGCCAGGGCCAGGGCACGGTGTTGCGGGTCGGCGTCCCGCCCGACCTGGCCGCCGCCGTCATCGCGGCCCTGGTCGCCGGCTTCCGCGCCGCCAGCCCCGAGGTACGCCTCGCGCCCGCCGAGATCTGGACCGCCGACCAGGTGACCGCCCTGGCCGAGGGGACGATCGACGTCGGCCTGGTCAGGCACCCGGTCGCGGCGCCCGGGCTGCGCTTCGGCGAGGTGCTGGTGCAGGTCCAGGGCGTGCTGCTGCCGGCCGGCGACCCGCTGGCCGGCGTGGGCGAGGTGCACCTGGCCGACCTCGCCGGGCGCGAGCTGCTGATGCCGCCGAAGGAGGGCGAGCCCGGCCTGCACGCCGAGGTGCTGGCCGAGTGCCGCCGCCACGGCTACGTGCCGCCGCGGGTGCACCAGGGCACCGGGCTGGGGCTGGTGCTGGCCGGCGCGGCGGTGGCGTTCGGCCCCCGCACGGAGGCGCCGGGGCTGGCCTGGCGGCCGCTGCCAGGCTCGCCGATCACGTCCCGGGTCTCCACGGCCTGGCGCGTGGAGACGGCCGCGGCCGGTGACTTCTCGGCCGTCGCCGCACGAACCCTGAAGGAGAGCGCCGGTATGACCGACGAGGGCGCCGTGCCCGCGCGGCGCGTCAGCCGCAGGCCGGGGATGTGGGCATGACCGGCGCCGGGGCCGCCGGGCCGGGCTTCGAGGCGCTGTTCCGGGCCGCGGGCGTCACCGGCTGGATCCACGCGGCCGACCTCGACACCGGGCGGGAGGTCGGGCACGGGTCGGACGAGCCGCAGCCGACGGCGTCGATGTACAAGGTGCCGCTGCTGGTGGAGCTGTGCCGGCAGGCCGACGCCGGGCTGCTCGACCCGGCCGAGCGGGTCACGGTGCCGGCCGCCGGCCGCTCGCAGGGGCCGACGGGCATCGCGGTCATGCTCGACGACGTGACGATCTCGCTGCGCGACCTGGCGTACCTGATGATCGCGGTGAGCGACAACACGGCGGCCGACACGCTGCTGCGGCGGGTCGGGCGGGACGCGGTGAACGCGATGCTGGAGGCGTACGGGCTGGGCGCCACGCGGGTGCGGCAGAGCAGCGCCGAGATCAACGCGAGCATGGCGGCCGACGCCGGGCACGGGTGGCCGTACCTGGACCCGGAGGAGGTGGCCCGGATGCGCGCACTCGACCCGGCGCGGGGCAACGTGAGCACGGCCAGGGAGATGACCCGGCTGTTCGGGCTCATCTGGCGCGACGAGATCGCCTCGGCGGCGTCCTGCGCCTGGATGCGCGGCGTGCTCAACATGCAGGTGTGGCCGCACCGGCTGGCCTCCGGCTTCCCGTACGACGACGTGGCCGTCAGCGGCAAGACCGGCACGCTGCCGACGCTCCGCACCGAGTCGGGCGTGGTCGAGTACCCCGACGGCGGGCGGTACGCGGTGGCCGTCTTCACCCGCTCCTTCGCCACGGCGCTCAACCAGCCGCGCGCCGACGCGGTGATCGGCACAGCCGCGCGTATGGCGGTGGACCACCTGAGGCGGTAGCTAGTTATGTGGGGGGTAGAGGTAGGACTCTCCATTGAACGGGCGACAGGATGGGGCACATGGTTGCTGAGGGCGAGCTTCTGTGGGAACCGGGCGAAGAGGTGGTCGCGCGGGCGAGGCTGACCCGCTACCTGGAGTGGCTGGGCCGGCCGGGTGACGACTACGAGAGCCTGTGGCGCTGGTCGGTGGACGAGCCGGCCGCGTTCTGGACCTCGATCTGGGAGCACTTCGACGTGGTCGGCGAGCGCGGCGACGGCCCGGCGCTGTCCGGCGCGATGCCGCGGGCGCGCTGGTTCGCGGGCGCGCGGCTCAACTACGCCGAGAACGCCCTGCGCCACGCCGAGGGCACCGCGATGATCTTCGTCTCGGAGGACGGCGCCCGCCAGGAGCTGACCTTCGCCGAGCTGCGCGAGGAGGTCGCCCGGGTGCGGGCCGGGCTGGTCCGCCTCGGCGTGACGCGCGGCGACCGGGTGGCCGGCTACCTGCCGAACATCCCGCAGGCCCTCATCGCCTTCCTCGCCACCGCCTCGCTGGGGGCGATCTGGTCGGCCGGCTCCCCCGACTTCGGGGTGCCGAGCATCGTCGACCGGTTCCGGCAGATCGCGCCCAAGGTGCTCATCGCGGTCGACGGCTACCACTACAACGGCAGGAGCTACGACCGCTCGGCCGCGGTCAACGAGATCGCCGCCGCGCTGCCCTCGCTGCGCGCCACCGTGTGGATCCCCTACCTGGCGGCGGCCGAGGAGGGCCGGGCCCCGCAGCAGGCCGAGCCCCTTCCGCTGCACACCCGGCAGGTGCCGCACGGCCAGGTGGTGGGATGGGAGGGGCTGCGCGCGGAGGAGGCGCCGCTGGAGTTCGAGCGGGTGCCGTTCGACCACCCCTTGTGGATCCTCTACTCCAGCGGCACGACCGGGCTGCCCAAGCCGATCGTGCACGGCCACGGCGGCATCGTGCTGGAGCACCTGAAGTCGCTCTCCTTCCACCAGGACCTGGGCGAGGGGGATGTGTTCTTCTGGTACACCACCACTGGCTGGATGATGTGGAACTACCTCGTCGGCGCCCTGCTGGTGGGGGCCACGGCGGTCCTGTACGACGGCTCGGCCGCCCATCCCTCCCCCGCCGCGCTGTGGCGGATCGCCGACTCGGAGGGGGTCACCTACTTCGGCACCGGGGCGCCGTACATCATGGCCTCGCTGAAGGCCGGCATCCGGCCCACCGGGCTGGAACGGCTGCGCGGGGTCGGCTCGACCGGGTCGCCGCTGCCGCCCGAGGGGTTCGCCTGGGTGACCGCCGAGCTGCCCGGGGTGCCGGTGGGGTCGTTCTCCGGCGGCACGGACGTGTGCACCGGCTTCGTCGGGGCGACCGTGCTGCACCCGATCCGGGCGGGCATCATCCCGTGCCGGTCGCTGGGGGCGAAGGTGGAGGCGTACGACCCGGCGGGCAAGCCCGTCACGGGCGAGGTGGGCGAGCTGGTGATCACGCGGCCCATGCCGTCGATGCCGGTGATGTTCTGGAACGACCCGGACGGCGAGCGGTACGCCGAGAGCTACTTCGACGTCTATCCCGGCGTGTGGCGGCACGGCGACTGGATCAAGATCAACGAGGACGGGAGCTGCGTCATCTACGGCCGCTCCGACTCCACCCTGAACCGGGGCGGCGTGCGCATGGGCACCAGCGAGTTCTACCGGGTGGTCGAGCGGTTCGAGGAGGTCGCCGACAGCCTGGTGATCGACACCGGGCAGCTCGGCCAGGAGGGCCGGCTGCTGCTGTACGTGACGCTGGCCGAGGGCGCCGAGCTGAGCGGGACGCTGGAGCGGGCGCTGTGCGACGCGCTGCGCACCGAGCTGTCGCCGCGCCACGTGCCGAACGAGATCCGGGTGGTGCCCGGCATCCCGCGCACGCTGTCGGGCAAGAAGCTGGAGGTGCCGGTGCGCAAGATCCTGCTGGGCACGCCGGTGGAGCAGGCGGCCAACCCCGACGCCATGGCGAACCCGGAGGTGCTGCGGCACTTCCAGCCGTGAAGATCCACCATTGACGGGCCGCCGTCCCCTGAAATACCGTCCTCCCACTGCTTAAAACGATTTTGCCGGGAGTGCGGCCGATGGAGGAAACTCCCGTCCTGTCCCTCTCACAGGTCAGCAAGGCGTTCGGCGCGGTCCGCGCCGTCCGCGAGGTCACTCTGGAGCTGCGCGCCGGCGAGACGCACGCCCTCGCCGGCGAGAACGGCGCGGGCAAGTCCACGCTCGTGAAGATCCTGTCGGGCGTGCACCGGCCCGACTCGGGCCAGATCCTGCTCGACGGCCGGCCGGTGGAGTTCGCCGGCCCGGCCGACGCGCAGGAGGCCGGGGTGGCGGTCATCTACCAGGAGCCCACCCTGTTCCCCGACCTGTCGGTCATGGAGAACATCTTCATGGGCCGCCAGCCGCGCCGCCGCCTCGGGCTCGACCGGCGGGCCATGCGCGCCTCGGCCGCCGAGCTGTTCGGCCGCCTCGGCGTGCACCTCGACCCCGACCGGCCGGCCCGCGGCCTGTCCATCGCCGACCAGCAGCTCGTCGAGATCGCCAAGGCCCTGTCGCGGCGCGCCCGGGTGCTGGTCATGGACGAGCCCACCGCCGCCCTGTCCGGCCAGGAGGTCGCCCGGCTGTTCGGCGTGGCCGGGACGCTGCGCGAGCAGGGCGCGGCGCTGCTGTTCATCTCGCACCGGCTGGAGGAGATCTTCGCCCTGTGCCAGCGGGTGACGACCCTGCGGGACGGCGCGCTCGTGGCGAGCGACCCCATCGCCGGCCTCACCCCCGACGACCTGGTCCGCCGCATGGTCGGCCGGGAGCTCGCGGCCCTGTTCCCCAAGCAGGACAGCACGGCCGGCGAGGTGGCGCTCCGAGTGCGCCGGCTCACCCGCGAGGGCGTGTTCACCGACGTCTCCTTCGAGGTGCGGCACGGCGAGATCGTCGCCCTGGCCGGGCTGGTCGGCGCCGGGCGCAGCGAGGTCGCGCGGGCGGTGTTCGGCATCGACCGGTGGGACGCGGGCGGCGTCGAGGTGGACGGCAGGCCGCTGCGCCCGGCCAGCCCCACGGCCGCCATGGCGGCCGGCCTCGCCCTGGTGCCCGAGGACCGCCGCCAGCAGGGCCTGGTCATGGACCTGTCCATCGAGCGCAACATCGGCCTGACCGGGCTGTCCGCGCTGCGCCGCGGGCCGCTGATCTCGCGGCCGGCCGAGCGGGAGCGGGCCAGGGACTGGGCGGTGCGGCTGCGGCTGAAGTTCGCCCGGCTGAGCGACCCGGTGAACGTGTTGTCCGGCGGCAACCAGCAGAAGGTGGTGCTGGCCAAGTGGCTGGCCCGCGCGCCGTCGGTGCTCATCGTGGACGAGCCCACCCGCGGCATCGACGTCGGCACCAAGGCCGAGGTGCACCGGCTGCTGTCGGAGCTGGCGGCGAGCGGGGTGGCGGTGCTGATGATCTCCTCCGAGCTGCCCGAGGTGCTCGGCATGGCCGACCGGGTGCTCGTCATGCACGAGGGGCGGCTGGTGGCCGAGCTGGACCGGGCCGAGGCGTCCGAGGAGCGCGTCATGGCCGCCGCGACCGGAAGGAGCGCCCCGTGAGCAGCCCCGTGAGCAGCCTCGCCGCGGCCCCGGAGACCGCGCGCCGCAACGGCGCCCGGCGGCTGGCGGACCGGGTGGCGCGGGTGCGCGAGCTCGGCATCGTGGTGGCGCTCGGCGTCCTGTTCGGCGTCACCGGCGCGGCCAACCCGAGCTTCCTCAGCTACGGCAGCATCCGCGACATCCTGCTCAACTCGGCCATCGTCGCGCTGCTCGCGGTCGGCCAGACGCTCGTCGTCGTCACCAGGAACGTGGACCTGTCGGTCAGCTCCGTCGTCGGCCTGTCCGCCTTCGGCGGCGCGCTGGTCCTGGCCGACCACCCCGCCGTGCCGATCCCGGTGGTCATCGCCGGCTGCCTGCTGCTCGGCGCGGCCTGCGGCGCGGTCAACGGGCTGCTGGTCGGCGCGGCCCGGGTGCCCGCCCTGGTCGCCACCCTCGGCACCCTGTACGCCCTCCGCGGCGTCGACTACGCGTGGGCCGGCAGCCGGCAGGTCAACGCCGCCGACCTGCCGGAGAGCTTCCTCGCCCTCGGCACCCGCTCGGTGCTCGGCGTCCCCCTGCCGGCGCTGGTCGCCCTGGCCGTGCTGCTCGCGGTCGGCTGGATGCTGCGCAACCTGCGCTCCGGCCGCGAGCTGTACGCGATCGGCTCCAGCCCCGAGGCGGCCGTGCTGGCCGGCATCCGGGTCCGCCGCCGGGTGCTCGCCGCGTTCGTCGCGAACGGCGCCCTCGCCGGGCTGGCCGGCGTGCTGTGGGCGGCCCGCTTCGGCACCGTGGACGCCACCGTCGCGACCGGCAAGGAGCTCGACGTGATCGCCGCCGTCGTGGTGGGCGGCGTCGCCATCTTCGGCGGCAGCGGCACCGTGTACGGCGCCGCGCTCGGCGCGGTCCTGCTGGCCTCCATCACCAGCGCGCTCGCCGTGCTCCGGGTGGACGCCCTGGCCCAGACCGCGATCAACGGCGCCCTCCTGCTGGCCGCCATCGTCCTCGACCGGCTGCTGGCGCTGCGCGTGGCGGCCGCCCTGCGCAGGGGGAGGTTCCGTGCGCGCTGACGTGCTGCGCCGCTGGGAGACGCTGATCGTCGTGCTGCTGGCCGGGGTCGCGGTGTGGGCCTCGCTCGCCGTGGACAACTTCGCCAACGCCTCGAACGTGTCGTTCCTGCTGCTCGACACCACCGAGATCGCGCTCATGGCGCTGACCATGACGCTGGTGGTCGTGGCGGCCGAGATCGACCTGTCCGTGGCCTCCACGCTGGGCCTGTCCTGCGCGGTGCTCGGCACGTTGTGGGACGCCGGGCTGCCGATCGAGGCCATCATGCCGATCTGCCTGCTGGTGGGCGCGGCGTGCGGCGCGGTCAACGGGCTGCTCGTCACCCGGCTCGGGCTGCCCTCGCTGGCGGTCACGATCGGCACGTTCGCGCTGTTCCGCGGCCTGGCGTACGTGCTGCTGGGCGGCGAGGCGGTGGCGGACCTGCCGCCCGCGTACACGAGCCTCGCGACCGCCTCGATCGGGCCGGTGCCGCTCGCGACGCTGCTGGTCGTGGCGCTGGCCGTGGTGGCGGGCCTGGTGCTGCACGCGACCGGGCTCGGCCGCTCGATCGTGGCGCTCGGCTCGAACGTCGAGGCCGCGTACTTCTCCGGCGTCCGGGTCAAGCGGATCAAGCTCTGGCTGTTCGTGGCGTCCGGGGTCATGGCGTCGCTGGCGTCCCTGGTCTACACCTTCCGCTACGCCAGCGCCCGCGCCGACAACGGCATGGGCCTGGAGCTGGCCGTGGTGGCCGCCGTGCTGCTCGGCGGGGTGTCGATCTTCGGCGGGACGGGCACGCTGCCCGGCGTCCTGGTCGCGGTGCTGCTGCTCGGCGTCGTGCGCAACGCGCTGATCCTCGCGGACGTGCGCAACGAGGTGCTCAACTTCGTGACGGGCCTGCTGCTCGTCGCCTCCGTGCTGGCGCCGAACCTGGGGGCGGTCCGGCGGCGGCGTACACCATCACCTGCGGAAGGGAAGTCCGTGACATGACAACGCGCACCCCCTGGCGTCCCGTGGCGCTGCTCGCCGGCCTCGTGCTGCTGACCGGCGCGTGCGGCGGCACCACCAAGAGCGACGTGCAGCAGCAGCAGTCGTCCGCGCCGGCCGCCGGCGCGTCGTCGGCCGGGGCGAACCCGAACGCCCCGATCAAGCAGGGCCTCAAGATCGCCTTCCTGCCGAAGCAGGTCAACAACCCGTACTTCACGATCGCCGACAAGGGCGGCGTGGACGCGGCCAAGGAGTTCGGCGGCGAGGGCAAGGAGGTCGGGCCGTCCGACGCCAGCGCCTCCTCGCAGGTGTCCTACATCAACACCCTCATCCAGCAGAAGCAGGACGCCATCGTCATCTCCGCCAACGACCCGAACGCCGTCGTGCCCGCGCTCAAGCAGGCCAGGGCCGCCGGGATCAAGGTCGTCAGCTACGACTCCGACACCGCCCAGGAGGGCCGCGACGTCTTCGTCAACCAGGCGAGCGCCGAGGACCTGGGCCGCACCGAGGTGCAGCTCCTGGCCAAGCAGATCGGCAACAAGGGCAAGATCGCGGTGCTGTCCGCCACGCCGAACGCGACCAACCAGAACACCTGGATCGAGTTCATGAAGGACGAGCTGAAGAAGCCCGAGTACCAGGACATGGAGCTGGTCAAGGTCGCCTACGGCAACGACGACGACCAGAAGTCCTTCACCGAGACCCAGGGCCTGCTGCGCTCGTACCCGGACCTGGCCGGCATCATCTCGCCGACCACGGTCGGCATCGCGGCGGCGGCCCGCTACCTGTCGGACTCGCCGTACAAGGGGAAGGTGAAGCTGACCGGGCTCGGCACGCCGAACCAGCTCCGCAAGTTCGTCAAGGACGGCACGATCGAGGCGTTCGAGCTGTGGAACCCGGCCGACCTCGGCTACCTGGCCTCCTACGCCGCGGCCGCGCTGGCCTCCGGGCAGATCACCGGCGGCGAGGGCGAGACGTTCAAGGCGGGCAGGCTCGGCGACCACACCGTGGGCGCCAAGGGCGAGGTGCTGCTCGGCAAGCCGACCGTGTTCGACAAGTCCAACATCGACGACTTCGACTTCTGACGGCCCTGACTAACGGCTGCGCGGCACCACCAGGCCGGTCTCGTACGCGGCCACGACCGCCTGCGTGCGGTCGCGCAGCCCCAGCTTGTTGAGCACCCGGCTCACGTGGGTCTTGACCGTCTCCTCGGTCACCACGAGCCGGGCGGCGATCTCGGGGTTGGACAGGCCCTCGGCGACCAGCCGCAGGACCTGGGTCTCGCGCGGGGTGAGCGCGGCCAGCGCGGCGACGGGCGCGCCGGGGCGCGGCCCCATCCGGGCGAACTCGCCGATGAGGCGGCGGGTGACCGCCGGGGCCAGCAGCGCGTCGCCGGCCGCGACCACCCGCACGGCGTCGAACAGGCGCTCGGCGGTGACGTCCTTCAGCAGGAAGCCGCTGGCGCCGGCCCGCAGCGCGTCGTAGACGTACTCGTCGAGGTCGAACGTGGTCAGGACGAGCACCCGCGGCCCGCCGGGGCCGGCCACCTCCCTGGTGGCCTCGATGCCGCCCATGCCGGGCATGCGCACGTCCATGAGCACGACGTCGGGGGTCAGCTCGCGGCACAGCCGCACCGCCTCCAGCCCGTCGGCGGCCCGGCCGACCACGGCGAAGTCGGGCTGGGTGTCGAGCAGCTCGCCGAACCCGGTGCGCACCACGAGGTGGTCGTCGGCGATGACGATCCTGATCGGCCCGCTCACCCGCCGTCCTCCCTGCCCGGCAGCACGGCCTGGACGAGGAATCCGCCGCCGGGCGCGGGGCCGGTGGTCAGCTCGCCGCCGACGGCCGCGGCCCGCTCCCGCATCCCGGCCAGCCCGTGACCGCCCGCCCCAGCGCCACCGCCGGGGCCACCGCCGGGGCCACCGCCGGGGCCACCGCCGGGGCCGTTGTCCCTGACGCTGAGCCGCAGGGCGTCGGCGGCGTAGTGCAGCTCGACGTCCACGGCCGCACCGGGCGCGTGCCGCCGCGCGTTGGTCAGCGCCTCCTGCACGATCCGGTACGCGGCCAGCTCCACCCCCGGGTCCAGCTCGACCGGCGTGCCCCGGAGGATGAGCCGGGTGGCGGCGCCCGAGGCCGCGCGCGAGTCGTCGAGCAGCGCGTTCAGCTCGTGCAGCCGCAGGCCGGGCTGGGGCCGCCAGGACGCCTCAGCCCCGGCGTCCTCGCGCAGCACGCCGAGCAGCCGGCGCATCTCGGTCAGCGCCTGCCGGGCGGTGTCGCCGATGGCCAGCAGCCGCTCGGCGCCCGCCTGCGGCATGCCGGGCACGGCCAGCCGGGCGGTCTCGGCCTGCACCGCGACCAGCGAGATGTGATGCGCGACGACGTCGTGCAGCTCGCGCGCGATGCGTGCCCGCTCGCCGCGGGCGGTGTGCTCCAGCAGGCTGCCGGCCGCCTCCGACCGGGCGGCGGCGCCGGCGCCGGCCGCGGCGCGGGCGCGCAGCGCGATCCCGCCGAGCGCGGCGGCCGGGGCCAGGCAGGCCAGCAGCAGGACGAGCCCGTCCGCCGGCCGCGGCACCGCCGCCAGCACCGGGAACGGCGCCGCGGCCAGGACCGCGGGCGCGGGCCGCCCGTGCCGCCCGGCCCGGTACAGCAGGATCACCTGGGTCGCCGCCCCGGCGACGGTCAGCGTGTGGAACGCCCCGGCCGACAGGACGCCGGCCGCGCACCCGGCGACCGCCGCGACCACCGGCTGCCCGGGCAGGAGCGCGAGCGGCAGCGTGGTGGCGAGCGCGAGCAGCGGCAGGACCAGCAGCAGGAGCGGGCCCTCAGTCGTCCCCGGATGGGCGGGCCCGCCCGGCGCGACCCCGGCGACCGGGACGCTCACCGACTCGCCGCCGAAACCGGGCTGCACGTCCGACACGCGGACCTGCGCCACCGCCTCGACCACCGCGACCAGGGCCAGCAGGAGCCCCAGCACGAGCAGCGCGTGCCGCCTCGCGCCCCCGTCCGTGAACCGCTCCGCTCCCGTCTCCACGTCCCCATTGTCCCGGTCGCGCCGCCTTCCCTGCATCCCTCGCGCGAGGGACGGGCCCTGGCTGACGCCAGCGACCTCGCAGATCGCTCCCCCGCGTGACGACCGGGCCCCCTCCCGCTGCCTAGCCTCCTTGTCCGTGGAAGCAACCATCGAAGTCGACGCCCTGCGCAAGCGGTACGGGCCCACCCTGGCCCTGGACGGGATGTCCTTCACCGTCCGGCCCGGCCACGTCACGGGCTTCGTCGGCCCGAACGGCGCGGGCAAGTCCACCACCATGCGGGTGGTCCTCGGCCTGGACGCCCCCGACGAGGGCCGCGCGCTGGTCGGCGGCCGCCCGTACCCGAGCCTGCGCACCCCGCTCCGGCACGTCGGCGCGCTGCTGGACGCCGCCGCCCTCCAGCCGAGCCGCACCGGCCGCAACCACCTGCTCTGGCTCGCCCGGTCGCAAGGGCTCGGCGCCCGCCGGGTGGAGGAGGTGCTGGAGCTGGTCGGGCTGGGCCAGGCGGCCCGCCGCCGGGCGGGCGGCTACTCGCTCGGCATGCGCCAGCGGCTCGGCATCGCCGCCGCGCTGCTCGGCGACCCGCCGGTGCTGCTGCTGGACGAGCCGTTCAACGGCCTGGACCCCGAGGGCATCGTGTGGATGCGCGGCTTCCTGCGGGGGCTGGCCGCCGAGGGGCGGGCGGTGCTGGTCTCCAGTCACCTGATGAGCGAGCTGGAGGACACCGCCGGCCATCTCGTGGTCGCGGGCCGGGGCCGGGTCGTGGCCGACACGAGCGTGGCCGACCTCATCGCCCGCGCTTCCGGCGGCCGGGTGCGGCTCCGCACCGCCGACCGCGAGGCGGCCATGCGGGCCCTGGCCGAGGCCGGCGCCACGGTGACCGTGCACGACCGGGACCTGCTCACCGTGGACGGGCTGCCCGCCGAGCACGTCGTGCGGCTGCTGGGGGCGCGCGGGGTGCCGTTCGCGGAGGTCGCGGCGCACCGGGCCACGCTGGAGGAGGCGTACCTGGACCTGACCAGGGACGCCGTCGAGTTCCGCGGGAGCCCGCGATGAGCCCCTACCGTTCGCCGCTGGGCGCGGCCGGTCGGGACGGGTTCGCGCAGCTCGTCCACGCGGAGTGGACCAAGCTCCGCACCGTGCGCGGCTGGACCGCCTGCCTCGCGCTCGCCGGGCTGCTCGTCGTCGGGCTCGGCCTGCTGTTCGCGAGCGGCAGCCACGCCTCCTGCATGGAGGGGGGCAAGGAGGTGGTCTGCCCGCCGCCGCCGCTCGGACCGGGCGGCGAGGCGGTGCGCGACCGGTTCTACTTCGCCCACCGGCCGCTGCGCGGCGACGGGCAGATCACCGTGCGGGTGACCTCGATGACCGGCCAGATCCGCCTGCCCGACTCGACCCCCGGCATCCGCAACGTCGCCGCGGGCACCGTCCCGTGGGCCAAGGCCGGCCTCATGGTCAAGGCCGGCGTGCGGCAGGGCGCCTCGTACGCCGCCGTGATGGTCACCGCCGAGCACGGCGTGCGCATGCAGCACGACTTCACCGAGGACGTCGCCGGCCGGCCCGGCAAGGTCAGCCCGTCCGCGCCCCGCTGGCTGCGGCTGACCAGGGCCGGTGAGACGATCACCGGCGAGGAGTCCGCCGACGGCCGGACGTGGACGAAGGTCGGCACCGCCCGCCTGGCCGGGCTGCCGGACGAGGTCCGCATCGGCCTGTTCGCCGCCTCCCCCGGCGACGTGCGGGTCAGCGCCAACACCATCGGCGGCTTCAACGTGGCCTCCCGCTTCGCCGAGGTCACCGCGACCATGGACGGCCTGAGCATGCGCGGGACGGGCACCGCCGGGGCGTTCGCCCGCGACGACATCGGCGTCCACTACGAGGCGGACGGCGTCACCCCCCACCACCCGGGCGGGCTCCAGCAGGCGGGCGGCACGTACAAGATCACCGGCGTCGGCGACGTCTCCCCGCTGACCGAGGGGCCGGCCGTCGAGAACACCCTGGTGGGCGTGATGTTCGCGCTGATCGCGGCGATCGTCGTGGGCGTGCTGTTCGTGACGGCCGAGTACCGGCGGGGGCTCATCCGCACGTCGCTGCTGGCCAGCCCGCGGCGCGGCCGGGTGCTGGCCGCCAAGGCCGTGGTGCTCCTGGCGGCGACCTTCGCGGTGTCGCTGGCCGCCGCCGGGGTCACGGTGGCCGTGGGGCTGCGCGTGCTGGCGGGCAACGGCGTCCAGGTCTCGCCGGTGCCGGTGCTGACCGGGTTGCGGGTCGTCGCGGGGGTCGCGGGAGTGCTGGCGGTGACCGCCGTGCTCGCGCTCGCGTTCGGCGCGCTGCTGCGGCGCAGCGCGATGGCGGTGATCGCGGCCGTCGTGGCGGTCGTCGTGCCGTACGTGCTCGCGACCGCGTCGGTGCTGCCCGAGCAGGCGGCGGACTGGCTGCTGCGGCTGACGCCGGCGGCCGGCTTCGCCGTGCAGCAGAGCAAGCCGGAGTACCCGCAGGTGCTCGACTTCTACGCCCCCTCCAACGGCTACTACCCGTTGCCGTGGTGGGCCGGGTTCGCGGTGTCGTGCGCCTGGGCGGGGCTGGCCCTCGTCCTGGCCGTGCGCAGGCTGAACAGGGCCGACGCGTGAGCCGCGCGGTGCGCGCGGAGTGGACGAAGCTCCGCACCGTGCCCGGCCCCGGCTGGCTGCTGGCCCTGACGGTCGTGCTGACCGCGGCTCTGAGCGCGCTGGCCGTCGCCGTCGTGCGCTGCGACGCGGCGGGCTGCGGCTACGACCAGGTCCGGCTCGCCCTGACGGGCGTGCAGCTCGGGCAGGCCCCGGTCGCCGTGCTGGCCGTGCTCGCGGTCTGCGGCGAGTACGGCACCGGCATGATCCGCACCAGCCTCGCCGCCGTGCCGCGCCGCGGGACGCTGCTGGCCGCCAAGGCCGCCGTCGTCACCGTCCCGGCGCTGGCCGCCGGGGTGGCCGCGGTGCTGGGCGCGGTGCTGGCCGGGCGGCTGCTCCTGCCGGGCAGCGGCTTCACGCCGGAGCACGGCTACGCCCCGCTGTCCCTGCTCGACGGCCCGACCCTGCGCGCCGCCGCCGGCTCGGTGCTCTACCTCGGCCTGGTCGCGCTGCTCAGCGTGGGGATCGCGGTCGCCGTGCGGGACGCGGCGGCGGCCACCGGCGCGGCGCTCGGCCTGCTGTACCTGTCGCCGCTGGCCATCCGCCTGATCGGCGACGAGGACGTCCAGCGCGTGCTCTGGCAGCTCTCGCCGGTGAACGCCGGCCTGGCCGTCCAGGCCACCACGGACGCCGCCGTGCTCCCCCTGAGCCCGTGGGCGGGGCTCGGCGTGCTGGCGGCGTGGGCCGCGGCCGCGCTCGCCCTGGGCGTCGTGCTGCTGAAGCGCCGCGACGCCTGACCGTAAACCACCGAAAGGGACTGGACAATTCGGTCGTTAGGGTGACCTTCCGGCGCAAGGACGCGACCAGAAAGGACCGCCGTGCGGACGACGATCCTGATCACCTCCCCGGGCCAGTGGCAGGCCCCCGGCCTCGACCTCTTCCAGTTCGCCCCGATCATCCCCGGCGGGCCCGCGTGGCTCACCAAGCCGGTGCTGATCGCGCTGCTCGGCGCGGCGGCCGTCACAGCCCTGTGCTGGGCGGCCTTCGCCCGGCCGAAGCTCGTGCCGCGCGGGTGGCAGAGCCTCGGCGAGTACGCGTACACGTTCGTGCGCGACCAGATCGCCCGCCCCAGCCTCGGCAAGGACGCCGACCGGTGGATGGGCCTGCTCCTGACGATCTTCCTGACCGTGCTCGCCTGGAACCTCATGGGCGTGATCCCGCTCATCCAGTTCCCCGTGGCCGCGCACATCGCCTTCCCCCTGGTGCTGGCGGTCTCGGTGTACGCCATCAAGGTCTGGCTCGGCGTCCGCCACCACGGGGTGCGCGGCTACCTCCGGGGCATCGTGCACCTGCCCGGCCTGCCCGGCTGGGCGTACGGCATCTACGCCCCGATGATCCTCGCCGAGGTCTTCGTCACCTCGCTGTTCACCCACTTCGTCCGGCTGTTCGCCAACATGTTCGCCGGCCACATCCTGGTCGCCTTCTTCAGCTCCGTCGGCTTCTGGTTCCTCTTCGAACGCCTCACCCCGCTCGGCGCGGGGCTCGGCCTGCTCGGCGTGGCGATGACGGTCGTGATCACGGCGCTGGAGCTGTTCATCCAGTTCCTCCAGGCGTTCCTGTTCGCCGTGCTGGCCGCGATGTACCTGGCCAGCGGCCTGCACGGCGAGCACTAACCGGCGGACTCCACCCGGGCGGTCAGCTTGCGGTGCTCGGCCGAGCGCAGCACGCGGGCCGCCTCCGCCGCCGACGCCGCCGGCGCCTCGGCCAGGAAGCCCTTGGCCTGCTTGAGCTTGAGCAGCCGGGTCACCGACTGGTCGAGGCGCTGCTCGCTGATGCGGCCCGACCGGACCGCCGACACCACCGCCTGGTACGCCTTCGGCAGGTCGTTCGGCATCAGCAGCAGGTCGGCCCCGGCGAGCACGGCCCGCACCGCGATCTCGCCGTCGCCGTACTTCTGGCGCACGCCGGCCATGTTGAGCGCGTCGGTGGAGATCACGCCGTCGAAGCCGAGCTTCTGCCGCAGCAGCCCCGTCAGGATCGGCTTGGACAGCGTCGCCGGGTCGCCGGACGGGTCGAGCTTGGGGAAGACGATGTGGGCGCTCATCACGGCGTCCGCCCCGGCCGCGATCGCGGCCTTGAACGGCGGCGCGTCCACGCGCTCCCACTCGGCCTTGGTGTGCTTGATCACCGGCAGCCCGGTGTGGCTGTCGACGCGGGTGTCGCCGTGCCCGGGGAAGTGCTTGGCGGTGGCCGCCACGCCCGCGTCGGCGAAGCCCTTCACCGCCGCCCCCACCATCTTCGCCACCCGCTGCGGGTCCTTGCCGTACGCGCGCTGCCCGATGACCGGGTTGCGCGAGTCGATGTTGACGTCGGCCACCGGCGCGAAGTCGAGGTTGACGCCGAGCGCCCGCAACTCCTGGCCGGTCGCCTTCGCCACGTCGCGGGCCAGGCCCGGCTCACCGGTGGCGCCGATCACGGACGCGCCCGGGAAGTCGGTCATGAGCGCCGACATGCGCGAGACCAGGCCGTTCTCCTGGTCGGTGGCGATGAGCAGCGGCACCTCCTTCGCGGCCCGCTGCAGGCCGTTGGTCAGGCCGACGACCTGGGACACGCTCTTGACGTTGGCCGGGAACAGGATCACGCCGCCCAGGTGGTAGCGGGCGATCACCTTGGCCGGGGTCTGCGCGCCGTACCTGGCCTGGTTCTCGCCGGAGGAGGAGTCGGCCGAGGTGCCGTACAGGACGGGCATGAAGAGCTGGCCGACCTTCTCCTCGACGCTGAGCCGGGCCAGCGCCCTGGCGACCGGGTCGGCCTGCGACGGCGAGGCGGCGGCGCTCGCCCCGGCGCCCGTGCTCGCCGCCGGGGCGGGCGGGGCGGCCTTGCCGCCCGTCGGGGTCGCGCCCGCCGTGCCGCCGCCCCCGGCGCACGCGGTCAGAGCGATCACGAGCAGGCCCGTCGTACCGATCCGTCGCAGCATGACTCCAAAGGTATCCAGAATCTACAGGCCCAGACGCCCGAGACCGGGCAGGTACGCCCGCGCCGCCGCCCTGGCCTCGGCCGCCGTGACGGCGTCGCGGGCGGCCCCGGCCGCGAGGCGGCACTCCTCCAGCGTGTGCGCCGCCAGCGCGGCCCGCGCGGCCGGCAGCGACCCCGCCGCCATCGACAGCGTGCCGGCGCCGAGCCCGGCGAGCACGCACGCCATGGCCGGGTCGGCGGCCGACTCGCCGCAGACGCCGCACGCCTTGCCCGCCTCCGCGGCGGCGGCCGCGGTCAGCGCGACCAGGTCGAGCAGCGCGGGCTGCCACGGGTCCTGCAACGCGCGCACCGCGCCGAGCTGGCGGTCGGCGGCGAAGGCGTACTGGGACAGGTCGTTGGTGCCGATCGAGACGAAGTCGACCGCGGAGAGCAGGTCACCGGCGCGCAGCGCGGCCGCCGGCACCTCGACCATGACGCCGACCCGCCGGAGGTCCCGCGCGCGGCACTCGCGCGCGAACCACGCGGCCTCCTCGGCGGTCGCCACCATCGGCGCCATCACCTCCGCGCCCTCGACCTGCGCCAGCGCGTCGAGCTGCGCCGCCATCACCTCCGGGTGCCGCAGGAACACGCGCAGCCCGCGCTCGCCCAGCGCCGGGTTCGGCTCCGGCGGCGCCGGCAGGAACGCCAGCGCCTTGTCCGCGCCCGCGTCGAGGGTGCGCACGACGACCTTGCCGCCGGGGAACGCCTCCGCCGCCGCCCGGTACGCCCGCACCTGCTCCTCGACGCCGGGCGGCTCGGAGCGGCCCAGGAACAGGAACTCGGTGCGGAAGAGCCCGACGCCCTCCGCGCCCGCCGCCACGGCGGCCGCCAGCTCGGCCGGGCCGCCGACGTTGGCCAGCAGCGGCACCGGGTGCCCGTCGGCGGTCCGTCCCGGCCCGCCGGCCTCGGCGTACGCGGCCCGCCTGGCGGCGTTCGCGCTGACCGCGTCGGCGACGTCCGACTCGGCGGGCTCCACCCGCACCTCGCCGGAGGTGCCGTCGGCCAGCACGCGGGCGCCCTGCCTGATGCCGGTCGCGCCCGGGCAGGCCACGACGGCGGGCACGCCGAGCGACCTGGCCAGGATCGCGGTGTGGCTGGTGGGGCCGCCCTCCTCGGTGACGAAGGCGGCCACGTGCTCGCGCGCCAGCAGCGCCGTGTCGGCCGGCGCGAGGTCGCGGGCGACCAGCACGTACGGCTCCTCGGGCGCGCCCTGCAGCCCCGGCATCGGGATGCCGTAGAGCACCGCGATCACCCGGTCCCGCACGTCGTCGAGGTCGGCGGCCCGCTCGCCGAGGTAGCCGCCGGAGCCCGCCAGCACGTCGCGGTAGCGGGCGAAGGCCTCGTAGACGGCCCTCGGGGCAGCCAGGCCCCGGTCGATCAGCGAGCGCACCCGGACGACCAGGCCGGGGTCCTCGGCCATCAGCGCCTGGGCCTTCAGTATCTCCTCGGCCTCGCCGCCCGCGCGGTGGCCGCGGGACTCCAGCTCGCCCGCGACCTGCGTGAGCGCGGTCATCGCGCGCTCCTTCTCCGGCTCCGCCTCGCCGTCGTACGTCGCGCCCTCGGGGGGTTCGGGCACCGAGACGGAGAGCACATGTGCGGGGCCGTGCCCGATCCCCGGGCTGACCCCCACCCCCCGCAGGTTCACGGCGTGCCGGCGATCTCGGCCAGTTCGTCGAGGACCTGCTCCGAGCCCTCGCCATCGGCGCTGATGACCACGGTCTCGCCCTGGCGGACGTCCAGCGCCATGATGGCGAGGATGCTCTTGCCGCTGACCGGGGCCTTGGCGCTGTTCATCTTCGTCACCGTGATGTCCATCGGGGCCTTCATCGCCCGCTGGACGAACGTCGCCGCGGGACGGGCGTGCAGCCCCACCTCCGCCGCCACGGTGACCTTGCGCTCACCCATCGGAACCTCCTTCTGTGCCGGTCCGGACCAGTGCCGGACGCGCGTGCGTGAAATCCGCCGATCGGGGGGCGGGATCGACGGCCGTGCCTATTGTGTCGCCTTCCCGGCAGCACCGATCCGGGCGGGCCCGCTCCTCGCGGGGCCCCGCGGCGTCAGTCCCATCGGAAGAGCTCGTCCCCCACGTGCACTGCCCCTTCGGCGACGCCTGTCACCGCCCCGGTCAGGGCGTCCAGCGCCACCACCGGGCAGACCGGCGAGCGGCCGCCCGCCTCGACGGCCGCCGGGTCCCACGCCACGACGGGCTGGCCCGCGCTCACCCGGTCCCCCTCGGCGGCCAGGAGCTGGAAGCCGCGGCCCTTGAGCTGGACCGTGTCGATGCCCAGGTGCACCAGCACGCCCTTGCCGTCGTCCCCCACGATGACGTACGCGTGCGGATGCAGCTTCATGATCTTCCCGGCGATGGGGGCCACGGCCTTGCCGGGCCCCCGCAGCGGGTCGATGGCCGTCCCCGGGCCGACCAGGCCCGCGGAGAACACCGGGTCGGGCACGGCTGCCAGCCCCACGGCCGCCCCCTCGACCGGGGCGAGAACAGTCGTCATGGTCCTCGCCCTTAGCCGATGATGTCCTCGATGTCGCTGGCTATCGTGTCCGCCTCCGGCCCGACGACGACCTGCACCACGTTGCCCGCGGCCATGACGCCGTGCGCGCCCGCCGCCCGCAGCGCGGCCTGGTCGACCTTGGACGCGTCGTGCACCTCCGTACGCAGCCGGGTGATGCAGGGCTCGATCTCGATGATGTTGTCGGCCCCGCCCAGCCCGGCGATGATCGCGTTCACATCCGCCGCCATCCGGCCTCCCTAGCTCTCCGTGACCAGGCTAGATCAGTCCGTCTGGGTGACCTTGTTCAAACCGCGCGGCGCGTCGGGATCGATGCCGAGCCGGCGGGCCAGCGCCTCGGTGAGGAGCTGCCCCGGCACGATGAGGCCCATGGGGGCCACCCATTCGGGCAGGTCGGGGCCGTTGAGCGCGGCCGTGCCCGCCCGCGCCAGGCCCTCGCCGCCGCCGATCGTGTACGCCGCCGCCCCCGCGGCCACCACCCGCTCGGCCAGCGCCACCGTGCCGGGCAGCGTGGGGCTGTTCTCGGCGGCGACCAGCAGCGCCGGGGTGTCGGCGTCCACGACGGCGATCGGGCCGTGCAGCAGGTCGGCGTAGGACAGGCCCATGGCGTGCAGGTAGCAGGCCTCCTTGAGCTTCAGCGCGGTCTCCAGCGCCGTGGAGAAGGCCAGGCCGCGGCCGGAGACGACCACGCCCGGCTTGTCCAGCAGCCCCTCGACCACGGCCTCCAGGTCGCCGGGCTCGGCGATCAGCTTCTCCACCGCCTCGGGGACGCGCCGCAGGTCGCCGGCGTCCACGTCCGCGCCGAGGCCGAGCGCCAGCACCGCGAGCGCGGCGAGCTGCGTCGTGTACGTCTTGGTCGCCGGGACCGCCTTCTCCTCGCCGGCCACCGTGCACAGGGCCACGTCGGCGGCCTGCGCGAGGGGGCTGTCGGCGCCGCCGTTGGTGATGCCGACCGTCGCCGCCCCGCAGTCCTTGGCCCAGGCCAGCGTCTCCACGATCTCCTCGGTGCGTCCGGACTGCGAGATCGCGACCGCCAGCACGCCGTCCAGGTCCAGCTTGCGCCGGTACGTGGTCGCGATCGACGGCGCGGCCAGCGCGGACAGCCGTCCCGCGCGTGATTCCACCAGGTAGCGGCCGTACACTGCTGCGTTGTCGGAGGTGCCACGCGCGATGAACAGCAACTGGCGGGTGCGCTCGCCCACCGCCCTCACCTCGCCGACCCTGGGCAGCAGGGAGTCCAGTGTGGCCCGCAGCGCGGCCGGCTGCTCGGCGATCTCGCTGCGCATCTTCGTGGTCATCGTGGGCTCATCCTTCACATGGGGGCGGATCGGGCTTGACCGCCTTCGGCGACCTGTGGTCTAGTCCGGACTAGACCAGTACGAACCATAACTCATCGACCGTCCTCGAACGAGGGGAGGATCCCGTGGCCCACATCGACCCGGACAGCCCGGTGCCCAAGTACTTCCAGCTCCGCGAGATCCTGCTGGACCTCATCGACAGCGACGAGCTCAGCATCGGCGCGGCCATCCCGTCCGAGCGGGAGCTGTGCCAGCGCTTCGGCCTGTCCAGGATGACCGTCCGGCAGGCCGTCGACCACCTCGTCTCCGAGGGGCGGCTGCACCGCGTGCCGGGCAAGGGCACGTTCGTGGCCCGGCCGAAGATCGAGCTGGCGCTCCAGCTCACCTCGTTCACCGACGACATGCGGGCCCGGGGCATGGTGCCGGGCTCGCGCGACCTCGACCGGCGGGTCGTGCGCGCCAGCGCCCACCTGGCCAAGGAGCTGGGCATCCAGCCGGGCGAGGAGGTGCACTTCATCGAGCGCCTGCGCACCGCCGACGGGGAGCCGCTGTCCATCGAGCGCGCGCACATCCCGGTCAAGCTCGCCCCCGACCTCGCCGACCACGACCTGTCGGACAGATCCCTGTACGAGCTGCTGGAGAGCCGCTACGGCCTCGTCATGGACGCCGGCGAGCTGACGATCGACGGCGGCATCGCCGACCCGAGCGACGCCGACCTGCTGAAGCTGCCGCGCGGCGGGGCGGTGCTGCTGCTCCAGCGCCGCTCGTTCTCCGGGGGCGTCTGCGCGGAGCTGGGCGTCTCCACCTACCGCGCCGACCGCTACCAGCTCCGCACGCTCCTGGAGATGCCCGGGCGACGGGGCTGAGCACCCGCCGCTCCACGACCGAGGCCAGGGCGCCGCGCCCCGGCCCCGGTGCTCCCACCCCCGCCCGGAGGAACGCCGGTGAACGAGACCGCCGCCGCCCGGCCCTCGCCGTTCGCGCGCGTCATGACCGTGCTGCAGCGGCTGGGGCGCTCGCTGATGCTGCCCATCGCCGCCCTGCCGGCCGCCGCCCTGCTGCTGCGGTTCGGCCAGCCCGACATGCTCGGCTCGAACGGCCCCGCCCCCGGCGGCCTGGCCGACGTCGCGGGCCTGGCCTGGATGAACGAGGTCGCCGCGGTGCTGGCCGCCGCCGGCGGCGCGCTGTTCGAGAACCTGCCCCTGCTGTTCGCCGTGGGCGTGGCGATCGGCTTCGCCCGCAAGGCCGACGGCTCCACCGCGCTCGCCGCCGTGGTCGGCTACCTGGTCTTCGACCGGGTCACCAAGGTCATGTTCTTCGGCTCCGACATCCGCGACACCGTCTCGCTCAAGGAGGTCCAGGAGCAGGGCGGCATCCGGGAGATCATCAACTACGGCATGCAGAACCCCACCAAGGTGCTCGGCGGCATCGTGATGGGCCTGATCGCCGCCCTGCTCTGGCAGCGTTTCCACCGCATCAAGCTGCCGTCCTGGCTGGCGTTCTTCGGCGGGCGGCGGTTCGTCCCGATCATCACCTCGATCGTGGCGCTGCTCATCGGCGTGGTCTTCGGCTGGCTGTGGCCGGTCATCGGCGAGTGGATCCGGCACGCCGGCGAGGCCCTGACCGCCCTCGGCCCCGTCGGCACCGGCGTCTACGGCGTGATCAACCGCCTGCTCATCCCCTTCGGCCTGCACCACTTCGTCAACTCGGTCGTCTGGTACGTCGTCCCGCAGTGCGACGTCGGCGGCCGGGTGCTCGGCGGCGACTGGAACTGCTACTTCGGCGGCGCCGCGCACTCCGGGCAGTTCATGGCGGGCTTCTTCCCGGTCATGATGTTCGCGCTGCCGGCCGCCGCCCTGGCCATGTGGCGGGCGGCCCCCAAGCACCGGCGGGCCGCGGTGGGCGGCATCATGCTGTCGGCGGGGCTGGCGTCGTTCGTCACCGGCATCACCGAGCCGATCGAGTTCGCCTTCATCTTCGTGGCCCCGTTGCTGCTGGTGGTGCACGCGCTGCTGACGGGCCTCGCCATGGCGCTGACCACGCTCATCGGCGGGCAGCTCGGCTTCGGCTTCTCCGCCGGCCTGCTCGACCTGCTGCTGAACGCCAGCAAGTCCAACACCCAGAACCTGCCCGGCATCCTGCTGCTGGGCGCGGTCTACGGCGTCGTCTACTACGCGGTGTTCACGTTCCTGATCCGGCGGCTCGACATCATGACCCCCGGCCGGGAACCCGAGCCGGACCTCGACGCCGGCGAGACCTGACCGTTTTCCCCCCATGCCTGAGTGGTAGGAACCCACCGATCCCCCGCGAACGGACCGTCGAGCGGGGGCACACGATGAGCGGCGCCGACACCCCCTCACCATCCGGCGGCGACTCCGGGCCGGGCGGCCGGGCCGGGGCGTGGCGCCGGGCGGGGGCACGGCGCTGGGCGGGGGCACGGCGCTGGGCCGGGGCGTGGCGCGCCGCCTTCGCCGTGCTGCAGCGCATCGGCCGCTCGCTCATGATGCCCATCGCCGTCCTCCCCGCCGCCGGCCTGCTCTTCCGCTTCGGCCAGGACGACCTGCTCGGCGCGGTCCCCGCCCTGGCGCCGCTCGCCCGGGTGCTGGCCGCCGCCGGAGGCGCCCTCTTCGAGAACCTGCCCGTGCTGTTCGCCATCGGCGTGGCCATCGGCTTCGCCCGCAAGGCCGACGGCTCGACCGCCCTGGCCGCCCTGGTCGGCTACCTGGTCTTCGACCGCGTCACCAAGACCCTGTTCTTCGAGGCGGGCGAGGGCGCGGTCCACGAGAAGGTCCTGCTGGTCCTCCAGGACGGCACCCGCACGCTGAACACCGGCGCGCAGAACCCCACCGGCGTCCTCGGCGGCATCGTCATCGGCCTCACCGCCGCCCTGCTCTGGCAGCGCTTCTACCGGGTCAAGCTGCCGGCCTGGCTGGCCTTCTTCGGCGGGCGCCGCTCGGTGCCCATCGTCACGGCGGTCGCCGCGCTGCTGCTGGGCGTGGTCTTCGGCCTGCTGTGGCGTCCCGTGGGCGACTGGCTGGCCGGGGCGGGCGACTGGTTGTCGGCCCACGGCGCGGCCGGCGCCGGCGTCTACGGCGTCGCCAACCGCCTGCTCATCCCCGTGGGCCTGCACCACTTCCTCAACACGATCGTCTGGTTCACCCTGCCCGACTGCCACGCCGGCGTGCGCGGCGCGACCCGCGACGCCACCGGCGACCTCAACTGCTACTTCGCGGGCGAGCAGGGCGCCGGCGTCTTCATGACCGGTTTCTTCCCCGTCATGATGTTCGGGCTGCTCGGGGCGGCCATCGCCATGTGGCGCGCGGCCCCGCCGGAACGCCGCCCGGCGGTCGGCGGCATCCTGCTCTCGGCCGGGCTGACCGCCTTCGTCACCGGGATCACCGAGCCTCTGGAGTTCGCGTTCATCTTCGTGGCGCCCGTGCTCTTCGTCGTCCACGCGCTGCTGACCGGCCTGTCGATGGCGCTCATGGCCGAGCTGGGGGCCCGGCTGGGTTTCACGTTCTCCGGCGGCGCGATCGACCTCCTGCTGAACGCCGGCAAGGCGAACACCCACGGCCTCGGGCTGATCCTCGGCCTCGGCGTGGTCTACTTCGCCGTCTACTACGCCCTGTTCGCCCTGCTCATCCGCGCCCTGAACCTGCCCACCCCGGGCCGCGAGGTTACGGCCGACTCCTAAGCCCCGTCCGTCATGGGCCCGGACGCGCTCGTCCCGCCGGGGTTGGCGCGACCTGGCCCCGGCATTCCGGGACGATCCCGGCAGGTGCCGGGAAAGTTGGCGGGTCGCGTACACGCCGAGGAGGGCCGAAAACTCTTCAAGGCAATTTCCCGAGCGAAGAGGAGTACCCCGTGTCGGCAGCCCCCCACTTCCCGCGCACCGACGGCGCTCTGGCCCTCGACCCCCAGCCCATGATCTGGGGGCCGCCGGGCGCGACACCCGACGAGCGCCGGCTGCGCCACCTCGGCCAGGCCCTCGCCGAGGTGCTGGCCGGGCACCGCGCCCCCGAGACCCTGGCGGACCGGCTCACCAGCCGGGCCTACCGCCACCTGCTCACGACGGGCGCGCTGTTCCGGTCCGGCCGCGCCCCGTTCGCCCGCCGCGTGCACGTCACCGAGCCGCGGGACGGGGTGATCGAGATGTGCGTGACCGTGCACTGCGGTGAACGCGACCGGGTGCTCGCCGTCCGGCTCGAACGCCGCGGCCTGCACTGGCTCTGCACCGACGTGGAAGCCGCCTGACGGCCGCCCACGCCGCCCTCTCCGGAACCCCTCCGGGTGATCCTTCCGTGAACGCCGGAGGGACCCCCGCCCCAACCTGGGGCGAGGGTCCCTCCGGACCGCGATCGGTCAGCCAGCCGGCAGGTCAGGCCGCGTGCTTCGGGTCTCCGTGGCACCGCTTGTACTTCTTGCCGGACCCGCACGGGCACGGCGCGTTGCGCTCCACGTTCCCGTACGCGGCCCGCTCGGCCGACGTCGTGCTCACCCGCGTGTGCTCGACCTCGCCCTGCTCGCCGGGCGCGGAGTACTCCAGCTCGGCCGGCCGCTCCGGCCCGCGCAGCCCGCGCGCGATGATCGAGCGGGTCTCGGCGATGACCGCGTCCTCTTCCTCCACGATCGGGTTCTCCTGCACCTCGACCTCGAGGTTGAACAGGAAGCCCACGGAGTCCTCCTTGATGCCCTCGAGCATCGCGGCGAACATCTCGTACCCCTCGCGCTGGTACTCGATCTGCGGGTCCTTCTGCGCGTAGGCCCGCATGCCGATGCCCTCGCGCAGGTAGTCCATCTCGTAGAGGTGCTCGCGCCACTTGCGGTCGAGGACGGACAGGATGACCCGGCGCTCCAGATCGCGCATGGTCTCCGGGCCGATCTCCTCCTCGCGCCTGGCGTACGCCTCCAGCGCGTTGGCCTTGACCTTCTCGCTGATCAGCTCGGCGGTCAGCTCCTCGCGGCCGCCCGCCTCCTCGACGACGTCGGCGACGTTGATCGAGATCGGGAACAGCTCGCCGAACGCCTTCCACAGCTTGTCGAGGTCCCACTCCTCGGCGAAGCCCTCGGCCGTGGCGCCCTGGACGTAGCCGTCGATGACCTCGCCGATGAAGCCCTGCACCTGGTCGTGCAGGTCGGCGCCCTCCAGCACGCGCCGGCGCTCGGAGTAGATCACCTTGCGCTGGCGGTTCATGACCTCGTCGTACTTCAGAACTTCCTTGCGGATCTCGAAGTTCTGCTGCTCGACCTGGTGCTGGGCGGAGGCGATGGCCTTGGAGACGATGCCGGACTCGATCGGCTGGTCGTCGGGGATGTTGAGCCGGGTCATGATGACCTCGACCCGCGCCGAGTTGAACAGCCGCATCAGGTCGTCGCCGAGCGAGAGGTAGAAGCGCGACTCGCCGGGGTCGCCCTGCCGGCCGGAACGGCCGCGGAGCTGGTTGTCGATGCGGCGCGACTCGTGCCGCTCGGTGCCGAGGACGTAGAGGCCGCCGAGCTCGGTGACCTCGTCGTGCTCGGCCTTGACCGCGGCGCGCGCCTTCTCCAGCGCCTCGGGGTAGGCCTTCTCGTACTCCTCCGGCGTCTCGACCGGGTCGAGGCCGCGCTGGCGCAGCTCCAGGTCGGCGCGGAACTCGGAGTTGCCGCCGAGCATGATGTCGGTGCCGCGGCCGGCCATGTTGGTGGCGACGGTGACGGCGCCCTTGCGGCCCGCCTCGGCGATGATGGACGCCTCACGCGCGTGGTTCTTCGCGTTGAGCACCTCGTGCGGCACGCCGCGCCGCTTGAGCGCCTTCGACAGCCGCTCGGACTTCTCCACCGAGGTGGTGCCGACCAGGACCGGCTGGCCGCGCTCGTAGCGCTCCTTGATGTCCTCGACGACCGCGTTGAACTTGGCGTCCTCGGTCTTGTAGACCACGTCGGCCTGGTCCTTGCGGATCATCGGCCGGTTGGTCGGGATGGGGACCACGCCGAGCTTGTACGTCTGGTGGAACTCGTTGGCCTCGGTGGCGGCCGTACCGGTCATGCCGGCCAGCTTGTCGTAGAGGCGGAAGTAGTTCTGGAGGGTGACCGTGGCGAGCGTCTGGTTCTCGTCCTTGATCTTGACGCCCTCTTTGGCCTCGATGGCCTGGTGCATGCCCTCGTTGTAGCGGCGGCCGTGCAGGATGCGGCCGGTGAACTCGTCGACGATGAGGACCTCGCCGTCGGAGACGATGTAGTCCTTGTCGCGCTTGAACAGCTCCTTGGCCTTCAGCGCGTTGTTCAGGAAGCCGACGAGGTGGGTGTGCTCGGGCTTGTAGAGGTTGTCGATGCCGAGCCAGTCCTCGACCTTCTCGACGCCCGCCTCCAGGATGCCGACCGTGCGCTTCTTCTCGTCGACGATGTAGTCGCCGGTGCTCTCCTCGCCGGGGTTCTTCGCCTCGACGCCCCTGCGCAGCCGCGGGACGATCTTGGCGAACTCCTGGTACCACTTCCCGGACTGCTCGCCCGGGCCGGAGATGATCAGCGGCGTCCTGGCCTCGTCGATGAGGATCGAGTCGACCTCGTCGACGATCGCGAAGAAGTGGCCGCGCTGCACGCACTCCTCCAGCGACCACGCCATGTTGTCGCGGAGGTAGTCGAAGCCGAACTCGTTGTTCGTGCCGTACGTGATGTCGGCCTCGTACTGCTTGCGGCGCTCGTCGGGCTGCTGGCCGGAGACGATGCAGCCGACCTCCATGCCGAGGAAACGGTGGATGCGCCCCATCGTCTCGGCGTCGCGCTTGGCGAGGTAGTCGTTGACGGTGACGACGTGCACGCCCTTGCCCGCCAGCGCGTTGAGATAGGAGGGCAGCGTACAGGTGAGGGTCTTGCCCTCACCTGTCTTCATCTCGGAGATGTTGCCCATGTGGAGGTTGGCTCCACCCATGATCTGCACGTCGTAGGGCCGCTGGCCGAGCACGCGGCGGGCCGCCTCGCGCACGGTCGCGAACGCCTCGGGAAGCAGATCGTCGAGAGTTTCGCCGTCCGCGTAGCGCTGCTTGAACTCGTCCGTCAGCGCGCGCAACTCCGCGTCGGACAGGCTCGTGAAGTCGTCCTCGATGGAGTTGACCTGGTCTGCGATCCGCTTGAGCTTGCGCAGGGTCTTGCCTTCGCCGGCACGCAGGATCTTGTCGAGAATGGCTGCCACTTTATGTAAAGCTCCTCGCAGGTCTACCCCGGCGGCGCCGCCAGGAGGAGAGGCCGAGACAAACTTCCCCGACTGCCATCGTAGGCGCTTCTGCAACCAGACACAGCCACCGTGCCGACGAGGGCGCAGGACTGGTCTGGGAGAATGAGGGCAAGGCGTAGGCTTGCCGGTTGACCGCCGGCCCGCACGTATAGCGGTTTAACCGGCAAAAGGAAGGATTAACCATGGTTGAGGGGCAGAAGTCGGAGCAGACGGAGAATCTGGGCAGCCACGGCGGACGGGCGTCATCGTGGCTGGCGGTGACGGTCATGCTGGCCGGATTCATCGTCGCCGGCTTCGGTCTGACGATCGCCAGCTGGACGCTCGTCTGGATCGGCGCGGGGGTGTTCGTGGTGGGCGGCATCCTCGCCCTCGTCTTCGACATCTTCACCGACGTGGTGATCGACGCGCCGCGCGTGGGCATGCGGGCCGAGGACCACCGCTGAGGCCGCCGGCCGGCGACCGACCACACCGCGATCTCCCGAAGGCGGGCCCCTTGATACGGCGGCCCGCCTTTCTGTATGCCCACTCGCCCGCCCCGCCCCGCGAACCGGCCGGCCCCGTGCGGGCGCGCCGCGGATCACCCCGCCCCCCGTCGCCGGGCGTACGTGTCAAAGCCTCCGGTACATGATGTGCAGCCCCACGTACCCGTGGACCGGATGATGGAAGCCCTCCGGGAGCGTGGCCATCACCTCGAAGCCGAGCGACCTCCACAGCGCCACCGCCCGCGCGTTGCTCTCCACGACGGCGTTGAACTGCATCGCCCGGAAGCCGTCCGCGCGCGCCTGCTCCAGGACGTGCTCCCCGAGCGCGCGGCCGACGCCCTGACCGCTGCGGGCCGGATCGACCATGAAGCTCGCGCTGGAGATGTGCCCGGCGCCGCCGCCGTGGTTGCGGACGCTGTTGGCGGTGCCGAGGACGGTTCCGTCCGCGTCCACCGCGACGAAGGTGCGGCCCGGCGGCTCCGGGAACCACATCCGCCTGGCCCGGGGCTCCGGGGTGTCGCGATCCCACGAGAACGTCTCGCCGGCCCGCACGATGCCCTCCATGAACGCCCACATGCCGGGCCAGTCCTCCGGCGTCGCCTCTCTGATCAGCATGGCCGCCAGCATGGGTGAGCCGGGTGGCCGCCGCAACCGGATTCCGCGCCGGTCAGTGGGGGTGAGCCCGGGTACGGCTCGTTTTGTCGGTGGGCGACGCTAAATTGCTCGCATGCACCGCCCTGAGAACGCCCGTCCCCTCGTCCCCGGAGCGCCGCGCACATGACCGGCAGCCCGATCGACCTCACCACCGAAGAGGCGCGCCGCCTCATCCTGCGCGCCCAGGGCCTGCTCGGCGCCGACGCGCGCAAGGGCGGGGTGCACGCCATGCTGCGCCGGGTGGGCGCCGTGCAGCTCGACACGATCTCGGTCCTGGCCCGCTCGCACGAGCTGGTCGCCTACGCCCGCCTGGGCGCGGTGGGCAGGTCCAAGGTCGAGAGCGCCTACTGGCACGACCCGGCCCGCAGCTTCGAGTACTGGTGTCACGCGGCCTGCATCCTGCCGATCGAGCACTGGCCGCTCTACTCCTTCCGCCGCCGCGCGTACCGTGAGCGCAAGTTCCGGTGGCACCAGGTCCCCGACAACGTCGACAAGCTGCTCGACCAGGTGCGCGACTCGGGCCCGGTGATGACCACCGACGTGGGCGGCGCGAAGAACGGCGGCCCGTGGTGGGACTGGTCCGACTCCAAGATCGGCCTGGAGTGGCTGCTGGACATCGGCGAGCTGGTCTGCACCCGCCGGGTCGGCTGGCGCCGCGTCTACGACCTCGCCGAACGCGCGATCCCCGCCGACCTGCTGGCCCAGGACGTCACGGACGAGGAGTGCGTGACCCGGCTCGCCGGCATCGCCGGGCGCTCCCTCGGCGTGGCCAACAGGACCGACCTCATCGACTTCCTCCGCCTCAAGGGCCGTTACGCGGCGATCCTCGACGAGGTCCTGCTCAGCGGGGCGGCCGGGCTGACGCCGGTCACCGTGGCGGGCTGGCCGGGCCGGAAGGGGCAGGCCAACGCCTGGGCCGATCCCGCCGCGCTGGCGTCGGAGCCGCGTGGCCGGCACCGCACCACGCTGGTGTCGCCGTTCGACTCCCTCATCTGGCACCGGGGGCGCACCGAGCGGGTCTTCGGCTTCTCCTACACGCTGGAGCTGTACGTCCCCAAGCACAAGCGGGTGCACGGCTACTTCACGATGCCGGTGCTGGCGGGCGGCCGGCTGATCGGCCGGGTCGACCCGGCCCGCGAGGGCACGACACTGGTCGCCCGGCAGGTGCACCTGGAGCCCGGCCTCTCCGCCGCCAAATGGGCGGACGCCCTGGCCGACGCGCTGTGGTCGGCCGCCGAGTGGGTGGGCTGCGACTCGGTACGCGTCGAACGCGCCAACCCTCCGGAGCTCATCCCGCTGCTCAACACCCCAAGGTGACACCCCCCGCGCGGGCACGGGTCAGGCGGATCGCGGGATGGCGCCGGCCACACGGAACGCCCGGATCGCGGGGATCACGTGTCCGTCGCGGTGCGGGGGGCGAGCCCTGCACCGGAACGGCTACGTGATCTCCAGCATGCGCTCCCGCACGGCGTACACCACGGCCTCCATGCGCGAGTGCAGCTGCAGCTTGTCGAGAATGTTGCGCACGTGGTTCTTCACGGTGTTCTCGGAGATGAAAAGCTGCTTGGCGATCTCGCGGTTGTTCAACCCCTTGGCCACCAGCCGAAGGACCTCCATCTCGCGGTCCGTCAGCCGGGGCACGGGCAGCTGGGGCGGGCGTTCGGCCTCCTTGCGGCTCATGTTCGCGAACTCGCTGATGAGCTTGGCGGCCATCGCCGGGTTGATTAACGACTGGCCCTCGTGCACGCCGCGCACTGCGGCGGGGACGTCGTTGATCTGGACGTCCTTCAGCAGGTAGCCGGTCGCCCCTGCCTTGATGGCCTCGAAGAGGTCTTCTTCCTCGTCGCTCACCGTCAGCATGATGATGCGGGTGCTGGGGACCGAGGCCCTGATGCCCTTCGTCGCCTCGATCCCGTCCTGCCGTGGCATGCGCACATCCATGAGCGCGACGTCAGGCATGAGGCGATCGGCCAGTTCGACCGCCTCCTGCCCGTCGCTCGCCTCACCGACCACCTCGATGTCAGGCTCAGCCGCCAGCGCCAACGCCAGGCTCCGCCGTATCAGCTCGTGATCGTCAACGATGAGCACGCGGATGGGCTCGCTCGCTGACGTGCGGGCCTCGCCGGAATCGCTCACGAGGCCTCCTTGATCCGCCTCGCGACTGCGTATCCCTCGCTTCGCTCGCTCAACTGAACCTGACTGAGCTCGCTCACGTCTCCTCCTCGTCGGGGGGCCAGAGCCGTAACCGCCATGATGGCACGTGTGCCGCGGTCTTCGGGTGGTCGAGAAGATCTTTCAGCGCGCGATCAGGGCTCCACGAGCCGCAACACGCCGTAGTTGTACCCGCGTCTGTTGTAGACGACGCTCGGCTGGCCGCTCTCCTTGTCCCGGAACAGGTAGAAGTCGTGGCCGACCAGCTCCATCTCGAGCAGTGCCTGGTCGATGGTCATGGGCTCGGCCCGGTGGAACTTCTCCCGGACGATGAGCGGCCCCTCGCCGTCCATCTCGATCGGGACGATGTCGTCGTAGGTCTTGTCGTCGTAGTGCTTGTCGGCCTGCTGGAGCAGTTCGTCCTCGCTGGGCGCGGCCGGCTGCGGCTCGGCGCGCTCCTTGGGCGCCAGGTCGGCGATGTCGGGGAGCGCCGAGGTGAGCTCCGCCACGGAGGGCGGGCAGTGGTTGCCGTGGTGAACCTTGCGCCGGTCGGCCAGCCTCCTGAGGCGGCCTTCCAGCTTGTCGAGGGCTAGATCGAGGGCGGCGAACCGGTCGTCGGCCGAGGCTTCGGCGCGGATGGCCGGCCCTCGTGAGTGAATGGTCAGCTCGACGCGCTCCCGCTGTCCCGCGAGGCGCGGATTGCGTTCCTTCGACACCTCCACATCGACTCGGATCAGTTTGTTGTCCAGACGTTCGATCCTGGCCAGCTTGGTCTCCACCTGGTCTCGGAACCGGTCACTCACTCCTGTGTGCCGGCCCTTGACGATGATGTCCATGCAACAGCCCCCCTTCCGTCTAACGACTGAGCAAGAGCGCCCGACGACGTGCAGTGCGGGCGGGGTCTTCTGTCTGCCCTTCTGTCACCGTTACCCTCTTCCGACTCGCGGTCACCGGGAACTCGGTTGGCACCCGTCCGGCCGACCTGGTCTTCGACCCCACATTCGCCTGCTGAGGGTCTCGCAGCTCTGTTGCCACTACTGCCCTTCTCTTCTGGCGAGAGGCATCTGACCTCTCGGGAAGGCAGGACTTACCCCTAAGCCGCACCGTGATCGGTCGACGAAGAGTCGCCTTACGTGGGCCGTTTTGCCTGCGGCTGGCATCGGCTAGCAGAGCCGGGGACCCCGACCCTGCGCAACCACGGACCCGAACGGGTGCCATGTCAGAACGCTATCCGCATCCTGCGCGAATGTCAGCCGGAGGATCGGCCAAACGATCACGGTGCGTGATATCGGCGGGGTCCGCGGGGGCCGCTTGATGCCCTGTTTAATCGGCCCGTGACCTTTATGGAGGAACGCTGATCGCTCGTTGAGCTGGGCGGTCGCCGGGTTGGAGGAAGTGACATGTGACCTCCTGGTGACGGGGTGAATTGATCGTGAGTTTTACTCACTGTCACCGTAATGCTTTTTAAGATCTTCGGCGTGTCGCGGCGACAGTGACGGCCGCCGGGACTCGTGTTCCGGCTGCTCGGAGGGCCCGCGCGGCTTCGGCGAGAGTGGCGCCTGTGGTGACGATGTCGTCCACGAGGAGCACATGAGGCGCTGGAGGGCCGTTCGCGGAGAGGCTGACCCGTAGTGACCCCGCGAGGTTGGCGGCTCGCTGCGCGCGACTGAGGCCCGCCTGGTCGGCCACGGGGCGGGCCTGGGTCAGGGCGGCCGGCCAGGGGTGGGCGGGCAGGCCGAGCGCGCGCAGGGCGCGGGCCGCCAGGACGGCCAGGCGGGCGACCGGGTCGTGGCCCCTCGCGCCGACCGTCGCCCGGGCGCTCGGCACCGGGACGACCGCGAAACCCTCGGCCAGCGCGCGGGCGACGCCGGGGGTGTCAGAGAGCGCGGTGAACGCGGTGATTGCCGTGAACGCCAGGGCCTCCGCCAGGGCGGTGGCCAACGTCACCGCGCCGCGTTCCTTGTAGGCGAGGACGGCCTGGCGCACCGGGCCCTCGTACGGGCCGGCCGACCAGCAGTCGGGCAGGCCGGACGGGCGGGGGTGCGGGAGGCGCCGGGCCGGGTGGGCGCTCAGCTCGGCCAGGCAGGCGGGGCAGCAGCGTGCCCCCTTGGCGCCGCACGCCGCGCAGACGGGGGGCAGGAGCAGGTCGAGCACGGCGGTCAGCACGCGACCCAGGATGCCGCCCGCCACCGACAGTTCCGCGACCCTGCGCCTCCGGTCCGGGTCCGGGGACCGCTGGGGTTGGGGGTGATCAGGGCGCAGGCGATAGGGAGGTCGAAACGCTCAGCTCTGGGGGCGGTGTAGGGCGTGAGGGGTTGCGCGGCCGGTTGGGCTCCTGGGGCGCAAAAGGCGTAACGGGGCGGGTGTGGGGAAGCGGGCTGGGGTGTGGTCAGAGGGGTCAGGGTGCTGAGGGGCGGGCGAGCCGGCCCCACAAGGCGGACGGGTAGGGGCCGAGGCAGGGTGCGCCGGCCTCCGGGGCGATGGGAGGCGGGCGCTGAAGGGCTGGGCTGCCTCGCGAGCGGCGGAGGTCGCGTGGTGGGCGGGTTGCGGAAAGGTCAGCCGAGGGGGAAGAGGGGCGTCTCGGCGTCGGACTCGATCTTGGTGGTCCAGGACTGGTCCTGCGACAGCTCCAGGATCTGCGACTGCCCCTTGTCCGACTCCGCCTGCGCCAGCACGTGCTCGTTGAGCGCGGCCACCCGCGTCAGCCGGTTCTTCAGCGGGATCTCGGTGACGTCCCCGTCGCCGATGTCGATCTCGTTGAGTATCTGCCCGGCCTGCCGCTTGACCAGGACGAGCACGTGCTCGTCGTCCCGCCACGCCAGGTCCTCGATGACGCCGCCCGTGTCGCGGGCGGTCAGGACGCGGACGTTGCTGAGCTTGAGCCCGCCCGCCTGCGTGAGGGCGCCGACGTGGACGAGGTTCTCGCCGGTGGTGAGGACCACGCGCACGCCGTCCCTGGCGATGCGGAGGCGGGTGACGTCCCAGCCCTTGAGCCCGGGGGCCGCGACGCGCTGGGCGGGGCGGCCGGTGGCGGGGTCGTAGCGCAGCACGACGCCGTTCTTGCGGTCGAACGTCCACAACGACCCGTCGCGGTGCCAGGACGGCGCCGTGAGGTCCTGCGGGGCGCCCTGGATGACCTCCTGCCACTGCCCCTCCTGGGTGGCGGGGGTGACGGAGATGCCGGTGGAGGTCTGCGCGGCGACGAGGTCGCCCTGCTTGGACAGCGCGAAGTTGGAGTAGCCCTCGCGCGGCTGCCCGGCGGGCCCGGCGATGGCGCCTCCCGGGCCCTCGTTGGTCATGTAGTGGACGGCGCCCTTGGTGACGTAGTAGTCGGCGTTGGCGCCGTTGTCCAGCCAGCCCTGGTCGAAGTTGGGCTGGGAGACGGAGTACTGCTCGCCGTCCACCTGCACCTCGATGACGCGGCCCTTGGCCACGTCGTTGTTGTTGAGGCTGTAGCGGATCTGCGCCATGAGGGCGTCCTCGCCGCTGAGGTCGAGGGTGTCGATCGGCCCGGACAGGTTGACGACGACCCGCTCGTCCTCGCCGGAGCGCACCGACTCGATCCTGGTGCCGGCGGGGAAGCCGGTGCCCACCGCGCCCTGCAGGGCGGCGCTCGGCGCCTTGAGCAGCCGTTCGAGGATGACCTGCGCGTACGTCTTGGCCGGCTTGAGCCGCAGCCGCACGCTGTCGACGACCAGCCGGTGCTGCCCGCCGCCGCCCAGGTAGTAGAGCTTGGTGGGCCGGTAGGCCCGGTCGACGTCGGACTTGGTCAGGACGAGCCCGGGCGGCAGGCTGCGCACCCGGTAGCCGGCGCCCTCGACCTTGACCAGCTCGATGGTCCGGGTCCAGTCGCCGGCCTGGGGGACGTAGGTGTCGTCCTCCTCGATCCTGGCGATCTGCGGGGCCTTGACCGACACCTTCTGGACGGCTTCGGTGCCGTCCTGCTCGCCGAGGTCGAAGTTCCAGTTCCAGGTGTCGTCGAGCACCGTCACCGCGCCCGCCGGGCTCCAGCTCTTCAGCGCCTCGGGCGTGAGGTACTGCGGCAGGACCGTCGGGTCGTCGGCGTAGGCGGCCATGGCCGCCTGGAGGCCCTTGATGACGTCGGGGGCGCTCCAGCCGGGCTGCGGCCGGGTGGCGATCATCCGCTGGAACGGCTTGCTCAGCGGGTCGCCGCTGCCGGAGTCGTTGACCATGTACGGCCCGCTGACCGGGATCACCGAGCAGCCGGAGCCCGCCAGCACGACGGCGGCCGCCGCGGCGGCGGCCGCGCGGATGCGGCTAGTCCTCGTCATCGAGCGCCCCGTCCCCTGAGGCGGGCAGCAGCACGGGCGTCATGGCCCCGCGCCAGGTGCGCCGCATCTCGATCTCCGGCGGCACCAGCGGCAGCGGCGACCCCTTGAGGTCGGCCCCGGCCGTCCTCGGCAGCGTGAGCCTGAACTGGGAGCCCTCGCCCGGCTGCCCCCACGCCTGGAGCCAGCCGCCGTGCAGCGTGGCGTCCTCGCGGGAGATGGCCAGGCCGAGGCCGGTGCCGCCGATGGTGCGCGCCCTGGACGGGTCGGCCCGCCAGAACCGGTCGAACACCAGGGTGTCCTCCCCCTGCTTGAGCCCGATGCCGTGGTCGCGGACGGCGACCGCCACGGCGTCGCGGTCGGCGCCTACGGTGACCACGATCTCCCTGCCCTCACCGTGTTCGATGGCGTTGAACAGCAGGTTGCGCAGGATGCGCTCGACCCGGCGGTTGTCGATCTCGGCCATGCACGGCTCGGGCGGCAGCCGCAGCTCGAAGCGGGTGCCGTGGCGCTCGGCCAGCGCCTCCGAGTCCTCGATCGCGCGCAGCACGACCTTGGTGACGTCCACGGGCTCCAGGTCGAGGGTGGCGGCGCCGGCGTCGTAGCGGCTGATCTCCAGCAGGTCGCCCAGCATCGACTCGAACCGTTCGAGCTGGGCCTGCATGAGCTCGGCGGAGCGGGCGGCCATGGGGTCGAAGTCCTCGCGGGCGTCGTAGAGCAGGTCGGCGGCCATGCGGACGGTGGTCAGCGGGGTGCGCAGCTCGTGCGAGACGTCGGAGACGAACTGCCGCTGCACCTGCGACAGCTCCTCAAGCTGGTGGATCTTGAGCGCCAGGTTGGCGGCCATCTCGTTGAAGGAGTTGGCGAGGCGGGCGAGGTCGTCCTCGCCGCGCACCTTGAGCCGTTCGTCGAGCTTGCCGGCGGCCAGGCGCTCGGCGGCCTGGCGGGCCAGCCGCACGGGGGTGACGACCTGCCGGGCCACCAGGTACGCGATGGCGGCCAGCAGCAGCACCAGGCCGAGGCCCACCACGACGATGGCGAGCCGGACGGTGGACAGCAGCGCCTCTTCCTCGTCGAGCGGGAAGAAGTGGTAGACCTCGTAGTTCTGGCCGGTGAACGGCTCGTGGACGATGCCGCCGACGACGTACATGAGCCGGGGCTGGCTCTGGCCGGCCAGCGTGATCCGCGCGATGGAGGCGATGGGCTTGTCGTACTCCAGCTTCTCGGCGCTGCGCTGCAGCCCGGTCCTGAGCAGGAGCGGCACGTCGGCGGGCACGATGCGGCCGGAGGCGCGCGACTGGCCGGGGCTGGCCACGTTGAGGATGAGCACGTCGTAGCGCTTCTTGGAGCCGCCGTCGACGGAGCCGGTGACGGTGCCCATCACCTCGTCGAGGGGGTTGGCCGTGGTCTTGCCGGCGTCGACGGCCTTGCCCTGGTCCTCGTCGGGCGGGGCCAGCGCGTCGGCGATCTGCAGCCGGTCGGCGTTGGCCTCGCTGACCGACGACTGCTGGCTGCTCTGGATGACGGCCCGGTTGATCTGGTCGGACAGGAACACCCCGAGCACGACCACCACGATGACCGAGATCACCAGCGTGCTGGTGACCACCTGGAGCTGGAGCGAGCGCCGCCAGGCCCGGCGCGCCCTGCCCGCCGCACGGCGGACCCGCCGGCGGACGCCGCCGAGTATCTGGCGGAAGGTCCGCCGACGCGTGCGCTTCTTCGTCGTCGGGGGCATGGCGGGAGGACGGCGGGCAGGTCAGGCGGGGCCGGCTTTGTAGCCCACGCCGCGGACCGTGACCACGATCTCGGGGTGCTCGGGGTCCTTCTCGATCTTGGCCCGGAGCCGCTGGACGTGCACGTTGACCAGCCGCGTGTCGGCCGCGTGCCGGTAGCCCCAGACCTGCTCCAGCAGGACCTCGCGGGTGAAGACCTGACGCGGCTTGCGGGCCAGCGCGACGAGCAGGTCGAACTCCAGCGGCGTGAGGTTGATGGTCTCCTCGCTCCGCTTGACGGAGTGGCCGGCCACGTCGATGGTGATGTCGCCGATCTGGAGGATCTCCGGGGTCGGCTCGTCGGTGCGGCGGAGACGCGCCCGCACCCGCGCGACCAGCTCCTTCGGCTTGAACGGCTTGACGATGTAGTCGTCGGCGCCGGACTCCAGCCCGAGCACGACGTCGATCGTGTCGCTCTTCGCCGTGAGCATGACGATCGGAACCCCCGACTCAGCCCTGATCCTGCGCGCCACGTCGATGCCGTCCGCCCCCGGCAGCATCAGGTCGAGCAGGACCAGGTCCGGGCGCGTGTCCCGGAACGCGTCGAGGGCCTTGTCGCCGTCGGAGACGAAGGATGGTTCGAAACCCTCGCCCCGCAGCACGATCCCCAGCATCTCGGCGAGAGCGGCGTCGTCGTCGACGACCAGCACGCGACCTTTCATGGCCCCTCATTCGTTCTACGCATTGTGGGACATACCCGCACGATCGCTGAAGGTTACCCTTGGTCGGCCCATGAGTGTGACTTGAGCCGGGCAAAAGGCGAATTTCAGCTGCGCCCCCGCGACCGCAATCTCAGTCTGAGGTAACGGGACGACTTTCGGCCATCCCCAGGATGTGAAGCTTGCCAGATTCGCCGTGGAATGCGGCCTTAATGCGAGGGCGAATCCGCTCCGCGACACCACCGCCCCGCCCAGCATGCCAGGATTGGGATATGTCTGACGGTCACGGTCCCTCGCCCGAGACGCCACCCGGGTGGTCGGCCGCCCAGCCCCCGCCCTACAGCGCCCCGCCGGCCTCCCCGTGGACCGCGCCCGGCGCCCCCGAACAGGCGCCCTACGGGCAGCCGTACGGGCAGACCCCCCAGCAGCAGCCCTACGGGCCCGGCCCGCAGACACCCCATCCGCCCTACCCGCAGCCGGGTCACGGCTACCTGCCGCCCCCCGCGCTGCGCCCGGGCATCATCCCGCTGCGCCCCCTCGGCCTCGGCGACATGCTCGACGGCACCATCAAGCTCATCCGCTCCAACCCCAAGGCGGTGCTGGGCCTGTCGGCCGTCGCCGCGCTGCTCGCCTCCGTGCCGGTGGCCGTGGGGCAGGCGTTCGTGCTCGACGAGATGGGCACGGCGCTCACCGACCCCGAACGCGTCCAGAGCGGCGAGCTGACCACCATGGGCGGCCTGGCCGCCCAGTACGGCGGCGCGCTGATCTCCTACGCCGTCCAGTTCGTCGTGGTCACGCTGCTGACCGGCGTGCTCACCCGCATCCTCGGCCGCGCCGTCTTCGGCGGCAACCTCAGCGCCGGCGAGGCGTGGCAGCTCGTCAAGGCCCGCGTCCCCGCGCTGTTCGGCGTCGTCGGGCTGATGGTGCTCGTCATGGGGGTGCCGCTGGCCGCCTTCGTGGTGATCGGCGTCGCGCTGGCGGCGAGCGGCGCGGGCGTCGGCACCATGCTCGGGGTGATCGTGCTGTTCCTGGTGCTCTACGTCGCCTACTACCTGTTCTTCCGCACCCGCTTCGCGTTCGCCTCGCCCGCCGTGGTGCTGGAGGGCCGGGGGCCGATCGACGCCATGCGCCGCTCCTGGCACCTGGTCACCGGCGACTTCTGGCGGGTGCTCGGCATCCTGCTGCTCACGTCGCTGCTGGTCGGGGTGGTGGCGGGCATCCTGTCGGTGCCGTTCACGATCGCGGGCACGCTGTTCGGCATGCTGGGCGCGGGCTCGGTGGCCAACGCCGTCGTGTCGGCCGTGCTGATCGCCGTCGGCGCCACGCTCGGCGCGATGTTCACCTACCCCTTCGAGGCGGGGGTCGCCGGCCTCCTGTACGCCGACCGGCGCATGCGCAGCGAGGCCTTCGACCTCGTGCTGCAGACCGCGGCCATCGAACAGCAGCGCCAGGGCTGGGTGCACGCCTCGGCCGACGAGCTCTGGCACCCGTCCAACTCCGCCAGGTCGTGAGCCCGGCCGGCAGGGAGGAGGCCGCGCGGCGGGCCGCGGAGGAGCTCCTCAAGCCCCAGTACGAGCACGAGTCGCTGTTCGACCTGCTCTCGCGGCGCTTCAACCAGTTCCTCAACGACCTGCTCGACGCCGTCACGGGCGGCGGGCCGGCGGGCGGGGTCGTGGCGAGCGTCGTCATCCTGGCGATCATCATCGGGGTGATCGTGCTGGTGAGCTGGCAGCTCCGCCGCAACGCCCGCCGGAGGTCCCTCGACACGGGCGGGCTGTTCGGCGCGCGCGCCCTGACCGCCGACGAGCACCGGCGCGCCGCCGAACGCCTGGCCGGCGAGGGCCGGTGGGGCGAGGCCGTCCAGGAACGGCTCCGGGCCATCGCCCGCGACCTGGAGGAGCGCGCGCTCGTGGACGGCATGCCGGGACGCACCGCCGACGAGCTGGCCGCCGAGGCGGGGGCCGCGCTGCCGGCGTTCGCGGGCGAGCTGGCGGCGGCGGCCCGCTCCTTCGACGAGGTGACGTACGGCGGGGTGCCGGGCACTCCCGACGCCTACGCCGCCCTGGCGGGGCTCGACGAACGCCTGCGCCACGCCCGCCCGGCCCCCCTGCCCTCGGCCACCTCGCCCGAGGCCCTGACGGGAGCCCTCGTAGGGGCCCCGGCGGGACCGGCTGCGCCGGTCGGACCGCCTGGGCCGCCTCCCGGGCCGCCCGCCGGGCCGTCGGCTGGAGGGCCGGCATGAGCGCGCCCGCCGACGAGTCCCTGGCGCCCGGCGGCGCGGCGCTCGGCGAGCCCGTCATCACCCGCGACGGCGTCATCCCCGGCGACCCGCCGGGCGGCTCCGCGCCCACCTCCCCCACGGTCCGCTCGGCGTGGCGGGCGAGCCGCGTCATCGTGCTCCTGGGCGCCCTCGTGGTGCTGATCGCGGTGCTCGGCGTGCTGCTCGCCCCGCAGCGCGGCCCGTCCCGCCCGCTCGACCCGGCCGACACCTCGCTCGCCGGCTCCAGGGCGCTGGCCGAGCTGCTGCGCGCCCGCGGCGTCCAGGTGGACCGGGTGGACTCGGCCGAGGCGGCGGCCCGGCTGGCCGCGTCGGGCGGCCCCCGGTTGCTGCTGATCACCGACACGATGTACGTCAGCGAGCACGCGCTGGCCGCGATCCCGGGCGACCGGCTGATCGTCGGCGCGCTCCCCGGCCTGGAGACCCTGGCCCCGGGGGTGCGCACCGAGGCGGTCCCGGCGCAGCGCCGCTCCCGCGAGCCCGCGTGCGCGCTGCCGGCCGCCCGGGCGGCGGGCAGCGCCTACCTGGGCGGCACGGCGTTCTACGCCCCGCCGGGGGCGGCGCTCTGCTACCCGGCGACCGGCGACGGCCACACCCTGGTCTCCTACGCCAACGAGCGCGGCACCATCACGGTCGTCGGCGACGGCTCGTTCATGACGAACCTGCGTCTCGCCGAGGACGGCAACGCCGCCCTCGCGCTCAACCTCATCGGCACCGGCCGGCCGGTGACCTGGCTGGTGCGCCCGGACCACCCGCCGCTCACCGAGCTGCCCGGCGAGCGCGGCAAGACGCTGACCGAGCTGATGCCGGACAACGTCCCCTGGAGCGTCTACATGGCGATCATCGCGGTGGCCGTGACCGCGTTCTGGCGCGGCCGGCGGCTCGGCCCGGTGGTGGCCGAGCGCCTGCCGGTCGTCGTGCGGGCGGCCGAGACGGTCGAGGGCCGCGGCCGGCTCTACCGGGCCAGGCGGGCCCGGCAGCGCGCCGCCGAGGCGCTGCGCGCGGGCGCGATCGACCGCCTGACGCCCCGGCTGGGCCTGGCCGCCGGCGCCGACCGGCGGGAGGTCGTCGCCGCCCTCGCCGTCCGCACCGGCCAGGACGCCCAGCAGGTCGGCGCGGCCCTGTACGGGCCGCCGCCCACCGACGACGCGGCCCTCGTCGCCCTGGCCGCATACTTGGACCTCATGGAAAGGCAGGTCAGTGAACTCTGAGGAGAGTTACCGCACGACGACGTCGGCCGACGCGGCCAGGGACGCGCTCGCCGCGCTCCGGGCCGAGGTGTCCAAGGCCGTCGTGGGCCAGGACGCGGTGGTGACGGGGCTGGTCATCGCGCTGCTGTGCAGGGGCCACGTGCTGCTGGAGGGCGTGCCGGGCGTGGCGAAGACGCTGATGGTCCGCACGTTGTCCGCCGCGCTGTCGCTGGACTTCAAGCGGGTGCAGTTCACGCCTGACCTGATGCCGGGCGACGTGACCGGTTCGCTGATCTACGACGCGAAGACCGCGGAGTTCGAGTTCCGCGAGGGCCCGGTCTTCACGAACCTGCTGCTGGCCGACGAGATCAACCGCACCCCGCCGAAGACGCAGGCCGCGCTGCTGGAGGCGATGGAGGAGCGGCAGGTCAGCGTGGAGGGCGCGGCCCGGCGGCTGCCGGACCCGTTCGTGGTGTGCGCCACCCAGAACCCCGTCGAGTACGAGGGCACCTACCAGCTCCCCGAGGCCCAGCTCGACCGGTTCCTGCTGAAGCTGACGGTGCCGCTGCCGCCCCGCGAGCAGGAGATCGCGGTGCTGGACCGGCACGCCCGCGGCTTCGACCCGCGCGACCTGTCGGAGGTCAAGCCGGTCGCCACCGCCGACGACCTGGCCGCCGGACGGCAGGCCGCCGCGCAGGTGCACGTGGCGCCCGAGGTGCTCGGCTACATCGTGGACGTGGCCCGCGCGACGAGGAACTCGCCGTCGTTGCAGCTCGGTGTCTCGCCGCGCGGCGCGACGGCGCTGCTGGCGGCCGCGCGGGCGTGGGCGTGGCTGTCCGGGCGGCACTACGTCACGCCGGACGACGTCAAGGCCCTGGCCAGGCCCGCGCTGCGGCACCGCGTGCAGCTCCGCCCGGAGGCGGAGCTGGAGGGCGCGACCGCCGACGGCCTGCTCGACGGCATCCTGGCCTCGGTCCCGGTCCCGCGCTGATGGCGCTGACGGGGCGGGCCGGGCTGGTCGCCGCGCTCGGGATCGTGGTCGTGATGTTCGCGCCGCAGCCCGGGGCGGCGCTGGCCGGCGTGTGCCTGCTGCTGGCGGCGGCGATCGTCGTGGACCTGACGTTCGCCGGGTCCGTACGGGCGCTGCGCCTGCACCGCTCCGGCGACACCCTGGTGCGGCTCGGCCAGCGCGCCACGGTCGAGCTGGTCGTGGAGAACCCCGGCGCGCGGCGGGTGCGCGGCGTGCTGCGCGACGCCTGGCCGCCGTCGGCCGGGGCCACGCCGCGGGTGGTGCCGCTCGACGTGCCGAAGGGCGAGCGCCGCCGGATCGTCGTCACGCTCGACCCCACCAGGCGCGGCGACCGCTCGTCGGTCGCGGTCACGGTGCGCTCGGTCGGGCCGCTCGGGCTGGCGGCGCGGCAGGGCGGCCACCGGGCGCCGTGGACGGTGCGGGTGCTGCCGCCGTTCCTGTCGCGCAAGCACCTGCCCTCGCGGCTGGCCCGGCTGCGCGAGCTCGACGGGCAGCACCCGGCGCTGGTGCGCGGGCAGGGCACCGAGTTCGACTCGCTGCGCGAGTACGTGGTCGGCGACGACGTGCGCTCGATCGACTGGCGGGCGACGGCCCGCCGGCACGACGTGGTGGTGCGCACCTGGCGGCCGGAACGCGACCGCCGGGTGCTGATCGTGCTCGACACCGGGCGCACGTCGGCGGGCCGGGTGGGCGACGCGCCGATCCCCATGGCGGGGGCGGTGCCGCGCGGCGGCGGGCTGCTGGTGCGGCCCGACCCGCGCCCGGCGCCGGGCTGGCCGCGGCTCGACTGGTCGATGGACGCGGCGCTGCTGCTGGCCGCGCTCGCCGCCCGGGCCGGCGACCAGGTCGACTTCCTCGCCCACGACAGGACGGTGCGCGCCTGGGTGAGCGGGGCCTCGCGCACCGAGCTGCTGTCGTCGCTGGTCAACGTCATGGCGCCGATCGAGGCGGAGCTGATCGAGGCCGACGCGCAGGGCATGGTGGCGGCGGTCCTGTCGCGGGCCAAGCGGCGCTGCCTCGTCGTGCTGCTGACCGACCTCAACGGGGCGGCCATGGACGAAGGGCTCATGCCGGTGCTGCCGCAGCTCTCCTCGCGGCACCTGGTGCTGGTGGCCGGGGTGTCCGATCCGCGGGTGGCCGCGATGGCGGCCCGGCGGGGGTCGGCGGAGGAGGTCTACGACGCGGCGGCGGCCGAGCACGCCCGGCTCGAACGGCGGCGCATCACGGCCCGGCTGCGGCGGGCCGGGGTCGAGGTGGTGGACGCGCCGCCGGAGGACATCGCGCCGGCGCTGGCGGACGCGTACCTGGCGCTGAAGGCCGCCGGGCGGCTCTGAGAGGCCCCCGGAGCGGGCTCAGGCGGTCGGGGCGGTGTCGGGGGCGCGTTCGAGGTCGCCGGTCTCGCGGGCCTGGAGCGCCCGCCGGCCGAAGACGCCGACGTACCCCAGGAACGCGGCCTCGGCCAGCACCCCGATGCCCACCCTGGCCCACGTCGGCAGCCCCCCACCCTGGCCCACGTCGGCAGCCCCGACGGGGTGACGAACGCCTCGATCAGCCCCGACACGAACAGCACCACGACCAGCCCCAGGGCCACGCTCATGACGGCCCGGCCCTGCTCGGCCAGGACCTCCACGCGGCGGCGCGGGCCGGGGTCGATGACCGTCCAGCCGAGCCGCAGCCCGGCCGCCGCCGCCAGGAAGACGGCGGTCAGCTCCAGCAGCCCGTGCGGGGTGATCAGGCCGAAGAAGATGTCCAGCTTGCCGCGGGAGGCCATGAGCCCGCCGGAGATGCCGACGTTGGCGGCGTTCTGGAACAGCACCCACGGGATGGGCAGCCCGAGCAGCACCGAGTAGATGATCACCTGCGCGGACACCCACGCGTTGTTGATCCACACCTGGCTGGCGAAGGACGCGGCCGGGTGCTCGGAGTAGTAGTCGGCGAAGTCGTGCTCGACCAGCCGGGTGATCTCGTCGGGGGTGCCGATGGTGGCCTGCACGTCGGGGTTGGCCGCCACCCACGCGCCCAGCACCCACGCCACCACCGTGCACGACACCGCGACGGCCAGCCACCACCAGCGCGCCCGGTAGGCCACCACCGGGAACGAGACGGTGAAGAAGCGGGTGAACTCCCGCCAGGCGGGCGTGTGCGCCCCCGTGACCGCCGACCGGGCCCGGGCCACCAGCGCGGACAGCCGGCCGGTCAGCACGGCGTCGTGGGCCGAGGAGCGGACGATCGACAGGTGCGTCGCCACCCGCTGGTAGAGGTCGACCAGCTCGTCCACCTCGGCGCCGGTCAGCGACGAGCGATGCTTGACCAGGTGGTCGAGCCGGTCCCAGACCGGGCGGTGTGCGGCGATGAACGCGTCGATGTCCACCCGAACATTCTGGCCGCTCGGCCACCCGCCCATAGCCGTTAGGCTCCACATATGTCAGAGGTTGTGACCGGGGACGCGGTCGTCGTCGAGGTACGCGTGGCGCAGATGCCCTCCCGCGCGCTGGCGATCGTCATCGACATGGCCGTGCAGATCACCGCGCTGGTGGTGGCGTACCTGGCCATCGGGGCGTTCGCCGTGGTGTCCGACCCGGCCATGGCCGCGGCCGTGATGATCCTGCTGGTGGTCCTGGTGCTGGTGGGCTATCCGGTGATCTTCGAGTCGCTCAGCAGGGGGCGCAGCCTCGGCAAGCTGGCGCTCGGGCTGCGGGTGGTGAGCGACGACGGCAGCCCGGAGCGGTTCCGGCAGGCGTTGTTCCGCGGGCTCGCGGGCCTGGTGGAGTTCTGGATGTTGTCCGGGGCGCCCGCGCTGATCGCGTCGCTGGTCTCGCAGCGGGGCAAGCGGCTCGGGGACGTCTTCGCGGGCACGATCGTCATCTCCGACCGGGCGCCGCGGCAGGGCGGGCAGGCCGTCGTGATGCCGCCGCCGCTCGCGGCGTGGGCGGCCACGCTGGAGCTGTCGCAGCTTCCCGAGGAGGTGGCACAGGCGGCCCGGCAGTACCTGCTGCGCTGGCACGACCTGGCGCCGCAGGTGCGGCACGAGATGGGGGTGCGGATCGCGACGCAGACGGCGTCGTTCGTCTCGCCGGCCGCGCCGGCCGGGGTGCCGCCGCACGCGTACCTGAGCGCCGTGCTCGCCGAGCGCCGCCGCCGGGAGGAGGCGCGCCTCGCCCGGCGCTCCGGCGCCGCGAACGCCGCCCCGGCCCACCCCTCCATGCAGCCCGGCCCCTACACCCGGCCCGCCCCGTACGCGCCCCCGCCGCCTCCCCCGGCCGCGCCCGCGCCGCAGGAGCCGCGCGCCACGCCGGGCGGGTTCGCGCCGCCGCAATGACGGACGGCGGCCGCCCCTCGCGAGGAGGGACGGCCGCCGCGCGGGCCGTCAGGGGTCAGTGCCCCCAGCCGGGCCGGTACGACTCCTGCGTCTGCACGTTGAGCCGGTCGGTCCTGACGTGCCGGGCGCTGTCGGTCAGCCGGTCGTCGATCTTGACCACGTCCAGCCCCTCGTGGAAGTCGGCCGCGTAGATGTAGCCGTTGTAGTAGTAGGCGGACCAGATCCCGCCGCCGCCCCCGGCGGACCGGGGACCGCGCTCGAAGTAGCCGATCTCCCTCGGGTGCGCGGAGTCGGTGAAGTCCCAGACCGACAGGCCGCCCATGTACCAGGCCTGGACCATGATGTCGCGGCCCTTGACCGGGATCAGCGAGCCGTTGTGCGCGACGCAGTTCTCGCTGTCGGCCTGGTAGCGCGGGATCTTGAAGTAGCTCTTGAAGACGAGCTGCCCGCGCTCGATCTCGTAGATGGCGTCCGCGCCGTGGGTCGGCCCGGTCGCCTCGTTGCAGGTGGCCTGGCCGCCGCCGCCGAGCTCGTCGGTGAAGACGACCTTCCTGGCGTCGTTGCTGAACGTGGCCGAGTGCCAGAAGGCGAAGTTCGGGTCGGTGATGCGGGCGGTGACCACCGGGTTGAGCCGGTCGCGGATGTCGAACAGCACGCCGTCGCCCATGCAGGCGCCCGCCGCGATGTCCTTCTCCGCGTACGCGGTGATGTCGTGGCAGCCGCTGGTCGGCACCAGCAGCCCGGGCTGGGTCTCGTTGCCGCCGTCGGGGAAGACGACCGGGGTGGCCGCGACGGCCGCCTCGGCGGGGTCGCGCAGCGGCACCTTGATGATCGAGATCTTGTCGTGCGGCGGCTGGCAGTCGGGGAAGGTGCTGCTCGGGTTGTACGACGACACGTAGACGTAGACGTTCTTCGTCCGGTCACGGCCCTTGCCCGGCACCAGGGTCAGGGTGTGGGAGCCGCAGTTGGTCTCGACCGACTTGATGTACTTCGGGGCGGACTTGTCGGAGACGTCGAAGATGCGGACGCCCTCCCACGCCTCCTTGTGGTCGGCGGTCAGCGCCGTGCTGTTGCAGGAGTCGTCGCTGCGCGAGGAGTCGACGGCCGTGAACAGCAGGTCGCCGTACACGCTGACGTCCATCTGCGAGCCCGGGCAGACGACGGAGCTGACCGGCGTGGCCTTCTTCGGGTCGCGGACGTCGTAGATGGAGAAGCCGCCGTAGTTGCCGACGTAGGCGTAGCCGTCCTGGAAGGCGATGTCGGTGTTGATGGTGGTGGCCAGCGGGGCCGGCTTGGGGATGTTGAGCACGTGGGTCACGTTCGGGCTGGTGACCACGGTGTCGGCGGGCGGGATGTCGGCGGCCGTCGCGGGGGTCGCGCTCAGCGATAAGGCGAAGGCCGCCGCGACCGCCACGAGGGCGCGGCGCGGGATCGTCACTCGGGAGCCTCCTTGCTCGGGCATCAGTGGCCGTGCCCGTGGCCGTGGCCGGGGTAGGACGCCTGCGACTGCACGTTGAGCCGGTCGGTCCTGACGCTGCCGGCCTGGTTGGTCCGCGGGTCGTTGATCTTCAGGACGTCGAGGCCGAGGTTGAAGTCGGAGCCGTAGATGTAGCCGTTGTAGTAGTACGCCGACCAGAAGCCGCCGCTGAGGGCCGGGGCGGTGTTGTCCGGGCCGCGCTCGAAGTAGGCGATCTCCTGCGGGTGGGCCGAGTCGGTGAAGTCGACCACCGAGATGCCGCCCTGGTACCACGCCTGCACCATGATGTCGCGGCCCTTGACCGGGATGAGCGAGCCGTTGTGGGCGACGCAGTTCTCGGTGTCGGCCTGGTGGCGGGAGATCTTGAAGTAGCTCTTGAAGACGAGCTGCCCGCGCACGATGTCGTAGTACGCGTTGGCGCCCCGGTTCGGGCCGATGGCCTCGTTGCAGGTGGCGCGGGTGCCGCCGCCGAGCTCGTCGGTGAAGATCACCTTCGTGCCGTCGTTGTTGAACGTGGCCGAGTGCCAGAAGGCGAAGTTGGTCTCGTCGCGCACCTGGGCGGTCACCCGGGGCCGCTCGGGGTCGCGGATGTCGAGCAGGATGCCGTCACCCATGCAGGCGCCCGCGGCGATGCCCTTCTCCGGGTAGGCGGTGATGTCGTGGCAGCCGGTCGTGGCCGACTTGCTGTCGGGGTAGGTGCCGGGGACGCCGCCGAAGCCGCCGTCGGGGAACAGGTTCGGCGTGGCCACCACGGTCGCGGCCGTCGGGTCGCGCAGCGGGACCTTGATGATCGAGATCAGGTCGTGCGGCGGCTGGCAGTCCGGGAACGCGGCGCTCGGGCTGTAGGAGGAGACGTAGATGTAGACGTTCTCGCCCCTGCGGTCGGGCACCAGCGTGTGGGTGTGGGAGCCGCAGTTGGTCTCGACGGACTTGATGTACTTCGGGGCGGACTTGTCGGAGATGTCGAAGATGCGCATGCCCTCCCACGACTCCTTGACGGAGGCGGGCTGCGAGGTGCTGGCGCACGAGTCGTTGTTGCGCGAGGAGTCCACGGAGCCGAACAGCAGGTTCCCGTACACGCTGACGTCCATCTGGCCGCCGGGGCAGACCACGGAGCTGACCAGGGAGGTCTTCTTCGGGTTCCTGATGTCGTAGATCGAGAAGCCGTAGTAGTTGCCGACGTAGGCGTAGTCGCCCTGGAAGGCCATGTCCGTGTGGATGTCGGCGAGCGCTTCGGGCTTCGGCACGTTGAGCACGTGCTTGATGTTCGGGCTCATCACGATCTCGCCGGGAGCCGGGATGTCCGCGGCCTGGGCGGGCAGGGCGGTGCCCGCCAGGGCCACAACCGCCGCAAACAGGATGAGGGCCCTGCGGGGGCTTAACAACGGTCAATCCTCCTATAAAGGGAGCGTAAATTGCCGTCATCTTCGCCCGTCAGGGCCTCCGGGAGCCAGCGTCCAACCTGTCAATTTTTGTTCCTGTTTGCCCTCTTTCAATCCCCGTGTTGATGACCTAGAGTGCGCATGCTCGACAACATCAGTCAGGGAGGCTGGGTGCGCTCGGCGCTCAACGTCATCGCAGTCACACTGATCGTCCTCTCCGGCTGTTCCTCCGGCCCACCGCCGGCCCCGCGCGCCGACGCGACCGCGCCCGTGCTCGCCCCCGGGCGGCCCGGCGAGCAGGCGAGGACGCTCGCCCCCTCCGAGGCGGCCACCGCCGTGCCCTCCTCCACCCCGAACGCCGCCGACGTCACCTACGTCCAGGACATGATCGTGCACCACCGCCAGGCCCTCGACATGGCGCTGCTGGCCCCCAACCGGGCCCGCTCGGCCAAGGTCAAGAGCATGGCCGAGCGCATCAAGGCCGCCCAGGGCCCGGAGATCCAGTTCATGACGGGCTGGCTGCGCGAGCAGGGCCAGAAGGAGCCCGACCACCACGCCGCCCACGACGGCATGCCCGGCATGGCCACGCCCGAGCAGCTCGAGTCGCTGAAGGCGGCCACGGGCACGGCCTTCGACCGGCTGTTCCTGCAGCTCATGATCAATCACCACCTGGGCGCGATCAAGATGTGCGAGCAGGTGCTGAGCACCGGCTCGCACCAGCGCATCGAGGAGCTGGCCAGCGAGGTCAGCGTCGAGCAGAGCGCCGAGATCCGCCGCATGCAGCAGATCGGCGGCGAGCTGCCGCCGGGCTAGCCGCCCGGGCGAGGAGCCGCCCGGCCGGCAGCCCGGGCGAGCCGCCGCCGGGTCAGGAGCCCACCCGCCAGGAGTGCAGGTAGTCCTCCTGCTCGCCGGTCAGCCGGTCGATGCCGATGCCGGCGGCGGCCAGCTTGAGCCTGGCCACCTCATGGTCGATCTCCTCCGGCACGTCGTACACGCCGGGCTCCATGCCGGACCGCTCGGCGGCCAGCCACTCCACGGCGAGGGCCTGCGCGGAGAACGACATGTCCATCACCGCCGCCGGGTGGCCCTCGGCCGCGGTCAGGTTGACCAGCCGGCCCTCGGCCAGCAGCAGCAGGCGGCGGCCGTCGGGCATGACGTACTGGTCGGTGTTGGGGCGCACGCCGCGCTGCACCTCGGCGGCCAGCTCGTCGAGCGCCCGGACGTCGATCTCGACGTCGAAGTGGCCGGCGTTGGCCAGGATCGCGCCGTCCTTCATGACCGACAGGTGCTCGGCCCTGATCACGTCGCGGTTGCCGGTGACCGTCACGAACAGGTCGCCGAGCAGCGCGGCCTGCGCCATCGGCCGCACCTCGTAGCCCTGGAGGGTGGCGTCGAGCGCCTTGACCGCGTCGATCTCGCACACGATCACCCGCGCGCCGAAGCCCTTGGCCCGCTCGGCCACGCCGCGCCCGCAGTAGCCGAACCCGGCCACGACCACCGTGCGGCCCGCCAGCAGGGTGTTGGTGGCCCGCATGATGCCGTCGAGGGTGGACTGGCCGGTGCCGTAGCGGTTGTCGAACATGCGCTTGGTGCGCGTGTCGTTCACCGCCACGACCGGGAAGCGCAGCGCGCCCTCGGCGGCCATCTGGCGCAGCCGGATGATGCCGGTCGTGGTCTCCTCACAGCCGCCGCTCACCCGCTCCAGCAGGTCGGTGCGCTCGGTGTGCAGGATGTTGACCAGGTCGCAGCCGTCGTCCAGCACGAGGTCGGGCCCGAGGTCGAGGGCCTGGTGGATGTGCCGGTAGTAGGCGGCCCGGTCGACCCCGGCGCGGGCGTGCACGCCGATCCCGTACGCCCGCAGCGCCTCGGCCACGTCGTCCTGCGTGCTCAGGGGGTTGGAGGCGGCCAGGGCGATCTCCGCCCCGCCCGCCTGCAGGGCCCCCATGAGCACGGCCGTCTCGGCGGTGACGTGCAGGCAGGCCGCGACTCTCAGCCCGTCGAGCGGCCGTTCGAGCGCGAACCGCTCGCCGATCGCCGTCAGCACCGGCATCGAGCGCGCGGCCCACGAGATCTGCCGCTCACCGCTGTCCACGGTCGTGATCAGTAGCGGTAGTGGTCGGACTTGTACGGGCCCTCGACGTGCACGCCGATGTAGGCGGCCTGCTCCTTGGTCAGCTCGGTCAGCTTGACGCCGAGGGCGTCGAGGTGCAGCCGGGCGACCTTCTCGTCGAGGTGCTTGGGCAGGGTGTAGACGCCGATCGGGTACTCGGCGGTCTTGGTGAACAGCTCGATCTGCGCGATCACCTGGTTGGTGAACGAGTTGGACATGACGAAGCTGGGGTGGCCGGTGGCGCAGCCCAGGTTCATCAGCCGGCCCTCGGCGAGCACGATGATCGAGTGGCCGTCCTCGAAGACCCACTCGTCGACCTGCGGCTTGATGTTGTTCTTCACGATGCCGGGCAGCTTGGCGAGGCCGGCCATGTCGATCTCGTTGTCGAAGTGGCCGATGTTGGAGACGATCGCCTGGTGCTTCATCCGCGCCATGTGCTCGGCGGTGATGATGTTGAAGTTGCCGGTGGCGGTGACGAAGATGTCGGCGATGCCGACGACCTCGTCGAGCGTGGTGACCTGGAAGCCGTCCATGGCCGCCTGGAGGGCGCAGATCGGGTCGATCTCGGTGACGATCACCCGGGCGCCCTGGCCGCGCAGCGCGTCGGCGCAGCCCTTGCCGACGTCGCCGTAGCCGCAGACCACCGCGACCTTGCCGCCGATGAGCACGTCGGTGGCGCGGTTGAGGCCGTCGATGACGGAGTGGCGGCAGCCGTACTTGTTGTCGAACTTCGACTTGGTGACCGAGTCGTTGACGTTGATGGCCGGGAAGAGGAGCTGGCCGTTCTTGTGCATCTCGTACAGGCGGTGCACGCCGGTGGTGGTCTCCTCGGTGACGCCCTTGATGCTCTCGGCGATGCGCGTCCACCGCTTGTCGGCGCCGACCGTGCGGGTGAGCAGGTCGACGATGACGTGCCACTCCTCAGGGTCGTCGGCCGTGGCGGGCGGCACGGCGCCGGCCTTCTCGTACTCGGCGCCCTTGTGGACGAGGAGCGTGGCGTCGCCGCCGTCGTCGAGGATCATGTTGGGGGCGTCGCCGCCCGGCCAGGTGAGCGCCTGCTCGGTGCACCACCAGTACTCCTCCAGCGTCTCGCCCTTCCAGGCGAAGACCGGCACGCCCTGCGGGTCGTCCGGGGTGCCGTCGGGGCCGACGACCACCGCGGCGGCGGCGTGGTCTTGCGTGGAGAAGATGTTGCAGCTCACCCAGCGCACCTCGGCGCCCAGGGCGACCAGCGTCTCGATGAGGACGGCGGTCTGGATCGTCATGTGCAGGGAGCCCATGATCTTCGCGCCGCGAAGGGGCTGGGAGGCCGCGTACTCCTTGCGGACCGCCATCAGGCCGGGCATCTCGTGCTCGGCGAGCCGGATCTCCTTACGGCCGAAGTCGGCAAGTGAAAGGTCTGCGACCTTGAAGTCCATGGGGTTTCCCCTCGCGCTGCCGGATGATGTGTCCTGAGAAGTCTAGGCCGCCCCGGACGGCGGTCGCATCCGCAGGACGCCGAAACTGACGTAAGAATGTAAGGATGCGCATCACGGAAGCGGCCAGGCGGCTCGGCATGTCCCCGCGAATGCTCCGGTACCGGGAGGCCCTGGGGCTGCTGCCCCCCGTGCGCGAGCAGGGGGCGCACCGGCGGTTCGGGCCGGAGGAGCTGGCCGCGGTCGCGCAGGGGGTCGAGCTGGAGAAGCGCTTCGACGTCTCCCCGGCCGAGCTGGCGTTCGCGCTGCGGGTGCTGAGCGAGCCCGCGGTGGCGGCGGCCGTCCGCGACCTCGGGGTGCGGATCGGGCGCATCCCGGCGCCGCGCCGGGCCCTCGACTTCGAGAAGGAGAAGGCCCTGCGGCTGCTGCGCCCGGCCGGCCCGTCAGGTCGGTGACGGCGCTTCCACGGTGAGCTGCTGGGCCAGCCACGGCAGCGCCTGCGGCAGCTCCCTGTTCCACGTGTTGAAGTTGTGACCCCCGCTCGGCAGGATCAGCGACGAGGCGCGCATCGGCGGACGCACCGCGGCGAGGAAGCGCTCCGTGGACCTGTAGTCCGCCTCGCCGCGCCTGCTGGTGGTCACCAGCACGCTGATCGGCGGCGCGGGCAGGTGCGCGAGGCGCCACATGAGGTCGTTGCGGTCGGCGAGCCGCCTGTCGCCGCGGAAGAGGTCGCCCGTGGTGCCGTCGAGAATCGTCCTGTAGTAGCCGGACAGCGAGACGGCCGCGCTGAACGCGTCAGGATGGCTCATCGCGATCTTCAGCGCGCAGTAGCCGCCGGTCGAGCCGCCCAGGATGCCCCAGGAGTCACGCCCCGGCGCGACCCGGAAGTGGTCGATCATCTGCCGGCGGACGTCCCTGGCGAAGTACTCCTGCACCTGCGGCCCGCGCGGCACGTTCACGCACTCGGTGTCGCGCGGCAGCACCACGCTGGGCCGCATCATGACCAGGATCGTGGGCTTGACCTGGCCCTGGCCGATCGCGAGCGCCAGCCGGCCCGGCAGGTCGAGACGGGTCATGAGGTTGCGGGGGTCGCCCGGGTAGCCGGTCAGCGAGATGATCGCGGGGAAGCGCCGGGCCCGGTCCTTGAAGAACGCCGCCGGCAGGAAGACGTAGGCCTCCTCGCTCAGGCGGGTGCTGGGGCCGGGCATGACGACCTGCTCGACGCGCCCGCCCGGCACGTCCCGGGTGCCGAGCACCTGCAGCCCGGCGCCGGCCGGCGTGATCGGCGCGGTCGAGGTGTCCGTCCCCAGCAGGTCGCTCCAGGAGCCGTAGAAGTCGAAGTACGCGTTCACGGCCAGGCCGAGCGCGAACAGCGTAAGCGCCTGGCACACCACCAGCGCGCCCACGCGGCCCGTGACGGCCCGCCAGCCCGCGGCGCCGAGCCGCGGCCACAGCCACACCGTCGCCGCCAGGGCCGCCAGCGCGAGCCCCGCGACGGTCACCATCAGTCCCCCCGAGGTGAGTTCCATGGAGACCGGCATACCTGTCCGTCAGTAAGCCGTGAGTTAACGCACCGATTAACCGTTCCGGGGTTCACTGAACCGTGTGAGGCGTTCCTGGGTTCCCGCCGCGGCGGGGTACGCGAGCGCGGCCATCGGGCTGCTCGACATCGGCAAGGCCGTCTTCCCGCACTTCGAGCGGAGCCGGATGGGCGAGTGGTCCGACCTGCTGCCCGGCATCGTCACCACCGTGGTCCGGGCGTCGTCGCTGGTCGTCGGGATCTTACTGGTCATGATCGCGCACGCGCTGCGGCGCGGGAAGGTGCGCGCCTGGCGGGCGGTCGTGGTGCTGCTGCCGGTCAGCGCCGCCATGAGCGCCGTCCACCTGCGTCCCGGCGCCGCGGCGGTCTCGCTGGCGCTGCTGGCCGGGCTGGTGGCCGGCCGCCGCGAGTTCTCCGCGCTGCCCGACCCGCGCTCGCGCTGGCACGCCCTCGGCAACCTGCTCGCGCTCGGGACCCTCGACGTGGGGCTCGGCTACCTCATCGTCAGCGCCCGGCCGCGGGCGCTCGCCGGGCATCCCGGCACGCTCGACCGGCTGGAGCACGTGGTGCTCGGGCTGGCCGGGATGGAGGGGCCGGTCACGTTCGTCTCCTCGCGGGTGTCCGACCTGGTGTACTTCTCGCTGCTGGCGCTCGGCACGCTCACCGCCGTCAGCACGCTCTACCTGGCGCTCCGGCCGTCCCGGCCGGTGGCCGAGCTGAGCGAGCAGGACGAGGCGCGGCTGCGCGCGCTGCTGGCCCGGCACGGCGAACGCGACTCGCTCGGCTACTTCGCGCTGCGGCGGGACAAGAGCGTGCTGTTCTCTCCGTCCGGCAAGGCCGCGGTCGCCTACCGGGTGGTGTCCGGGGTGATGCTGGCCAGCGGCGACCCCATCGGCGACCGGGAGGCGTGGCCGGCGGCGATCCGGGCGTTCATGACCGAGGCGCGGCGGCACGCCTGGGTGCCCGCCGTGATCGGCTGCGGCGAGACGGCGGGCGAGGTGTGGACCCGCACGGCCGGCATGTCCGCCCTGGAGATCGGCGACGAGGCCGTCGTCGAGGTGGCCGACTTCACGCTGGAGGGCCGGGCCATGCGCAACGTCCGGCAGATGGTCAACCGGGTCGAACGGCTCGGCTACACCTGCCGGGTGAGCCGCGCCGCCGACCTGCCCGGCGACGAGCGCGACCGGATCAAGCAGGCGGCCGACGCCTGGCGCGGCACCCAGACCGAGCGCGGCTACTCCATGGCGCTCGGCCGCTTCGGCGACCCCGCCGACGCCGACTGCCTGGTGACCACCGCGCACCGGGACGGCGAGCTGAAGGCGGTGCTGCACTTCGTCCCGTGGGGGCCGCACGGCGTCTCGCTGGACCTCATGCGCCGCGACCGGGCCGCCGACCCCGGGCTCAACGAGCTGCTGATCGTCAGGACCCTCCAGGCGGCGCCGGGGCTGGGGCTCACGCAGGTGTCGCTGAACTTCGCCATGTTCCGGGCCGCGCTGGCGCGGGGCGAACGCCTCGGGGCCGGGCCGGTGCTGCGGGCCTGGCGCGCGCTGCTGGTCTTCCTGTCGCACTGGTTCCAGATCGAGTCGCTCTACCGGTTCAACGCCAAGTTCCGGCCGATCTGGGAGCCGCGCTTCGTGGTCTACCCCAACGCCCGCGACCTGCCGCGGATCGGGGTCGCGGCGTTGCAGGCCGAGGCGTTCATCACGCTCGGCCGGCGGCGGGGCGAGCGGCGGGCGGCGCACCGGCTGCGGTGGCCGGGGCCGCTCGCCCTGCCGATCAGCGGCCTGACCCGCAGGCGCTCGGCCTGACGGGGACGGGACGAGGGCGTGACGGGGGCGCGGTCAGTTCGAGGCGGGGGTGCGCAGCCGGTCGAGGTCGGGCTCCAGGTAGATGACCCGGGCGATCGGCACCGCCTCGCGGATGCGCCGCTCGGCCTCGTCGATGCCGCGCGCCACGTCGGCCGCCGTGTCGTCGCGCTCCACCGCGATCTTGGCGGCGACCAGCAGCTCCTCGGGGCCGAGGTGCAGGGTGCGCATGTGGATGATGCGCGCCACCTCGGGGGCGCTCTCCAGCGCGGTGCGGATGCGGGCCTCGTCCTCGGTGGAGGCGCCCTCGCCGACCAGCAGCGACTTGGTCTCCATGGCCAGCACGACCGCGATGACGGCGAGCAGCACGCCGATCATCAGGGTGCCGATGCCGTCCCAGACGCCGTCGCCGGTGATGACCGCCATCGTGACGCCGAACAGCGCGAAGATCAGGCCGAGCAGCGCGCCCAGGTCCTCCAGCAGGATGACGGGCAGCTCGGGGGCCTTGGCCCGGCGGACGAACGACACCCAGGACTGGTCGCCGCGCACCCCGTTCGACTCCTTGATGGCGGTGCGGAACGAGAAGCCCTCCGCGATGATCGCGAAGATCAGCACCGCGAACGCCCAGATCGGCGCCTCCACCTGGTGCGGATCGGCGATCTTGTGAACGCCTTCGTAGATCGAGAACGCGGCGCCGATCGTGAACAGCACGACGGCCACCACGAAAGCGTAGAAATAACGCTCGCGCCCGTAGCCGAACGGATGCTCCTTCGTGCTGGCCCGCGCCGCCCGCTTGCCGCCGATCAGCAGCAGCACCTGGTTGCCCGAGTCGGCGACGGAGTGAATGCCCTCCGCCAGCATCGACGACGACCCGGTGAACGCCGCCGCCACGAACTTGGACACGGCGATGGCCAGGTTCGCGGACAATGCCGCAATGATCGCTTTTGTTCCGCCGCTCGCGCTCACCGGTCTTCTCCACTCATAGAGATCACATACTTAAGGCTCGGAAGGGGATCCTATTGGGAGATTCTTGCCTTGAGCTCAGTGATCGCTGACACAGGGGTCGGATCGATGCCGTAACCCAGCGCCAGATAGGCGCTGGCGTAGTCGCCGAGCCCGATGAGCGAGGCCATCCGCTCCAGCGGGTGCGTGCCCTCGGCGGTCAGCTCGGTGACCGGCACGTCACGGTCGCGGGCCAGCCGGAGCGTCACCTCGCGCTGCCGCGTCACCTGCGGGTGCTCCTCGACGTCGCGCAGCAGGACGAGCCGGAGCGTGCGGGAGGAGGTGTCGGCGAAGATGTCGCGCTCGGCCAGCGGCCCGTCGAAGGCGGCCACCTGGTTGTGCCCCGCCTCGGGCAGCTCGCCGTAGATCGCCGGATATTTCGCGTTCGCGTTGAGCTGGCCGGCCAGCCGGATCGCCGCCGCGCGGGTGGCCGCCGAGGTGCCCCAGATCACCGGCACGCTCTCGGCGAGGTCCAGCGCGAGAGCCTTGCCGGGGTTGATGAAGGAGTCGCTGGACGGGCGGCACCGGTGCGCCAGGTCCTCCAGCGAGCGCGCCACCCGTTCGAACAGGTCGTCCTCGACCGGCACCAGCCGCAGCGCCGCCGCGGCCACGATCGGCGGGATCGCCAGCAGCCACAGGTTGGCCCGCGACTGCCCGCGCGCCGGCACCGCGACGTAGAGCGCCGACGCCTGCACGGCGATCGCCTCCAGCGGCGAGCCCGCGGGGCCCACGCCGAGCAGCGTGCAGCCGCGCCGCACGGCCTGCGTGGCGACCGACACCGTCTCCTCGGTGTCGCCGGAGCCGGACACGGCGATGACCAGATCGGTCGCGCCCACCCAGCCGGGGAGCTGGTAGGAGCGCAGCGTCACGATCGGCAGCGGCACGCCGGAGCCGGCCACCGCCGCGAGCATGTCGCCCGCGATGCCCGAGCCGCCCATGCCCGCCACCACGATCGCCCTGGGCCGCCCGTGGGCGGCCAGCCGGTCGAGCGGGGCCTCGGCGGCCACCCGGTGGCCGGTGCGGACGTGGGCCGCGGACGCGGCCACCGCCGGCAACATGCCGGAGGGGTCGGCCTCGCTCAGATGAGCCTGGTCGTCGAGCCGGTCCGGCTCCCAGGTCACGGCTTCCTGGCCTCGTCGACGAGCAGGACGGGGATGTCATCCCGGACGGGGTAGACCAGGCCGCAGCCCGTGCAGGCCAGCTCCTCGGCCTCGGCCTCGGCGCGCAGGGGCGCCTTGCACGCCGGGCAGGCCAGGATCTCCAGCAGCCAGTCGTCGATCTTCACACTGACACCCTTCCCACGATGGCGAGGACCTCGTCCTTGATCGCCGTCATCTTGCTCTCGTCGGCCGCCTCGGCGTTGAGCCTGAGCAGCGGCTCGGTGTTGGACGCCCGCAGATTGAACCACCAGTCGGGCGCGGACACGGTGAGCCCGTCGAGTTCGTCGACCTCGCCCCGGCCCGCGAAGCCCTCGCGCACCAGCCGCAGCGCCTCCCCCTGGTCGGAGACGGCGCTGTTGAGCTCGCCCGAGGCGTGGTAGCGCGAGTAGGCCGCCACGACCTCCGACAGCGGCCGGTCCTGGCCGCCCAGCGCGGCGAGCACGTGCATCGCCGCCAGCATGCCGGAGTCGGCGAACCAGAAGTCGCGGAAGTAGTAGTGGGCCGAGTGCTCGCCGCCGAACACCGCGCCCGTGCGCGCCATCTCGGCCTTGATGAACGAGTGGCCCACGCGCGTGCGCACCGGGACGCCGCCGTGCTCGCGGACGATCTCGGGCACCCCGCGCGAGGTGATCAGGTTGTGGATGACCGTCGCGCCGGGATGCTTGGCCAGCTCGCGCACCGCCACCAGCGCCGTGATCGCCGACGGCGAGACCGACTCGCCCCGCTCGTCGACCACCCAGCACCGGTCGGCGTCGCCGTCGAAGGCGAGCCCGAGGTCGGCCCCGCTGTCGCGCACCGCGCGCTGCAGGTCGACGAGGTTCTGCGGCTCCAGCGGGTTGGCGTCGTGGTGCGGGAAGGTGCCGTCGAGCTCGAAGTAGAGCGGCGTCAGCTCGACCGGCAGGCCCTCGAACACGGCCGGCACGGTGTGCCCGGCCATGCCGTTGCCCGCGTCGACGACCACCTTGAGCGGCCGGACCGCGGACAGGTCGACCAGCGTGCGCAGGTGGCCCGCGTAGCCGGTGAGCAGGTCCTTCTCGATCAGCGACCCGGACGCGGCCCCGACGCCGCCGACCAGCTCGGCGGCGCGGTCGCGGATCTCGGCCAGCCCCGTGTCGCTGCCGATCGGCACCGCGCCCGCGCGGCACAGCTTCATGCCGTTGTACTGGGCGGGGTTGTGGCTGGCGGTGAACATCGCGCCGGGCAGGCCGAGGCTGCCGCTGGCGTAGTAGAGCAGGTCGGTCGAGCCGAGCCCGGCGTGGACGACGTCGGCGCCGCGCGCGCGGGCCCCGCGGACGAACGCCTGCGACAGCGGCGCCGACGACTCGCGCATGTCGTGCGCCACCACGACGGAGTCGGCGCCGGTCAGCTCGACGAAGGCCGCTCCCACGGCCTCGGCGATCGGCTCGTCGAACTCGTCGGGCACCACCCCGCGAACGTCGTACGCTTTGAAGATCTTGGCGAGGTCGCCCACTGCAGCTCCGCCCTCAGGTCGTTCCTCCGTGTACGACGAGCCTACCGGTCGCGGTGCTGCTGAGCCGACCGCAGAACGCGCAGGTGCCCGCGCCGCCCCACCTCGACGCCCTGGCCGACCGGCTCGCCGCCGCCGGACGGGGCCGGCCGCGCGGCCTCCCTGACGGCGTTGGCCAGCGCTTCGAGGTCGTCGGAGCTGGGCGAGGCGCCGTCGGTGGGCAGGCGCACCACTTCCCAGCCGCGGGGGGCGGTCAGCCGCTCGGCGTGTTCGGCGCACAGGTCGTAACAGTGTGGCTCCGCGTACGTCGCCAGGGGGCCGAGAACAGCGGTCGAGTCGGCGTATACGTACGTGAGCGTGAAGACGGCAGGCTGGCTGCAAGCGGTGCGGGAACAGCGGCGGACGGGGCTCACGGAGGGACCGTATCTGGTAAGAGTGCGAGGCGCCACTATCTGAGCGCTCTTAACGAGCGTGTCGCCACAATTCGGACACCTGTCGCAGCCTTTCCACCCACATGCCCCGATGACGCCACCCCGCACAACCTGCCGGGATCGCCGGACGGCCCGCCCGGAGGGTGCACAAAAGGATCACCACATGGCTACCCCCCGCCCCGCGCGGCCACGAGGATCACTCACGGAACCGGCCCCGCCGCCCCGGGCCCCGGCGGTGCGTCCCCTTACACTTACCGTGTGACACCAAAGCGCGGTCCCAGACGGCGCGACCGCCACGGTCGTGGCCTGCGCGGCCCGCTCGCCCCCTCCCACGTCCCCATGGCCAAGTCGCGCAGCGAACGCTTCGACGACCTCGTCCTCGACGCCGTCGACCGGCTCCGGCCGCGCTGGGAGCGCCAGCTCTCGGCGGTGGAGTTCGCGGTCGAGGACGTGCCGCCGCTGAGCGAGCTGGGCGACGGCCCGCGCCTGACCTCCGACCCGATCCCCTTCGGCCGCGCCGACGCCGCCGACGGCCAGAGCCCGGCCGCGGTGGTGGTCTACCGGCGCCCGCTGGAGGCGCGCGCCCGCGACCGCGACACGCTCGGCGCGATGGTCCACGACACGGTCGTCGAGCAGGTCGCCACCCTCCTCGGCCTCTCCCCCGAAACCGTCGACCCCGGCTACGACGACCGCCGCTGACCGATGAGTTCCCGCCCGCCCCCCGGTCCCTCCTTCACGACAGCCGGACGAGGAGGAGCCATGGAGCTGGACGAGAGGTTCACCGCGACGTTGGTGCGCAGCGAGGGCAAGGGCGGGTGGACGTACGTCGTGATGCCCGGATCGGCCGAGTTCTTCGGGACGCGCGGGCTGGTCAGGGTGCGCGGCACCATCGACGGGCATCCGTTCCGCGCCTCGTTCATGGCGCTCGGCGACGGCACCCACAAGCTGCCGGTGAAGGCCGGGCTGCGCGGGCTGCTCGGCAAGGAGGCGGGCGAGGCGGTGAGCGTGCACCTGCTGGAGCGGGTCACCTGACCACGAGCGGGGTGTCCGCGAGCGGCGGCAGCAGGGTCCACACGCGGGCCGGGGCCAGCGGCTGGGCGGTGAGCAGGAGGCCGTCCTTCCGCCGCTCCTCCAGCACCCGGCCCCCGTAGACCTCGCCGGCGACCGGCGTGACGACCACCGCGAAGTCGCCGCGGGCGGTGAGCCGGACGCTGCGGGTCCGGTTCGCCGGGACGTCCACGTCGAGGGCGGGCCCGGCGGCGCCCTTGCCGGGCACCACCTGGACCCGGACCTTGCCCGGGGCCGTCCCCACGGCCGTGAGCACCAGGCGGGAGCCCGCGCCGTTGGCGGCCACCGCGCTGCCCAGCTCCAGGGACGGCGTGCCGGCGGTGAAGGCGACGTCCTGGTGCTCGCCGGTGCCGGTCATGACGAACCCGGCCACGATCGGCACGTCCGAGGTGAGCACGAGGGCCGCGGAGGAGGCGGCGAGGCCGGTGGTGACGTCCGCCGCGACGACGCCCCCGGCCGGGACGTCCAGCGACTCCCGCCCGCGCATCGCGTACTCGGCGTCCTCGCTGACGGCCCGCACCCGCACCGTAGCGTCCGTCTCGCCGGGCGCGGCGACGACGAGCTCGCGGCCCCCGCCGCCGCCCGGGATGCCGGGGACGACCACGCGGGTGGCGGGCGCGGCGGCCGCGGGGATCCAGTCCACACCGCCGCTCTCCAGGACGGCGCGGGCGGAGACCGCCACCCGGCCGAAGACGGTGGTGACGCTGACGGCGACGATGTCGGCCGACGGCGCGAGCGTGCGCAGGTCGATGGCGCGGCTCCCGCCGGGCGCGATCTCCAGCCCCACGCCCTTGTCGCCGGAGACCGGCCCCTCGGGGGCGTGCACCTGGACGTCCACCAGGGCGGGCGCCTTGTCGGCGTTGACCAGGTGCAGGACCACCGAGGCGTCCGCCGGGCCGGGGCCGAGCAGCCAGGTGGCGGGCGCGGGCTCGGTGCAGCGGACGCCGGCCAGGCCGCGGGCGGCGCCGCGCGTGACGCGGCTGGTGTAGCCGGCCTCCAGCGCGCCGGGGCCGTTGGTCACGTACGGCTCGCCGCTCTCCATCGTCTCGTGGGACAGCGCGCCGGGCAGGTAGACGCCGACCCGCTCGCCCTTCGTGCCGGGGCAGACGGCGGTGACCGCCTCCACCGGGACCTTGCGCGGAGCGGCGGAGGCGGGGGCGGCCGGGGCGGGGCGGGTGATCCAGGCGATCCCGTACAGGGCGGCCAGGACGGCGGTCACCACCGCGAGGAGGCCGAACCTGTTCTCGACGAAGGCCCTCACGACGCCCTCGCCGCGAGGAGGGGCGCGGCCGGCGCGGGCTCGGCCGGGGCGTCCTGCGGGCTCTCCCGCCGTCCGGGGGCGGCCAGGACCAGCATGACCAGCACCATCGCGCCCTGCGCCCACAACCACGGCTTGTGCAGGACGCTCTCCGGCTGCGCCGGCACCCGGGTCACCGGCTCGGCCAGCCGCCACAGGCCGCCCGACTCCGACAGGCTGAGGCGTTCCAGCGAAGGCTGCGAGTCGAGCGTCCTGGCGAGCCGGGCGGAGACGGGCGGGGCCACCGCGATCATCGCGATGCCGTGCTGGGCCAGCGTGGCGGCGTCGCCGCCGCGCCCGCCGACGAGCCCCTGCGCGGCGGCGGTCACCCGGGCGGCGGCCTCGGCGGGGACGGGCAGCTCGGCCTCGCCGAGCAGCGGCGTACGGCGGTGCAGCACGGTGAACGCCGCCCCCCTGACCACGAGGGTCCGCTCGCCGTGCGTGCTCCGGGCGGCCGCGAGGGCGGGC